>NZ_NEDJ01000100.1 GCF_002114285.1 Halorubrum ezzemoulense DSM 17463
ACCGACACCATATGAGCGACGCGCCGACGACTGCGCCCTGCGACGCCTGCGGCGAGGCCACGACGGACGCGCTCGCGCGCACCGTCCGGCTGAGCGTCGACCGGGCGAACATCGACACCCAGCGGCTCTGCCCCGACTGCTTCGCCGACTGGATCCAGCGCTACCAGGACCGCCTCGGCTCCGGCGACGACGGGGGCGACGAGAGCTCCGAGATCATCGTCGACTGAGGCCGAACGCGTTCGCGTCGGCCGGCAACGTCCGTCTCGACCGCCCGTCTTAAGCCCCGGCGGGACGGACGCCGTGGTAATGGATCTCGCCATCGACGCCCCGACCCCGGCGGCGCCAGACTGCGCCGACGACGGGACGTGGCTCGCGTGTATCGCGTGCGACGAGACGTTCGCCCCGTTCGAGGCGGTGCGCTACACCTGCGACGAGTGCGACGGCCTGCTCGAAGTCCGGTACGACGACCCCCCGACGTTCGACGAGTTCGGGTCCGGCGCGTCCTCCGACGGCCCCGACCGCGGCGTCTGGCGCTACCGCGAGGGGCTCCCGTTCGACCTCGGCGTTACCCTCCCCGAGGGCGACACGCCGCTCCACCGCGTCCCGCGCATCGAGGAGGCGGTTGGCGTCGACGCGCTTCGGATCAAACACGAGGGGATGAACCCCACCGGCTCGTTCAAGGACCGCGGGATGACCGTCGGCGTCCGCGTCGCGAAGGAGCTGGGCGTCGGCGCGCTCGCGTGCGCCTCCACCGGCAACACCTCGGCCGCGCTCGCGGCCTACGGCGGCCGCGGCGGGATGCAGACCCTCGTCCTCCTCCCGGAGGGGAAGGTCGCCGCCGGGAAGATCGCGCAGGCGAGCCTCCACGGCGCGCGCATCCTGGAGGTCGACGGCAACTTCGACGCGTGCCTCGACATCGTCCAGGAGCTGGCCGCCCGCGGCGAGGCGTACCTGCTCAATTCGCTGAACCCGTTTCGGCTGGAGGGGCAGAAGACGATCGGCTTCGAGATCTTAGAGGAGTTCTACGCCGACTACGGGACGTTCCCGGACCGCATCGTCCTGCCCGTCGGCAACGCGGGCAACACCTCGGCGCTGTACAAGGGGTTCCGCGAGCTCGTCCAGTCGGGCGCGCTCGACCCCGACGAGGTCCCCAAGCTCACCGGCGTCCAGGCGGAGGGCGCCGCGCCGATGGTCGAGGCGGTCGAGGAGGGGAACGACGAGATCCGCCGCTGGGAGGAGGTCGAGACGCGGGCGACCGCGATCCGCATCGGCAACCCCGTCAACGCGCCGAAGGCGCTCCCCGGCATCCGGAACACCGGCGGCACCGCCGTTGCCGTGAGCGACCCGGAGATCACCGCCGCGCAGCGCCACCTCGCCAGCGAGGGCGTCGGCGTCGAGCCCGCCTCCGCCGCGAGCCTCGCGGGCCTCAAGAAGCTCCGGCGCGAGGGCGTCGTCGACGACGACGAGCGCGTGGTCTGCCTGACGACCGGCCACCTCCTCAAGGACCCCGACGCCGCCTACGAGGCCGGCGGCGACCCCGAGCCGGTCCCGAACGACGCCGACGCCGTCGTCGACCACCTCCACGACTGATCGCCCGACGGGGCCGGTCGGTGCGGCCGCCCACCTCCCGCTCTCGACCCGCGCCCTCGACACCCCAGAGCCGTTGGCGCTATCACCGATTGCCGAACACGTCGCCCCGACAGTTTGTATTAAGTAGTAAACACTTGAACGACAGACAAGTTGATAGACGTCCCGACGACCGCGCCGCTCGCCGCGCTCGCCGCCGTCGTTGCGGTCTGTGCGACGGCGGTCGCGTTCGACTCCCGCGACGAGTCGGGCGGTCGCGCCGCGGTCGCGTTCATGGCCGCGATCGCCTGGTGGTCCGCGGGGCTGTTCGGCGAGGCCGTCGCGACGACTGAGGCCGGGAAGCTGTTCTGGCTCAACGTCCAGTACCCCGCGACCGCGGTCGTCCCGGTCGCGGCGGTCGCGTTCGTCGCGTCCTACCTCGGCTACGACGCGTGGCTCTCCCGGCGCCGCCTGCTCGCGCTGCTCGCCCCGCTCGCCGCGTTGACCCTGCTGAGCTGGACGAACGATGTCCACGGGCTGGTCCGGACCGGGACCGACCTCGTCGCGGTCGGCTCGGGGACGGTGCTCGTCCGGGAGTTCGGCCCGGTGTGGTGGGTCGGCTGGCTCTACTCGCAGGTCCTGCTCGTCGGGACGTTCGCGACGCTCGCGTACGGCGTGTACGACTCGGCGCCCGCGTTCCGCGCGTCCGCGGGGCTGCTGCTCGTCGGCTCTGCCGCGCCGTGGGGCGCGCAGTTCGTCGTGCTCGGGGGCGGCCCGGCGTTCCGGCCCGAACTCCTGTTCGTGCTCACGGGCGTCGCATTCACGATCGCGGTCCGGCGGGGGCGGACGCTGGGCGTGACGCCGGTCGCCCGGCAGGTGACCCTGGAGGCGGTCCCCGACCCGATCGTCGTCGTCGACCGAAGCGGGCGGATCGCGGACGCGAACCCGGCGGCCCGCGCGTGGCTCGGCGAGGGCGTCGCGGTCGGCGTCCCGATCGCGGACGCGCTCGCCGACGCCCCGGAGGTCCGCGCCGCGTACCGCCGCGGCGAGGCCCCTGACGAACCGCTCCGCGTCGAGGTCGCCGGCGAGCCGCGGTTCGTCTCGCTCTCTGCCGTTTCGCTTCCGACGCTCGGCAGCCGCTCGCAGGGGACGGTGTTGCTGTTTCGCGACGTGACCGACTCGGAGCGCAACCGGCGGGACCTCGAAGTGGCGAACGACCGGCTCCAGACGCTGACGCACGCGCTGGCGCACGACATTAAGAACCCGTTGACGGTCGCGGACGGGTTCACGGACCTCGCGACCGCGGGCGACGAGGCGGCGGCCGAGCGGGTCGAGAGCGCTCACGACCGGATCTTCGAGATCGTCGACGAGACGCTCGCGGCCGTCGACCACCCGGACCCAGACGCCGGTGCCGAGTCGTTCTCGTTCGCGGCCGCGGCCGAGGCGGCTTGGCGGACCGCCGAGACGGCGGGAGCGACGCTGACGGTGGCGGGCGACGAGTCGTACGCCGCGGACAGGACTGCGGTGCGGAGCGTCTTGGAGAACCTCTTCCGGAACGCGGCTGTCCACGCCGGGTCCGACGCGACCGCGTGTTCGACCGGGGCTACACGACTGCGGACGAGGGGACCGGGATCGGCCTCGCGTCGGTCGCGGCGCTCGCCGAGTCGCACGGCTGGACGGTCGGCGTCGGTGCGGGTCGCGGGGCCGCAGAAGGGGAAGCCTGCCTGTCGGACACGACGGTCGGCGACGGCGCGGCGTTCGTCGTCGCCTTCGGGGATCGACCGATCGAAGCCGTCGCGTCGCCCGTCGTCGCCGACGCGGACGCGCTCGTCGCGGTCTCGGAGTCGCCCGCGGCGGAGTCGTAGCCCGTCCGGGGACGGTCTGATATCTTCTCCGGGGCTGCGCAGTACTCGCCGCCTACTCGGCGAGTCCCGCGTTACTCGTCCGCACGCCCGTCGGCGCCGTCCAGGGTGAGCTCGGTGATCTCGACGACGCGGTCGTCCGCGAGCAGCTCCTCGGTCGCGGCGTCGGGGACGGCCGAGTCGAGGTTGTAGACGGTGAGCGCCTCCCCGCCCTGCGTCTCGCGGCCGTTGAACATCCCGGCGATGTTGACGTCGTGGTCGCCGAGGACGGTCCCGATGAGCCCGATGACGCCGGGCTCGTCGGTGTTTCGCGCGACGAGCATGTGGCCGTACGGGACCGCGTCGACCCGGAACCCGTCGATCCGGACGATGCGGGCGTCCTCGCCGGCGAACAGCGTTCCCTCGACCGCGATCTCGTCGTCGCCGTTGTGGACGGTGACGCGCACGAGGCTCTGGAAGTCGTCGGTCTGCCGGGTCTTCGACTCGGTCACCTCGATGCCGCGCTCCTCGGCGAGCCGCGGCGCGTTCACCGCGTTCACCTGCCACTCCAGCGGCTCGAAGACGCCCTTCAGGGCGCTCGCGGTGACGAGGTCGACGTCCTCCGCGGCGATGTCGCCCTCGTAGGTCGCCTCGACCCCGGTGATCCGACCGTCGAGCAGCTGGGCGGCGACCTTCCCGGCGGTCTCGGCCACGTCGATGTACGGCTCGATTCGCGGGAACGCGCTCTCGTCGACCGAGGGCGCGTTGAGCGCGGTGAGGACCGGCTCGTCGTCGAACGCCGCGAGGACGGCCTCGGCGGTGTCGACCGCGACGTTCTCCTGGGCCGCCTCCGTCGACGCGCCGAGGTGCGGGGTCAAGACGATCTCCTCGACGTCGAGCAGCGGCGAGTCCTCGGGGAGCGGTTCCTCGGCGAAGGAGTCGAGCGCGGCGCCGGCGAGGACGCCGTCCTCGACCGCCTCAGCGAGCGCATCCTCGTCGACGATGCCGCCGCGGGCGCAGTTGATGAGGTAGCCGCCCTCCAGCTTGGCCAGCTCGGCCTCGCCGATCATCCCCTCGGTCTCGGGGAGAAGCGGGGTGTGGATCGTCGCGAAGTCGCCCACGGCGAGCGCGTCGTGGAGGTCCTCGACGAGCTCCGCCCCCATCCGGTCGGCGCGCTCCTCAGAGATGTACGGGTCGTAGACGACGAGGTCCATCCCGAGCGAGTCGAGGCGCTTGGCGACTTCCTGCCCGACGCGGCCGAGGCCGACGATGGTGAGCGTCTTGTTGTTCACCTCGGTACCGAGGAACTCGCCTTTCGCCCACTCGCCGCCGATCAGGCGACCGTGCGCCTGCGGGATCGAGCGCGCGACGGCGAACGTCATCGCGACGGTGTGCTCGGCGGCGGCGCGGACGTTCCCCTCGGGGGCGTTTGCGACGATGACCCCGTGGTCGGTCGCGGCCTCGATGTCGATGTTATCGACGCCGATGCCCGCCCGGCCGACGATGACGAGCTCGCTCGCGGCCTCGAAGACCGCCTCGTTCACGTCGGTTCCGGACCGCACGATCAGCGCGTTGGCGTCGGCTGCGACGTCGAGCAGCGCCTCCCCCTCCGCCTCGTAGTCGGTGACGACCTCGTGGCCGGCGTCTCGGAGTCGGTCCAACCCCGCGTCCGCGATGGGGTCGGTCACGAGTACCTTCATGTCGAAACGCACCCGCGGCGCGGGGTTAACGCTTTCCTCATCGCGCCGTTTTGCCGCCCGAACGGATCCGCGCTCGTGGGTATCGACCCCTCTGTTTCGACTGGAGAATGCGCGTTCGTGGGTATGTTCGCCGCCGGTACTCCCTTTTATATTGGGCCGCACGTTCCGCGCATGAACCTCACGATCGCGTTCGTCGGCGTCGGCGCCATCCTCGCGCTGACCGCGGTGAGCGCCTTCTTCTCCAGCTCGGAACTCGCGGTGTTCTCCGTCCCCGGCCACCGGATCGACTCGCTCGTCGCGACCGACGCTCCCGGCGCCCGGGCGCTGTCGGCGCTGCGCGACGACTCCCACCGGTTCCTCGTCACGGCCTTGGTGAGCAACAACGTCGCCAACATCGCCGCCGCGTCGGTCGCGACCGCGGTGTTCGTCCGGTTCGGCTTCTCCGGCGGCCAGGCGGCCACGGGGTCGACGCTCGTCACCTCGGTGTTCGTCATCGTCTTCGGCGAGATCGCGCCGAAGTCGTACGCCGTCGCCAACGCGGAGCGACACGCGCTCCGGGTCTCCCGGATCGTCGTCGCGGTCCAGCGCGTGCTCCGTCCCGTCCTGTACGTGTTCGAGGCGGCCTCCGGCGTCGTCAACCGCTTCACCGGCGGCGAGTCCGCCATCGAGTCGTACCTCACCCGGGAGGAGATCGCGACGCTCGTGCGCTCCGGCGAGGTCGCGGGCGCGCTCGACCCTGACGAGGGCGCGATGATCCGGGGCGTCCTCGATCTGGAGACCACCACCGTCGCCGCGGTGATGGTCCCCCGGACCGACGTGGTCGCGCTCCCCGACACGGCGACCCCGGCGGACGCGCTCTCGCGGGCCGCGAGCGAGGGAGTCACCCGGATGCCGGTGTACGGCGAGAACCGCGACGACGTGGTCGGGGTCGTCGACGTCCGCGACGCGATCCGCGCCGACGAGAGCGGTGCCGACCTCGCGAGCGCGCTCAGCGAGCCGGCGTTCGTCCCCGAGACGAAGCCGCTCGACGAGCTGTTCACGGAGATGCGCGCGAGCGAGACGCGAATGGTGATCGTCGTTGACGAGCACGGCGCGGTCGTGGGAATCGCGACGTTGGAGGACCTCTTCGAGGAGGTCGTCGGCGAGCTGGTCGGCCGCTGGGAGACGGACGCGGTCGACGTGGTCGCGCCCGACGCCGCCGTGGTCCGCGGCTGGACGACGGTCGGCCACCTCAACGAGGCGCTCGGCCTCTCGCTGCCCGCGGACGCAGGCGTCGAGACTGTCGCGGGGCTCGTCACCCGTCAGCTCGGGCGGCTCCCGAAGGAAGGTGACCGCGTCGCGGTCGGCGAGGTCACGCTCGCCGTCACCGGCGCGACCGCGACCCGGGTCACGCGCGTCCGGGTCGAACACGCCGACGAGAACGGGTTCGCGGTCGACGCGTCTGTCGGTCCCGACGGCGGTGACGCCGGCTCGCTCGGGCCCGAGTGACCGCCGCTCCTCCGACGCCGCGGTCTCCACACACATTACCCAACATACATGTGCTTCCGACGGTTCCCGAGAGACACGTCTCTGATCATGGTGAGCCGTTGGGCGTGTGGCCGGTGCGGGTTCGTCGCGTGGACGCGGGACCGCTCGGAGATGGTCGACGTGACCGGGTCCCACCTGCTCGCACACGACTCCGACGCGCTCTCTACGTCTGACTTCCGTGTAAGTTGGGACTGCCCGTACTGCGCCACGGCCAAGACCACCTACGACAGCGGCGGCGCCGTTGCCGAGTTCAAAAGGCACCTGTACGAACACGTCGCCGACCGGGTCGCCGACGGAACACACGTGGCCGAGCGGGTCAACTGGGACGGGGTCGTCCGCGTCGACGCGTCGGCCGCCGGCGACGAGGCCGACGCGCTCCGGACCCACTTCCACGCCGCCGCGGGGCTCGTGGTGGCCGTGACCCCCTCCCCGGAGCGGCTGGTCCGCGCGCTCGACGAGGCCCTCGACGCGTGGCCACGGCGGGCGGTGATCGTCAGCACCGGGGAGTACGACTTCGAGGCGACGCCCGATGTGGACTTCCAGGGCCGGAACGTCGAAATCGTCGAACTCGACCCGCGGCTCTCCCCGGCCGAGGTCGGCGAGACGGTCTCGCGGATCCTCGACGACAACCATGAACCCGGCGAGCGCGTCTCGCTGGAGGTGAGCGTCTTCCACCAGATCGTCGCCGCCTTCGACGTCGAACGGTCGGTGGCCTTCATCCGTATGCTCGCCGCGCGCCTTGCCGACGCGGGCGGCGTCTTACAGCTGTACGTCGACGCGGACGCGGATCGTAACGTCGCCACCGTTCTGAACCTCCTCGACGAGACGATCGACCTGACGGTCGCGGTCGACGACGGGCAGTTCGTTCGGCGGCCGTGACTGCGAGAACTTGTCTCCCGTTCCCCGTCCTCGCTCACCCGTCGTAATCGCCCTTCACTCGGCGTCGCTGGGTCCAGTCACTCGGCGTCGCTGCGCTCTCACTCGTTGTAGCTCTCCGTGTAGTCCGCGGGCCAGCGGACGTAGACGTACTCCACGTCGCGGTCCGCGGCCGCCTCGACGACGGCCCGCTTGAACCGCCGCAACACCGCCCTGGCGCGTTCCCGCGCGGCGTCGGAGGCGGCCTCGTCGCCGGCGAGCGCGCGGAGGTTCCGCTTGATGTCGACCCCGAGGGCGGAGTCGGTCTCGTCGTCCGGCAGACCGTCCCCAGTCCCGCTCGTCGAGGCGATCCGGGGCAGGTACGCGGCGGCGAGATCGGCGACCAGCCGGTCGCGGTGGTCGAGCGCGTCGATCAGCCACTCGACCGCGGTCGAACGGTCCGCCGCGGTCGGGTCCGCGGATTCGAGGAGTTCGCAGTACAGCCACGCCGCGTACCGCTTGGTCTCGGTGTCGACGCGCTCCTCCGATCCCGCGGTCGCGTCGGCGGGCGCTGCCCTCCGGTCGGCTCCGGTTCGCTCCGCGGCGACTGCCCGGAACACCGCGAGCAGCCCGTCGGCCTCGAAGGGTCGCTCCGCGAGGAGCCGGTCGCGGACATCGCCCGCCGGGACGGCGTCCGACTCGGCGATCACCGCGGCGACGGACCGCGCGGCTGCCCGGCGAACCGATGCCGAGGGGTCCCGCAGCGAGCCGAGCAACACGCCGGTCGCGTCCCGGCGACCGAGCGCTCCGAGCCGACGCACGACGGCGAGCCTGAGTCCCTCGTTGCCGCGCCGTGCCGCGCGCGCGAGCAGTTCGACCGCGTCGTCGCTCTCTATCGTGACAAGCGCGTCGACCGCGGCCCCGCGCACCAGGTCGTTCCGCGCGTTCACGAGCGGGCGAACCGCTTCGACCGCCTCCCCGCCCACC
>NZ_NEDJ01000101.1 GCF_002114285.1 Halorubrum ezzemoulense DSM 17463
GTATTCACTCACCCGCCGCGGCGAAAGAGAAATCCAGGCGAGAGCCGACTGGGAGGCTGAGTACATCACTCACGACAGCTGAAACCTGCTACACTAGACTCACTTCTCTTAATCGCAGATCACAACCGGTGATTCCTGTCACACTCGTTATGAGTGTCGTTTAATAAGAAAAATCTTGGTTTGTATAGTAATTAGGTATTCTCAAAATAGACCCCTAACAGCAAGCGACTAGTGCCGTGTTCTTAGCGGTGGTGATTACGACAAGTGCCTTTGTTCCGTTTGTTCAACCTGCTACCGCACAAAACGAGTCGCCAGCGCCAACGCTTGACGACGTTGATATTTCGCATGATGGCCGTAGACGCTCGGAAAGTCATCTTAAACCGACAGATCTTGTATGACATTTCGGGACCGTTTCAGGCCCAGAAACGGATACGATTCTATATTTGATTGTAGTGATGAATGTCGGCTATTGTATGTGGCCTTCCGACTGGTCCTCGCGTTCCCGTGCCGAAGAGAACCCGCTGTGCGTTGGATCGCCAACCGCTCCCCTGCGCCGTGATCCCCTCCCTGCTCCGATCGGTTACCACCATGACCGAACGTAGACTCGCGGACATCATTTCGACACGCCGAGGACTGCTGGGTGCGGTTGGTGTCGGTGTGGGCAGCGTTCTTGCCGGGTGCGGATCCGTCCGCCAAATGGAACGAGAACAGACCCGTGATACTCGGACGGTCGATCCGTCCAGAGTCGCGGCCCTCAGCGTGACTGAGGCTACGGGCGATATCGCCTTCATCGGTGAGCCTCGTGACGATATCAAAATCGTTTCGCAGAAACACGCCACCGGCGGCGTCTCCCTCAACGAGCTCGACACCAGTGTACAGATCGTCGAGAATCGGTTGGAGATCACAACTGACGAACCGCAGTTACTCGGTCTAGGCGGTGGCCGCGTCGCCCTAGAGCTCCGAGTGCCACCCAGCGTCGCGGTTCATCGGCTTCACACCAATCATGGGGACGTGACGAGCGTCAGAGTCACCGACGGGGCGACACTGGAGGCTCCCGAGGGTGACGTGTCCGTCAATCGCGCGCGCGGTGAGGTCGCCGCTCGGTCAACGAAAGGAGACATCACTGTCGATGGGACCGAAGGCGGCCTCTCCGCAACGACTTTGGAGGGAACGATTCAGGTGCGTGACCCAATGCGCGTAGCAGCGTTGGAGACACAGACCGGAGATATCACCGCCGATGTCCCCGCTGTGGCCGACGACGCTCTCGTTGAGTCGTCTGCCGGCGATCTGTTGCTCCGGCTCAGTGAGGAGCTCAGCGCGACCCTCTCTGCTCACACTAGCACTGGTGAGTTCTCTGTGCCGAAGCAAGCCCCACAGTTCCGCGTTCACCGACGAACGGAGACACAGCTACACGCTACCGTCGAACGAGGTACCAGCCGACTGACCGCGAGAACGGACGACGGTGATATCACAATCCGCGCCTGAGCGCTCCCACGGGTGATGAGGGGATCCCAGCTCGCCTCCGCCCCGCCCCCCGGTCGGTGACACGTAGCCAGTAGAAGGTCATCTCTTCGGGATGGGGAGAAACCAAGCAGACCGTCGCCCGGCGTGTACACCCACTAGAAACTGTCTTAGAAGCCGGGTTATTAAATGCTGTAGTGAGTACTAACACCACGTGACGGCCGACATGTATGTTGACAGGCCGCGGGTGCTGCTCGTTGACGATGAGAAGGAGGTCGCCGACGCGTACGCCCTCCGGCTGGACGCAGTGGCTGATGTCACAGTCACTTACAGCGGTCCCGAGGCGTTGTCTGCGGTCGACGAGTCTGACCCGCCGGATGTAATTCTCCTTGACCGGCACATGCCGGATCGATCTGGTGACGACATCCTCCGTGAGCTACGCGAGCACGACATTCACACTCGGGTTATCATGGTGACCGCCATCGACCCGGGATTAGAACTTCTCGAACTTCCGTTCGACGACTACCTCTGTAAACCAGTCGACCGTGAAGATATCAGAGCCGCCGTCGACCAGCAGTGTCAGGTCCTCGCATACGAACTCCTCGGTCAGTACTTCGGAGTCGAATCGAAGCGAGCGGTTATCGCCGCTGAGTTGCCACAGGACCGTCTCGAGGACCACGATCAGTTTTCGTCGCTTGACAAGCAGGCCGACAGTTTGCGGGACCGCATCTGTCGGCTACTTCCCGACGCAGACGAGTTGTTAGATCAGTTCACCGGTATTGAGCGCGAAGGGTACTGATCTCCGGCAAGAGCCGCGACCCGGGCTGATCGTTGACCCGACTCGTCTCCCAACTACACCAGTCAAGGAGGCCTCTGGTGGCTCCCCCGTCAATTAAAAGATAATTTCAAACCGCGCACCGCCGTCATCCGCTGCTGTGAGCGTCAGATTCCAGCCGTGTGCTTCGACGATTCGGTCGACGATCGCTAGGCCAAGGCCGGTCCCACCACTCCGCGTTGAATATCCGGGAGTGAAGACGACGTCACGCTTCGCGGGCGGGATTCCCGGGCCGTCGTCTGCGACATAAAACCCCCCTTCCAGTGGGTGAACAACTACAGTCGCGCTCTCGCCTGTCTGCTCGCCTCGGGCGCCCGGATGGCCGTTTGCTGGTGACTCTGTGGTTTGTTCGCTACCCGTTTCATCGGTTGAGACACCGTGTTCAACGCTATTTCGGAACACGTTTTCAAACAACCGTTGGAGCCGATCGGAGTCCGCGGTAACCGTCGGCAGCGACTCCGAAACCGTCAGTTCGACCTGTTCGGTATCGATCGACTCCCACGCGTCTCTCGCAGCGGTCTCGATTGCGACCTCCTCTGTGGGTTGAACGACAGCCTCGTCGCGCGTCAGCGTTAGGACATCACGGATAATCTGTTCCATCCGATCGTGTGCGTCTGCGACCGACTCGAAGTGTTCGGGATCGCCGGTCTCCTCTGCTGCCCGGAGGTGGGCCTTCGCGACGTCGAGCGGGTTCCGAAGGTCGTGGCTGATAACGCTGCTCACTTGATCAACACCCGGTGAATAGCCTTCGTCGGGACACTCGCGGAGGTCTGAAAACACCAGGTACCCGGTGTCGTCATCCGACGGGATTACGCGAGCGAAGAACGGGCCTCGGTTGCCGTATCCGTCCAGCCGGATGCCGATCCGATCGCCGCGGACGAGATGCGAGACTGGCTCCCGGTCACCGGTCGTATCGCAGCTGTTGAACCGGTCGAATATCGTCGACACGCGTCCGCCCACCAGCTCCTGTTCGAACTGCCGCTCGAAGGCGTCATTTGCGGCGGTCACGCGAGCATCGTCACCGTCGACGGTGTATGCGAGCGCAGGGTCTGGAAACTCACGTAACGGAATCGCCGTGTGACGACCATCACTCATCGGTTGCTCACATCTCTATTTGGCATTGTTACCGCGCCCGTTTCTCCGTGCGAGTACGCATGGTAACTGGTTGGACCACCACCCGATACAACACCTATCATCACTTTGGCCCGGCTACCTGTTTAACATTATTTCTTGCTTCTAGGCCAGAAACACTCTTTTTTATGTTAGCTCTTATAATCAAGTGACCCTCTTTTTGTTGGGAGCCAGCTATGCGCTCTGAGCAGCGCGTTTCAGTATCTGTGGCGTGACAAGGAAGTCAGCGACGGCAACCCCCAACATCGCTAATCTAAGTGTCTGATCTTCAATAACGAGGAACGCGATAGCTACAATAATAGCGGCCGTCATAGCGGGCATCCCCCAACGGACGACCGGACTGCGGAATACATTCGCTGATTGCGACATACCAGACCATCAGTATGCGATTATATATTGATACTGGCGTGTTTCTGAATTAGAATCATACCCGGTAGAATGATTGTATTTCTCAGCCAATCGCTACTCAACTGGTATGATCTCGCACGAAAATGAGGTGATGATTCTGCTTGGGGTAGCTACAGTTATCCTTCTCGTGTCAATGAGTAGCTTCACCGACTTGCCCACATGGATAACTATCGCTGTTGTGATTGTCGTTGGTGTGCTTATTCCACAGCTTATTAGTCGAAAAGAAGAGTGATCAGATGCTGCTCTGACCTCTTCTCACGGCTAAAGTCGTGGGGTTCACCCACAGTGGGATTAAATTCACGTGTAAGGAAAATTCGCAGGGTCTCGTCATATTGGACAATTCGATGTTTCGGGTCGCGAGACATGCCCCCACACTTATTTTGACTCGTCGAGTTATGATTGTCCGTGCGAGACGCGTTACCGGTAGCGCCCTTCACCCCCGACTTGCTGTCCAGTATCGCTGTACCGTTTTGTGACCCCGTCGTTGGTATCAGGACACCCTCCACCGACGACACGTCTGTCGGTGCGCATTCGAGTAACGATGCCGCCACTCGCTTGCTCGTTCGACCGATATCGCGCGTTACGCCCGACTCACACGTCACCCGCCAACGCGGGTCTGTACGCGATTTCGAACGTTTCGGGTCATGCCATCCATGCGTCTGATCGGGGATCGCAGAATACTCTTCGGGTCAGCTTGCGTCGAGGCCGTCGCCGCAGTGCTCGTCCTCCTGTACGGACACCTCTCGCTGCTAGCCGTCGCCGTCTTGTACTGGATTGATCTTCTCTTTCTGACCCTCCGGACAACGGTACAACAGCTGCTCTCGCAGCCCGAACCGGATCGTCAGTCGACTCTTTTTCAACGTCCGTTCCGGCTTCTATCCCACAAGCGTGGATCAATCGCCGTTACTGACCGCCTTCCGGGAATTCACCTTCGAAACATTCCGGTGGTCTGGGGAGCCGTGTTCATACTTGTTTTTTCAGCGAGCACAACGGCGTACGTCGCCGCCGTCGACATCCCCAGAGAGCTGTGGCGCTCGCCGGCTACACTGCCCTTATTAGGTGGGGGTCTCGTCGCGGCAGCGACGAAATCGTGGCTGGTGCTGCGGGCATATGTGGCCTCAGAGGGCCACGAGATCACCTCTGCCTCGGCGGTCGTCCCCCGGAAGCGAGTACTGATATTCGCTGTCTACGGTGGGCTGTTATGGCTCGTCTCTCGGTGGACGCTTACGACCCTCTCCGGCGAGGGATTGGAGATAACACGTGCTGGGATGACGGTTTCCGCGTCCGTGCTAATCGTGTCTCGGCTCGCCTACGGTTGGTACGCGGCGCGTGCTCGCCCCGAGGGCTGGCAGTCGGACTCGACGTCCGACCGCAACGATGAAACAATATCTCAAGGGTGGTTGGACTCCGAACCGGAAAAGAACGTACCCGTTCCGTCTCAGTCGTCGATCCCGGATGGAGAACCTCGCGAGACGATGGCGCCGGTTCGCTCCTCTATCCTCGCCGCAGGAGTGGTGAACGCGATGACGACTGGTGGTGTCGTCGATAACCGCTTCGGCCACTGGAGACAGCTCACGATACGGGTGGGTATAGCGGGGTTGATCGTTCTCGCCCTTTATGCCCTGTTGGACGGTGCTATCGTCGTGTCCGCGAGCTTGGCTGCGATTTTCTTCGGTCTCGTTGGAAGCCTCTCGACAATAAGCGCGGTACATTTGCTGTTGGCGCTCGGCGGCGTCGAATACGAATTTTACGAGTCCAAAGTGGTGGCGTACGACCGATACCTCGGACGACCACAGTGGTCGGCGTCATACGACGGTGTCCGGGACGTCTCGGTCGAGCGTGGGCTGTTCGGAAGTCCGCTCTGGCTGGACGCTGGAACGGTGTTTTTCGATCGGACTTACAACTCTAAGGACGGCGACTCCGCCCAGGAACCGAGGTCATCGATCGCATTCGTTCCGGATCCCGAGCGTGCCGGTGAACTGCTCAGCTCCCATTCGTGACGAGCCGTAACGACTTCACCGGCTTTGTTGAGACCCTATTCTTCAGATAGATCAGCGTGTCATAGAATACGTCTCACGCCCTCTACCTGAGGATTATACAGCCCTAAATTCACTCCTAAGACCGTGATTCCTCCATTCAACGGTTCTGTTCAATCTCTAGACTGCAAATTATACCCATCGAGAACTATTGTATGACAGGCTCGATAGATGTTTATCTAAAACAGCCGGTCGATGAGAACCGTAAAGGTAACAAGACGGACATCGTATCCAAACTACAATTAGTCACGTGTCATTATACCACCTATGGAAGATCTGTACATCTACACTGGCTCATTCGTCGTAATTGGAGCTTCAATAGGGGGGCCAGCGGTAGGTTCGCTCATCGCTGGCGATCGTAGTATCCCGATACTGCTCATGGCGATCGGTGGAGCTGGAATGCTTGCCACTGCCGGCTACGATTTGCTTCGAACTGACCCAGAGGAGTTTACTACCTCTGCTATCGTCCTTCTCGTGTTGGCTGGTTCCGCCTGTCTGTCCTTTCTCGGAACAATACTCTCTGCGATGGGCAGTTTCTGAGTGGCCTGTACTGACCGCAACTAGTCAGAGAATATTACTCGTAGCTGAGCAGCGATCCCGGCAGTTCGACGGTGACGGTCGTCCCCCTGTCGATATCGAACGAGACCTCTCCGCCGAGCCGGTCGACGCCCCACCAGACGAGCCAGAGCCCGAGGCCTTTGCCGTGCTGTAGTGGCTGTTCTTCAGCGTCTTCGAACACTTCTACCTCGTGGTTGCTGATCCCGGCGCCGCTGTCAGCGACATCGATCCACCATTGATCTACTCCCTCGGTATCGCTGGTCTCCTTCACCCGTACGCTGACATGCGGCTCCGGAGCGGACCCCCCGTGTTCGACTGCGTTCGACACCAGCTCACGAATGACTGGTATCAGAATCTCCCCGTTAGCGCGTGTCTCTGCCGGTGGTGTGTCTATCACGACGGGGACGGACGAGACGCCACCAGCACACTCGTGGCCATCGTTGACGACCTCTGCGTGCTGGACCTCCTCGATGGCGTGACGGATGAGTTCCTCGACGGACCGATTACCCGTACGCTTGTCGGCCTGTAACACTGACTCTATCTCGCGGGCAGTACCTCCAAGATCACGCAACGCCGACAGTTCCTCCTCGACCGTCGTCGCTATCTTGTCCGCCGTGTCGGGAGTGGGACTGTCGGTCAACTGTCGAAGGTGCGCGATTGCCACGTCAGCCCTGTTTCGTATGTTGTGCCGAAGCACGCGACTCAGAACCTCCGCACGACGTGCATTTTGTCGGCTGTCTGTTATATCGCGGAAGATCAGGGTGTGCCCAAGTGTGCGGTCGTCGCTGTCGGTAATCCGGCTCGATGAGGCTTCTAGCACGCGATCGCTGCCTGGCAGCCGACACGTTGTCTGTCCCCCCGCGAGTAACCGCTTGATGTCGAATGTATCCGGCAGTATGGTGGCAAGGTCCTGACCGACTACTGTATTAAACTCCCGCTCAAACAGATCTGTTGCAGCAGCATTCCAGTCAAGGATAGAATGTCCATCCGTGACTGTGATGGCCGCGTCTGGCATTTCGGCGACGATGTCTTGTCGAGCGACGGCCAAGGCCGCTGGTATCTCCTCAAACAGCCCGAATCGGGTGACTGCCAGCCACGCTGTACACGTCGACAGGATCACAAACGGGACGGGAATGGCTGCTCTCGCTAGCGGAGTCTCAGCCAAGGCGATGAAGAACCTCTCTGCGAACCATACCGGCGGCACAATCACCGCTAGACCTAGTGTCAATCGCGTTGAGACGTGCTGATATCGGTGTAGCGTTCGCCACAACTGTCCAAGGCTGAGCAGCACGATTGATCCAGTTACAAAGAAGGAGATTGATATAGCGAACTGTAGGAGAGGAAGTAGCATCTCGCTGAACCCAGCTGGGAGGTTATCAAGTATTAGTGAGACTAGTGTAGAGGACATGGTTCCACCAGTGTACAGTAGTCCGAATGGAACAAGCACGAACAACAATAGCCGCTCGCGGCGGTCCGTTTGAGTCGTATACGCGAGATTGACATCCTCCTCCGCGTAAACGCGGAGGAATCCCGAGCGGTGGGAGTTTCAGGTTTCCAGTCCGATCACCGGACTACCACACCTTTCGGGCACGGGTAGTCCCACAGCGTCGATGTGGTGGACT
>NZ_NEDJ01000102.1 GCF_002114285.1 Halorubrum ezzemoulense DSM 17463
GGGAGGAGGGCGGGGGGGGGGGGGTGTGGTGTGTGGTCGAGCAGGGGGCGGCATAGGGGAGGGCGGCGAGTCGGGTGGGCGGGGGGATGTGTATAGGGGGCAGGGGGGGGGGTCTCGAACGCCTCGGCCCGCTCCTCGCGGCCGACCGGCGAGAGCAGGCCGGTCGAGACGTTCGGGTAGTCGGCGCGGCCGACGAAGATCGACGGCGAGACGCTCCCGACGACGGCGTCGTCGGAGACGTGCTCGTCGAAGCGCCGCTCGAAGGAGTCGAGGTGATCGAGGATGCCGTAGTCCTTCTCGCTCGCGAGGCGCCGCCGCTCGGCCCGCTCGTTCGCCTCGTACTCGATGAACTCGTCGAGCCGCATTCGCCGACCGTAGGGGCGAGTCGGACTTGACGGTGTCGCCGCCGCGGCCCCGCGGCGCGGGACGGTCAGGTCGAAAGCGACGTGACGCCGGCCGGGAGTTCGGCTCCGAGGGTCCACTCGTCGCCCTCTCGGCGGATCAGCGGGGCCGACGCCTCGGGCGCGAACCCGTCCTCGTCGACCCGCATCGTCCCGCCGACGAGCGCCCCGTCGACGACCGCCCAGGAGATCGCGAACGCCGGATCGGCGGCGGGCAACGGATCGGCGACGGCGTCGAACGCGGGGTCGCCCGCGGCCGCCGAGAGGGTCACGCCCGCGGGCGCCTCCGGTCCCCAGCGGTTCGCACTGGCGTAGAGGCGGCCGTCGTGGACGACCGACTCCCGGAAGTAGTTCGCCCAGAAGTCGCGGAAGTCGGTATCGAGCCGGTACCACCGGTCGCCGCCGTCCGTCCGATAGAGCCCGTTCCCGGTGGCGGCGACCACGCTCCCGTCACCGAGCACGCGCAGGTCGTGGACGTCGTCGTGGACGCCCTCCCCGTACCGCCGCCAGAAGTCGCCAGCGAACGCGTAGACGCCGCCGGGCTCTAACCCCGCGAGGACGCCGTCGTCCGGGTGGACGGCCAGCGTCCTGACGCTCGGCGCCCCGCTCGGCGCGCGGTCCCGCCAGCGGTCGCCGTGCGGGTGCGCGCCGAGGTCGCCGACCGGGTCGAAGCGCCACCCGTCGGTCGCCGGTCGCGCGCGCAGCACGTCGGCGTCGCCGGTCCCGACCAACACGGTCTCGGGGCCGGCGAGCACGGAGACGGGGTCGTCCGGGCCGTCGAGCGGTCGCCAGTCTTCGCCGTCCGGCGACCGGAACAGCCCGTCCGCGGTCGCGGCGAGCCGCGCGTCGCCGCTCGGTGCGACCTCGTGGACGCGGCGGCACTCGGCCGTCCGCGTCGGGTCGTCGTGCGGTCCGTCGAGCCGATACAGTCCGCGGTGGGTTCCGCAGACCAGCATGTCTCGCGATTGAACGTCGAGGAGAAAAACCGTGCCGCTTCCGCGGGGCCGTTAGCTGTGGATCCCCATCGCCTCGATCTGCTCTTGGTACCGATTCCGGATGGTGACCTCGGTGACCTGCGCCACGTCGGCGACCTCGCGCTGGGTCTTCTTCTCGTTACAGAGCAGCGACGCGGCGTAGATGGCGGCGGCGGCGTAGCCGGTGGGGGACTTTCCGGAGAGCAGCCCCTGCTCGGCGGTCGTCTCGATGATCTCGTTCGCCTTCGACTGGACCTCCTCGCTCAGCTCCAGCTCCGAGGAGAACCGCGGGACGTACTTCTTCGGGTCGACCGGCCGCATCTCCAGCCCGAGCTCCTGGGAGATGTAGCGGTACGTCCGGCCGATCTCCTTTCGGTCGACACGAGACACCTCAGAAATCTCCTCCAAGCTCCGGGGGATGCCCTCCTTGCGGCAGGCGGCGTAGAGGGCGGCGGTGGAGACGCCCTCGATGGAGCGGCCGCGGATGAGGTCCTCGTTGAGCGCGCGCCGATAGATGACCGAGGCGACCTCCCGCACCGAGCGCGGGACGCCGAGCGCGCTCGCCATGCGGTCGATCTCCGAGAGCGCGAACTGGAGGTTGCGCTCGCCCGCGTCCTTGGTTCGAATTCGCTCCTGCCACTTTCGCAGTCGGTGCATCTGCGAGCGCTTCTTCGACGAGATAGAGCGCCCGTACGCGTCCTTGTCCTTCCAGTCGATCGTCGTCGTCAGCCCCTTGTCGTGCATCGTCTTCGTCGTTGGGGCGCCGACGCGCGACTTCTCCTGCCGCTCCGAGTGGTTGAACGCGCGCCACTCCGGGCCGGGATCGATCTGCTCGTCTTCGATGATCATCCCCGTCTCCTCGTGTATCAGCTCCCCGTCGGCCGTCCGGGTGAGATCCTCCGGATCGAAGTCCTCGGGGTCCAGTTCGTCGATGTCTTCGATCGCCTCGACGTCGATCTCGTCTTCCTCGGCGTCCTCGTCCCCCACGCGCTGCCGGTCGTGATCCCGTTGCCGGGTGGGCCGTGTCATCGCATTTATATGCTATCCAATCCGTTTAACTTAAAAGTTCGTTACCGTGCGGGTCGTTACCACACCTTCGTGCGACGTCCAGTCGGACGCGGATTCGTCGGAACACCCCCCGGACGCCGCGGGTTCGCCCCCCGGCCCGTCCAGTCGGTCAAGCGACTCCGGCGGATCGACCGCGTCGACCGCCTCGCGGACCGCGGCGAACGCGTCGACGAGTCGCTCGATCAGCGACGTCTTCCCCGACCCGCGCGGGCCCGCGACGCCGACGACGGTCGGGAGGGGGCGGTCGGTTCCCCGCGCGTCGTTGGCCGCCCGCGACTCTCCAGCCGCGGACCCGTCCGTCGCGCCAGCGTCTCGCGTCGCGGGACTCATGCGTCGGTACCCGGTCTATGCCCTCGCGTTTCACTCGCCGCCCGGCTCCGACCCGTCTCCGCCCACGGTCCCCGGAACGGGGTCGGCGTCGGGCGGGAGCGCGACCGGCGCGAGCGCCGCGAGGTCCCTGACGGCCTGCGAACTGTCGAATCCCGGGCCGACGAGCCGCGGGAGGCCGTCCGCCGGGCCGTCGAGGCGCTCCGTCGCGACGACGGCGTCGAGCGCCTCTCGCACCGCGACGTGCGCGCGGTACCCGTCCGCGGACTCGACGCGGAGGTGGGTCGTGTCCGGCGGCGCCCCGTCGAGGAGCGGCCCGACCGGCACGCCGCGCCACTCGCCGCCGAACTCGGACCCGGTCGCGCACCGGTAGCAACAGGTGACGACGACGGTGCCGCACCGCTCTCGAACGGCGTCGAGCGACGCCAGCAGGTTCGACTCGACGTTCGACGCGGTCATCGCGTCGTGATCGAGGGACGCACCGCCCGTGTCGGCTGCGCCTCATCCGTTCGGGCTTTTTTCCGGCGGCGGACGGACAGCCCTTTGTCCGGCGAGCGCGGAGTCCGGCCGAATGCCGACGATCGACTGCGACCCGGCCGCCGCGCGCGAGCGCCTCGCCGACGCGGGCGTTCGGATCGACGAGGGCAACACGCCACACGAGCGGTGGCGCGCCGACCGCGACGGGGCCGTCGCGGTCGCGTACGACGACAAGGTCGTCGTCCAGGGGAGCGACCCCACCCGCCTGACCGCCCTGCTGCGCGACGGCGGCGGGCGCGCGCACGTCTACTTCGACGGCGCCTCCCGCGGCAACCCCGGTCCGGCCGCGGTCGGCTGGTGTCTGGTCACGTCCGACGGGGTCGTCGCCGAGGGCGGCGAGCCGATCGGCCGCGCGACGAACAACCAGGCCGAGTACGCCGCGCTGGTCCGTGCGCTGGAGGCGGCCGACGAGTACGGCTTCGACGCGATCGACGTCCGCGGCGACTCGGAGCTGATCGTCAGGCAGGTCCGCGGCGAGTGGAACACCAACGACCCGGAACTCCGCGAGCGTCGCGTCCGGGCCCGGGAGCTGTTGGAGCGGTTCGACCGGTGGTCGATCGCGCACGTACCGCGGGAGATAAACGAACGCGCCGACGATCTGGCGAACGAGGCACTCGATGACGCGAACTGACGACGAACCGCCGGAGTGGGCGAAGGAGCGCGCGCGGGAGATGATGGACGCGGCGGCGGGCGAGGGGGCGGACGACTCCGCGACCGCGGAAACGCCCGAACCCGACGACGAGCGCGTCCCGGACGTCCCGGTCGAGGCGGTCGACGAGGCGGAGCGGCTCACGCGGCTCGCCCGCGAGGCCGAGTCCGCGGAGCCGACGCCGGAGATCGAGCAGGCGGCCGACCAGTACCGGGAGCGGCGCGACGCCCTCGCTGCCGAGTACGGCTACACCGCGCGCGTCCGCGACGAGGACGACGCGCTCGTGTTGTACCCCGACGAGTGGATGGACGACGGGACCGTCCAGCTCGACCGCGTTGAGGACACCGAGCGCGCCGTCGAAGTGTCGCTGTCCAGCCCCGGCGACGCCGACCGCTACCGCGAGGTGGCCGCGTACAACGAGGCGGTCGCCGAGGCCGTCGCCGAGCGGGAGGCGGACGTCCACGCCCGGACCGCCGAGACGTTCGCGGCGTTCATGAGCAACCACTACGTCCGCCCCGTCGACGACGCCACGCCGGCGATGCGTACCGAGTTCCGAGAGGAGTATCTGGTCCGCAACGGCTGGCCGACCGACGAGCAGCTCGCCGCGGTCGACGAGTCGCTGTCGGTGATCGAGTCGGTCGCGGCCGGGGTCGACGGTCCCGCCGCGGACGCGGGCGCCGCCGATCCCGACGGCGCTGACGGCGGCGACGAGGCCGGCGGTCGCGGAGACGACCATTCGACGTAGCGGCGACTCAGCGGAAAGAGAACGCGGCTTTCGCCGCGCCGTGTGCCAAAATGTTCGTTCGGTGTTCGGTGCCGCTCGCCGCGCCGGCGTCGCGTCCGGATCTCGTTACTCAAGCAGCGCCCGGACCTCGTCTGCGCGTTCCTCGTCGGTGACGAAGCGGTCAAGTACCCACTCGATCTGGTCGAGGACGACGTCGTGGCCCGCGTCGGTGAGCTCGTACTGGTTCGTCCGCTTGTCGAGTTCGCTCTTCTCGACGAGCCCGTGGTCGACGAGATCGTCGAGGTTGGGGTACAGGCGACCGTGGTTCACTTCGGAGCCGTAGTACGCCTCGAGCTCCCGCTTGATGGCGAGACCGTACATGGGCTCTTCGGCCAGGATACTGAGGATGTTCTGCTGGAACGCGGTGAGATCGCTCGCGGCTGTCGACTCATCAGGGACTGATTGTGCCTCTGACATGGTAGTAGTGAGGGCGCTCGAACTTATAATCCTTCTCAACAGTCACTATCATTGCGATGCGTCACTTCCCGGATTTATCCGAGTGCGTCGGTAGGCGCGCTCTCTCGGCGGATGCGTGTTCGATCCGGCGGCTCGGGACGTTCGACCGATCGATTCCGCGTCCGCTGGTACGCCGACGATCCGTCAGCCAGAATTGGTGTTCGGCGTCCGATCGAAACCCCCAAATCCGGCGCTCGGCCCGCTCCGGGCCGGTGATGCCCGATCCGCCGATGACGACTCCGGACGGCTTCGGACGGCGTGCGCCCGTACGATCCCGAAAGGACTTTGCCCGACATCCACCCATCATCGGGCACATGGCCAACCTCTGGGAAGATCTCGAGACGGGACCGAACGCGCCGGACGAGATCTACGCCGTCGTCGAGTGCCTCAAAGGCGAGCGGAACAAGTACGAGTACGACAAGGACATTCCCGGCGTCGTCTTAGACCGGGTGCTCCACTCGAACGTCCACTACCCGTACGATTACGGCTTCATCCCGCAGTCGTACTACGACGACGAGGACCCCTTCGACGTGATGGTGCTCGTCGAGGACCAGACGTTCCCCGGCTGCGTCGTTGAGGCCCGCCCCGTCGCGCTGATGAAGATGGACGACGACGGCGAGCAGGACGACAAGGTGATCGCGGTGCCGACCGAGGACCCCCGATTCGACCACATCGAGGACCTCGACGACATCCCTCAGCAGACCCTCGACGAGATAGACGAGTTCTTCGCGACCTACAAGAACCTCGAGGCCGGCAAGGAGGTCGAAACGCTCGGCTGGGAGGACAAACAGGCCGCGAAGGACGCCATCGAGCACGCGCAGGACCTGTACGACGAACAGATCGCGTAACGCTGTATAACCGTAGCGCATCCGACGTCCGCACACGGATGCGTTATGCCTATGGGTAATCTTTAGGGTGTCGTCCGCCTAGCATCTGATAGAGTCATGAGCGCCACCACGCCCTCCGTCGGCATCGACCACCCGACGGTCGTTCCCGCGAACTTCGACCCGGACGACGACGCCGACGACGCGGCCGAGGACGGCGACGACGCGTAGCGACCTCCGCGTCTCTTCTCAGGCGCGCTCGACGACCGTCGAGAGCCGCGTCGCGTCGGCTCGCAGCGACGCGAACGCGTCGTCGACCCAGTCCACGACTGCGTCGTCGGTCGACTCGATGACGCATCGCGGGTTGTTCTGCTCGTCGTACGCGGCCACGCAGGCCACGTCACCGCAGCGGAAGAGCCCGTACTCGATCGGCTCGGCGCTGACGTACACCTCCGCGGCGTTGTCGTCCAGCGCGCGGTCGGTCGCGGGTTCGAACTCCGCGACCGACGTGTCGGCCGCGTCGCGGTCGATGATCAGCTCCACGTTCGCGCCGTCGTCGAGCGCCGCGGCCGCCGCGTCGTTGAACTGCCGGATGACGACCGGGGAGACGGCCCGGATCTCGCCGCCGTGGTTCTCGTGGAGGAGCTCCGTCAGCCGGTCGACGACCGCGAGGGGGTTCTTCTCGGACGCGACGGTGATGTCGCTGTCGGGGATCCCTTCCGGCGGGAAGTCGACGCCGGCCCGTTCGAGGGTCTCGGCGAACCCGCCGTACCGCTCGCCGCGTTCGACCTCCGTCAGGAGCGTCTCGTAGGCGTCGTGGACGCGCTCGCCGGTCGGCGTCACCCGGTAGGCGGCGTCGCGTTTCACCACCCAGTCCCGCTCGCGGAACCCGCCGAGGATCCGTTGGACCGTCGTTCGGGTCGCGTCGACCGCGTCGGTCAACTCCGCCGGGCGCCGCGGGTCGTCGCGCAGCGCCCGGAGTATTGCGACCCGAACGGGCGAGCCGGCGAGGTACTGTGCGCCGTCGTGTCCGTCCTCGGCCCTCATCGTGTGATCCGTGTGTACGGGTACCGCCCTGTTAACCGTACCGCGTCGCGGTCGGAAGTGTCCGAGCCGAATCCCCCGTTTGGCCCTTGAATCGCCCCTCAGTCGGCTCAGTCCCGATGGCGGAACGAGACGACGGTGCCGACGGTGTCCTCGCCGGCGATACGTTCCGTCGTGACGGTCACGGTCGCGAGCGCGTCTGCCCCGAGCGCCTCCTCGATCACCGCCCGGAGCGCGTCGGGATCGGCGCCCTCCTGAATCACCGGTACGCGGACCTGTCGGCGGTTGACCGCGACGTTTCCGAGGTCGTACTCCGTGTGCTCGAACGCCTCCCGGATCGCCGCTTCGATGTCGGCCATGGCACCGTCCCTTCCGCGCCGCGCGGTGAAAAAACGCGGTCCTCGGTGGATCCCGCGACCGCGCCGGTTCTCAGCCGTTGTCGATCGGAGCAGAACGAGCGATTTCTCGGCGTTCAGCGGTCATGCCAATTTAATACAAATCATTAATACTTCAAATATCTCTATAATAC
>NZ_NEDJ01000103.1 GCF_002114285.1 Halorubrum ezzemoulense DSM 17463
TGCGTGGGCCGCGTCTGAGTGGTACGCGAGCCGGTCACTGGTGCCCTCCCGGCGTCCACTCCGCCTTTCCAGGGCTTGCGTCGCCTCCCCCGCCCCCCCGGCTGCCCCTTTGCGCCCCACCCCCCACCGCTCCGTACCGCACCTCACACCTCCCCAGCCTCGTCAGTCGCCTCCGCTTCGCTCCGGTGACTGACTCCCTCGCGCGTGCTGCTCGGCCGCGGGGCGGCCTCGCAGGCACGCGCCACCGCCTCTTATTTGTAAATAGTCGCCACTGCTCACGGATTGTTCGCAACAGCAGAATGGGACCGCCCGGATTCGAACCGGGGTCACGAGCACCCAAGGCTCGGAGTATACCACTAACCCACGGTCCCGTACTCCTACATACCCCGAAGAGCCGCTAAAGGGTTTCGTTGCGCGTCGTCACTCCTCGTCGTCGCGCCGTTCGAGGTCGGCGACGATGTCGTACGGGTCGGTCCCCTTCCGGACCGAGTCGAGGATGAAGAACGCCTCGTCGGGCGCGAGGAAGTGCCGCGTCACCCCGCGGCCGAGCGGCGTCGGCTCGAAGCCGTCGATGAAGTTCCACTCCAGCAGCTTCCCGAGCGCGTGCTTGGTGGGGACCTCGCCGATCATCCGGTCGTTGAGGCGCTTCGCCTTCTTGCCGGCGACGACGACGTTCGCGAGCGTCTCCTCGGCGGCCGCGGTCTCGTCGTAGTGCGTCGCCACGTCCTCCATCTCGCCTTTCAGCAGGGTGAACGCCACCTCGTCCTCCGTGCGGTCCATCGACCCGTGGTAGACGCCGTCCGGCTCGACGAGGAGGTAGACCCGGCCGCGGTCGTGGTAGTCCGGGCGTCCGGCGCGCCCGAGCATCTGCGAGAACTCCTGGACGGAGAGCCACTCGATCCCCATCGCCAGCGAGTCGAAGATCACCTGTGAGGCGGGGAAGTCGACGCCGGCCGCCAGCGCCGCGGTGGTGACGACCGCCGAGAGGTCCTGATTCCCGAACATGCGCTCGACCTTCTTCCGGCGCCCGTAGTCGAGGCCGGCGTGGTACGGCGCGGAGTCGTACCGGAGCTTGCGGCTGATCTCGTGACAGCGCCGCCGCGAGTTGGTGAAGATGATCGTCTGCCCGCGGTACCCCTTCGACGACTTCGTGTCGAACTCGCGTTTCACGAGCTTGTCGGCGATCTGGGCCTTCTCACGGCTGTCAGCGAAGGTGACGTGGCGCTCGATGGGGACCGGGCGCTCCTCGTACTCGATGAGCGTCGCGCGGAGCTTCTCCGCGAGCCACTCCGGGTTCCCGACGGTCGCCGAGAGGTAGACGAACTGCGTCCCGTCGTAGCCCGCGCGGGTCTCCATCCGGTCCTCGCTGTAGTACTTCAGCCGGGAGATGAGCCCGTCGAGCCGGTGGCCGCGCTCGCCCTCCTTCAGCGTGTGGACCTCGTCGATGACGACCGTCCCCACGTCGCCGAGGTCCTTGCCCGTCCGGAGCGCGTGGTCGATCCCCTCGTAGGTGCCGACGATCACGTCGGCGTTCGGGTCGAAGCGGTTGCCGTCGTCGTTCACCCGCGAGGAGCCGACCCGGATGGAGACGTCGAGCAGGTCGCCGTAGCGGTCCTCGAAGTCCTCGTGCTTCTGGTTGGCGAGCGCGACGAGCGGGACCAAGAAGAGCAGCTTCCCGTCCCCCTTCAGCGCGCGGTCGATCCCGGTCAGCTCGCCGACGAGCGTCTTCCCCGTCGCCGTGGCGCTCACCACGAGCTGGTCGTCGCCGTCGAGCAGGCCGTTCCGCACGGAGAGACTCTGGACCGGCAGTAGCTCCTCGAAGCGGCCTTGGAGGTGCGAAGAGAGGTCCGGATGGAGGTCCAAGTCTTCGGTCCGGACGGGCGAGACGTCGTCGACGTTCGCCGACACCTCGTCGTACTTCGTGAGGTCGGGGTCGAGTCCGCCCTGGAGGAGACTCACGATCCGGTCGAGGTCGCCCGACTCGTACAGCAGCTCCTCCAATCGCTCCTCGGCCGCGCCCGTGAACTCCCCTTTGTACGACAGCTCCCGCTCTAGCTCCCGGCGGGCGCAGTCCCGACAGATCAGCTCGCCGTTGTGGTCGATGGCGTCCTCGCTCGTGATCGGCCCGTAGCGCCCGTCGCTCGCGCAGCGCCGGCAGGTCCGGACCGCCGTCGCCTCCAGCTGGTAGCCGTCGAGCATCTCCTTCAGCCGCGTCCGGTTCTCCGGCGAGGTCTGCTCGGAGATGCGGATCCGACCGGCCGCCCGCGCGAGGTCGACGAACTCGTCCGGCTGGCGGGGGTGGTCCTCCCCGTCGCGGATCACCCGGAACTTCCCCGGGCGTGGGCCCGCGGAGGTCTCCTTGAGTTCGAGCCGCCCGCGGAGCACGCGCTTGCCGTCGCGGTTCGCGACGACAGTGTAGTCGCTCCGCGCCTCGTGGAGGAACAGCGTCTCGACCTCGGCCAGCTGCTGTGACACTGCCGTGCGGTACGCGAGCGAGGTATTTCAGGTGTTCGGCTCGGGGATCGGAACCGGTTCGGAGACACGCGGCGCCGCGGCTACGTCACGCGAACGCGCGGAGAAAAACCCGCCTCACGGACGGGGTCGGGGTCGAGGGGTCTACGAGACGAGCAGCTTCTCGCCGCGGTCGACCGTGATCCGGCACGGCGGGGAGAGCTTGTTGTACGCGCGGCGGAACGCCTCCTTCACGACGGAGGCCTGCTCGACGTCGCAGTAGGCGGTGAACACGACGTCGTCCTTGTTGAGCCGCGCGGCGGTGCCGACGGGCTTGCCGAACGCCTGGCGCATCCCGTCGGAGACGCGGTCCGCGCCGGCGCCGGTCGCCTGCTTGTTCTCTCGGATGACCTGGTGGGGGAACTTGCGGAGGGTCATCTTGTAGTTGCCCTCGCCGAGCTCCTTGATCAGGTGGCGGTTCGCCGAGAGGCGCGCGCTCTCAAGCGACCCGTGTCGAACCTGGAGCTCCTCCTCGACGCGGAGGCTGATCTGGACGGGGTAGTCGTCCGGCTCCGCGGAGAGGTCGCCCATGTTGTGCTGGGCGATCTTCGAGCCGGGGATACCCGTGATGTACTCGCGGCGGGTGTACGACGGCTTGTCGATCGTCCGATACATAGAGGCGGGTTTGTCAGACATGGCTACTTGTCCGATGTAGCCCGCGCTGCGGCGATAAACCCTTCGATAGCGAGGCGCCCGCCGCGGCTCCTCGGGGAGTCAGCACCGGCGATCCGCTGGATTGCGGTCTGCGTTGACACGCCGCCCGCTCACTCCTCCGGCGTCGGTTCGAGCGCGACGTGGTCGAACCCGCGCTCCGCGAGCCGCTCGGCGGCACGGTCGGTGACCGACGGGGCGACTAAGATTCCGCGCACCTCCGGCGAGTCCGCGTCGTCGGTCTCGCCGTCGTTCGCCTCGATCCCTAACTCCTCGCGGAGCGCCCGGACGTACCGCGCGAGCTGTCCCACGGCGTCCGGACCGACCCGGCGGCGCTTCAGCTCGACGACGACCGGCGTGCCGTCGGCGTCAACGCCGAAGACGTCCATCGGACCGGCGCTGGACGGGCGTTCGGTCTCGCGGGGCTCGAACCCGGGCTCGACGAGGTCGGGGCGCTCCAAGATTCGGGTCCGGAGGTCCTCCTCGCTCCCGTGGAGCGTGAGGTCGCGGCCGCCGGTCACGGCCATCGCGGAGAGCTGGTCGACGGCCGCGAAGCGGACGGTCAGGGTCTCGTCGGGGTTGCTCCGCGTCGAGCGCACGCGCAGCCGTCCCTCGCGCACCGCGGCGCGGTGTTCCGACCCCGGCGGCTGCCAGTTGACGGGTTGCCGCCCCTCGTCGGTGTGGACGAGGGCGGCGCCGTCGGGCTTCAACACGAGCAGGCGGTCGCCGGCGCCCAGGTCCGAGGCCGCACGCCCCTCGTAGCTGACCGTACAGCGGCCGAAGACGCTGATCAGGTCGCCGCGCTCGAAGGCGTCCTCCAGCTCCCAGAGGGCCTCGCGGTGGCTCGGGTCGTGGACGCTCGTGACTGTCACTGGCTCTCGTAAGCGGTCGCGGGGGAAAAAGGACGCGAGCCGGGGCCGGTCGTCACCGTTCGGCGAGGCGACGCGCCGTTCGCCTCGCCTCAGTCGCCGCGCCGCGACACGACAATGCCGGCGACGAAGAGGACCGCGCCGAGCGCGAACGCGGCGACGCGAAGCGCCGTGTCGGAGACGAGGATTCCGGCTAACACCGAGACACCGAATCCGGAGTGTAACCCCGCGGTGAGATTCATACGTCCGGTACGGTCGCGCGGCACAAAAGCGGGTCGAACCGGCGGGCTCGGCGGTCGCCGTCCGGCCGGGTCAGGTCCCGTGTTCCCAGCTCCCCATGTACTCGCGCTGCTCGTCGCTGAGGTCGTCGTACTCGACGCCCTCGGCGGCGAGCTTGATGTCCGCCACCTCGCGATCGAGCTCGTCGGGCACGTCGTGGACGCCGGCGTCGTACGCGTCGCCGTTGGCGGCGAGCTCGCGGACGACGACCGCCTGAACGCCGAAGCTCTGGTCCATCACCTCGACCGGGTGGCCTAAGGCGATGGGCGCGGCGAGGTTGACGAGGCGGCCCTCCGCGATGACGTTGAGGACGCGGCCGTCGGGCATCTCGAACCCCTCGACGCCGTCGCGGACCTCGTAGCGGTCCACGGCGAGGTCGTCGAGGTCGTCGAGGTTCACCTCCACGTCGAAGTGGCCGGCGTTCGCGAGCAGGACGCCGTCGCTCATCTCCGCGAAGTGCTCGCGGGTGATCACGTCGCGGTTGCCCGTCGTCGTGATGAACACGTCGCCCTTCGCGGCGGCCTCCTCCATGGGGAGCACCTCGTACCCCTCCATGTGCGCTTCGAGCGCCTTCCGCGGGTCGACCTCGCAGACGATGACGTTCGCGTTCTGCCCGGACGCCTTCTTGGCGACGCCCTTCCCGCACTGGCCGTAGCCACCGACGACGACGTTCTTCCCGGCCCACGAGAGGTTCGTCGTCATCGCGATGGTCGCGAGCGACGACTCGCCCGTGCCGTGGACGTTGTCGAACAGCTGCTTCATCGGCGTGTCGTTGACGGCGAAGACGGGGTAGTGGAGCTCGCCGTCGGCGTCCATCGCGCGCAGGCGGTCGACGCCCGTGGTCGTCTCCTCGGCGCCGCCGACGATGGAGTCGATCAGGTCGGGGTACTCCTCGTGGACGAGTTTCACCATGTCCATCCCGTCGTCGACGGTGACGGTCGGCTCGTGGGTGATGCAGGCGTGCATCGCGTCGTAGTACTCGTCGTCGTCGACGCCCCGCACGGCGTAGGAGGTGATCGACTCGTGGTCGTCGAGCGCGGCCGACACGTCGTCGTGCGTCGAGAGGGGGTTACACCCGGTGATCGCCACCTCGGCGCCGCCCTCGGCGAGCAGTTCGACGAGGTTCGCCGTCTTCGCCTCGACGTGCATCGCCATCGCGATGGTCTCGCCAGCGAGCGGCTGCTCGTCGACGAACTCCTCGCGCAGCGCGTTCAATATCGGCATGTGCTGGAGCGCCCAGTCCATCTTCCGGCGGCCCTCTTCCCGGGCCGCATCGACGTCGGAGAGGTGCTGTGACACCGGCGGATACGCGGTTTCGCTCATACCTCTCGGTTCGCTCACGGCGCACTAAACCCTGCCGACACCGGAGTGCGTCCGCAAAATGAGAGTCGGTCTCGGCGACCGTCGCCCGCGTTACCGAACCGAGCTGCGGACCGCGTCGTCAGTTCCCGCCCGGGCCGCCAGCGTGGTCCGGCGGTCCGCCCTCGCCGTCGTCATCGTCGGCTTCCTCGTCCGCTTCGTCTTCGTTAGCGTCCTCGTCGGCTTCCGTTTCCTCCTCGTCCGCTTCGTCTTCGTTAGCGTCCTCGTCGGCTTCCGTTTCCTCCTCGTCGGCGTCGTCTTCAGCCTCGTCTTCCGCGCTCTCCTCGTCCTCTTCGTCCTCGTCGGCGTCCTCGCCCTCTTCGTCGGCGTCGTCGTCTTCAGCATCACCCTCGGTCTCCTCGGCATCGTCGCCGTCCTCCTCGCGGTCGGGGCCGGCGTCGGACGGCGGGCCGCGCTCGTCGTCATCCTCACCGTCGGGACCGGCGTGATCGGGCGCGTTACCGGGCGCGTCGGTCTCGTTCTCGGCGTCGTCGCCATCGTCCGCGTCGTCCGGACCGCCGGGGCCGCCCGCGTGGTCCGGGGCGTTACCGGGGTTGTTCTCCGTCACGAAGTCGGAGACCGCGCCACCGATGCCGCCCTCGCGGTCCTCGATGTCCTCGATGAACTCCCGGACGAGCTGGCCGAACGGCTGCCCCTCGGCCTCGTCCTCGTCGCCGACGGTGAGGTCGACGGTCGTCGAGACGCTCTCGCCCTCGTACGCGGCGGTCACCTCGACCGTGACGTTCTCCTCGGCGGCCGGGAGGCCGACGGTTCCGTCTTCGTCCGTCTCGTACTCGCCCGCGCCGGCGTAGGTGGCGTACTCGTCGACGGTCGTGACGGTCACCGAGGCGTTCTCGACCGCGGTGCCGTTGTCGGTGACCGTGACGACGGGCTCGCCGTCGGTGTCGTCGACGGCCACTTCGAGGCCGTCGGGCGCCTCGATGTCGACCGTCTCCGAGGCGCTCTCGTTGTCGTATTCGGCCGTGACGTTCACCGTCACGTCCTCCTCGGCGGCCGGCAGCGTCACCGTGCCGTTCGCGTCGGTCTCGTACTCGCCCGCGCCGGCGTAGGAGGCGTTCTCGTCGACGGCCGTGACGTTCACCGAGGCGTTCTCGACCGGGTCGTCGTCGTTCGTCACTGTGACGACGGGCTCGCTCTCGGCGTTCGCCACGTCGAGTTCGAGGCCGTCGGGCGCTTCGAGGTCGACCGTCGTCGAGGCGGTGTCGTCGCCCGCGGCGGCGGTCACCGCGACGGTGACGTCCTCCTCGGCGGCGGGAAGGTCGACCGTGCCGTTCGCGTCGGTCTCGTACTCGCCGGTCCCCGCGTACGACGCGTTCTCGTCGTCATCGTCGACGACGCTCACGACGACCGTCGCGTTCTCGACCGCGGTGTCGTTCTCGGTCACCGTGACCGTCGGTTCGCCGTCCGCGTCGTCGACGGCCACTTCGAGGCCGCCGTCGGCGGCCGCGACGCCCGTCGCCGCGACGCCCGTCACGGCGCCGAGCGCGACGACTGCGGCCAGTAGGATCGCTCTCGTGCGTTCGCTCATGTCCACTCGGGTCCAGTCTCCCTTTCGGTATAAAAAGCGAAGTCGCTTAACGCGGTTTAATCCGGTTTGTATCCGGGTTAACGGCGCTGTTGCGTCTGTTTTGATTGATCGCCGTTAACGCGAGTATCTCGGTCGTGATCCCCCAGAGTTCGCCCCCGATTCGGCTCGGTCGTCGCTCGCGCGCGACACGTTTCTCCGGTCGTATTCCGAGTCGCTCCCGCAGAGAACACGCCCAAAGCCCCCGTGGCTGCCCCTTTGAAT
>NZ_NEDJ01000104.1 GCF_002114285.1 Halorubrum ezzemoulense DSM 17463
AGATTTTATAATATTTGAAATTATTAGTAGTGAATGGTAAGCACTGCTACAATTACTTCGGCCTCAATACGTACCTGTACATACCGATCCAGAGAGTTCTGGGGTATTTTGAGAAATATCGCTGAGACGACCTCATCGACACCGCCGCACACTAACTCGTCGTGGCCACGAAGACTTAATCGACGAGAATCGACGGCGGACGAACAAGAGTCGATCGAAGGACGCCGCTAACAGAAGTGGGGCCGCGTCGGCGCGCTCACACCTGGTCTCCGTCGACCGGCCGCTCGCGTCGTGCTCAGGACTGCGTGTCTCCGGCAGACGTCTCACCGGAAGCGGGGAGCAGACCGGAGTAGTCGGCGGCGATGCCGTCGACGCCGGCGGCGGCAAGCCGACTGGCCTGATACCACGTATCGACTGTCCACACGTTCACCTCACGTCCGTCCGCGTGCGCCTCGGCGACGAGGTCCACGCCGGCGGTGACCGCCGGATCGTGGAACGGAGTTCCGAATATTACCTTCATCGGAGCGTGGACCGCTGCGGCGTCGTGTGCCCGAGCGATAGCGAGTCCGTCGCCAACCGACTCGTAGACGATAGGAGCGACCGGATACGATGACGTGTCGCGCGTCGCGGCCAGCGCACCCTCACAGAATGACGAACAAAGAAACTCGTTGTCGTGAGCGTCGAGTATGTCGACAACTCGGTCTACGAATGGCTGCCAAGCAACTCTGCGGTCAGCAAGCGCGTCCGGAGAGAGTTTCTCGTCGAACCGCAGGTCGTACCGGCCGGGGTTTTTCAATTCTACGTTGACTCCGACCTCGGGAGGGACGGCTTCGAGGAGCGTTGACAGGCGCGGTACCGTGTCGCCGCTCCGGAGTACCTCCGCACCAGTGACGGTCATCGTCTCGGTTTCCCAGACGACGCCCGTCTCGTCCGTGAGTCCGCGCTCACCGCCGTTGCGTCCTGCTAAGTTGTTGTCGTGAAACACGACGACGTCGTCGTCGGCTGTCGGAACGACGTCGATCTCGATAACATCGGCTTGGCGGGTCGTCGTTCCCTCGTCATCCGTCGATCTGCTCTCGCTTGCCGCCGCTTGAGCAGCGGTGACGGTGTTTTCTGGGTTCTCTCCCGCGAAGCCACGGTGCGCGATGAGCGTGAGTTCACCGGGTGGAGTGGCGTCTGCCGGACCGGCCCCGCTGTCCCGACGTTGCGTGGCTGTTGCGTCACTCGTCTCGTTAGTGCCCTCGGGTTCCACCCCACCGTCGGTGTACACGGCCCCGAGCGCACCCGCTGTTGTGATACCAACGGTGCTCTTGAGCACCCGACGGCGGTGCGTCGGTTGTCGCGTCTCGACTGCGAACAGTTCTGGAAGATGGCGAGCCATATGGGGATGTCTCGCGAATCGGATATAGCGGCTGGTATGTCGTATCATGAGGCGTCTATATCATTGTGTACGTGTCGATAGGGCTCGTCGGCGACCAGCGGTACCGGCTAGGCGACTCTCGCACCACCGAGGATCAGCCGGCTCCCGACGATCGCGAAGAGGGCGTGAACGACCTCGCGCTGGAGTCGTTCGCTCACGCGTTCGCCGAGGCGCATGCCGACGGTGAGGCTGGAAACCACGAGGATCGGTGCGGCGGTCGACGTCGGGGCGAAGCCGATGTCCAGGAGGGTCCGAGCGCGCCCGCGACCGCGGTCACGAGCACGACGGTCTCCACCGGTCCGGCTGCGGGCCCGTGAAGCATACATTCGACGCGAGTGGAAGTAGAATACTGAAACACACCACATCACACTACCACTCAAATTTGGGAATTATCTTGAAACTCAACGAGAAGTAAACAGGTGTCCCCAAGCCTAACCGTTCAGGAAACGGGGTTTTCTGAACAGTAAAATCAAATCTACAAGCCTCTTCCCGAACTCAGTGAAACACTACTATTCGCAAATTGATAGAATATTCCGTGATGAATACAGGGCGCAAGTCTCGCGCTGGCTCTCGTCAGGACGGCGGCCCAGTCAATCGGTCAATATAATTTGTATATCCTGTACCGGAACGCTTCACATTATTAGCAGGCGAGAATGTATGATGCCTCATGATCGTTGGAATCGCCGCAGCAATATCTATCGGGAACGCAGTGGGTATCTCGGCTATCAGTGCGACGGTCGCTCACCGTTACAACGAACCAGGGGCTGCGTGGTTCACAGGATACACTGCGCTGATCGGGGTCGGTCTCGGACTCGTCAGTGTCGGCATCCTCACCGATCTTATCTCAGTGACCGACTTTGGGGGTGCGGTCGGGCGGTGGCTGGCAGTTGTCTGGATCCTCCCCGCCGCTTTGTGGGCTATGTTTGCACTTCGGTACACGGGACGGTTCGTCTCGCTTTCGCTCAAGACGGGTGCGCTGATTGCGTTTCCGCTTTTGGTGCTTACTCTACAGGGTCTACTAACCGGAGTATCACTAGTGCCAACGCAGGTTCTCGGACTCCTTGGAATTACTACCCGTTATTACGCAGTGACGCTGGCTGTAGCCGGGATCGTGCTGGTGGTGCGAGCGACACGTCGGTATGACCACCTAACAGCATGGCAAGGAATTGCCTTTGCTGTGGCACCAGCGGCGATGTGGCTGTTCTGGAGCAATATTCCGTATACTGCTCAACTCGGTCAAGCAGCGGGAGGGGCCGCCTATGTGCTTGGCTCTCTCGGCGCGGTGGGTGGGCTTGGACTCGCGGTGTTTCGGTTCGACGCGTTCAAAAAATCCCCTGCCGTCGGCGTCGTCGGCGAACGGGATGTCGTAGACGAGACAGACGACTTGGTGCTAATAGCGGATGACGAGCACCGCGTGGTGCGAGCAAACGAGAGTGCGCGCACTGCGTCGGGGGACTCCGACCCGTCTACCGGCACCGTTACCGTCGAAGATACCGTCGGAACGAGTGTGGACGGGCTGCGAGCAACCGAGACGCTCGAACTCAATGTTGAGGGTACGTCAGCGAAGTTTGACCCGCAGGTGTCGACGGTACTCGACCAGCATGACCAGCAGTTGGGTACCGTGATCAGCCTCCGAGAAGTGACCGAACGAGAACTTCGCAAAGAACGACTCGCGGTGCTTAACAGGGTTCTGCGGCACAACCTACGTAATCAAATCGATGTCGTCAACGCTCATCTCGAGGCCATCGATAACGACCACGCGGACGCCGCAACTGAGGCGACCGATCGCATCACACACATGAGTAACCGCGCGCGGACGATCGACCGACTTCTCTCAGAGACGCACGAAAACGTCGCCGTCGATGTCGCCGAGCTGCTCCGCGGCACTGTGGCCGCCTACGACTCCTTGGTCGCTGTCGAAGCACCCGACTCGTTGATGATCTCGACAGACGGTGCCGCCCTCGAAGCGGCTATAGAAAGCGCCGTCGACAATGCGGTCACACACGCTACGAACGTGACAACGTCTCTCCGGCAGACGCCTGACGGATGCGAAATCCAGGTCACCGATGATGGCCCGGGGATTCCCGAGTCGGAACTATCTGCGCTCGAAACCAGCACTGAGACAGCACTACAACACGGCACGGGTCTGGGATTGTGGCAACTTACCTGGGCCGTCCGCACTCTTGACGGTACCGTCTCTTTCGACACATCAAACGGCACCACCGTCACAATTACCCTCTTTGACGCATCTTCAACTGGTGAGTCAGAGACTACTATTTAACAGGCACGCATAGAGAGCAGTTGGCCCGATCAGCGCACCCCGGGGTCTCTTGTAACAAGCTTGGCCCCATCCTCAGACAAACTTGCCCGAAAATATGTACAGTTGATAGTCGACCGACGCGGACGTCTCAGTGTGAGGTTGACGCTAGGTGGGTGCTGACTTCACGCTCTATATTCAGCAGTCAGTAGCAGCCTATATCACATATCGAATAGTTATTTCGCCAGGTTGGGCAAGAGCCATTTACAAATTGGCGGCTCTGTTGGAATCATATTCTTCAGACATAATATTATATGAAACAAATGGTCGATGAGAGCTGCGTACTGATCGCTTCAACGCATCGCGTCTAACGTCGTGGCCACTGCGATCGGTGTTAGAATTGTCAAAAACAACCACTGATGCTGATTCGTCCACTGTCGGACTCTTGTGGAGCGACGGCGTAAGAGGGCAATCGTACTGAACGAGAGAAGCCCAAGCACGCTGACTAGGTTCCCAGTAAGTCCCATCCAGAGCGCAACAGGGAGCGGAAGAACAGTCATAACGAGATCTGCTGTTCTTTCGAAATCCATACTCTCAACTTTTAACATTCAAAAATATATCTACTGGTCTTGGAGAACAAATCACTCCATTGATATCCTCTGCTGTGCGACCCGTGAATTGCCTGTACTGACCGCGACTGGGTCAAAATATATCACTCGCTGAATATTTCAGCAGAGCCGAATTGGCCCACCATTAGGCGTATAAATCAGTACAAAGAACGCGACTGAACTGTCGGCTCGAAAACCTGATCCGCACCCGGGTCGGACTCGACGGTCCCCGGGACGAACGAGATCTTCTCGCGCTCGCGTTCCGCAGCTGCCGGGCTCATCATTCCGAGATAGTGGCTTCTGAACGTCTCCCAGTCTTCCCAGCCGCCCCAACTCATCACGACGGCAGGAAGAGCACCACAGTTCCACAGCAGATGACCACCCCAGGTCCGACGGAGATCGTGAACGTCGAGGAGAGTCCACCCCTCGTCGCCAGTCGCCGCGTACCGGCGTTCGCCGGCGCGCTTCACCCAGCGATAGATTGAGTTCGGCTCGACGTCGACGATCGGCTCATCGGGGTCGCGTTCGTATGAGAGCGTCCGGACGGAACTGGCGAGTTCCTTTGGAATCGGCGTCTCGCGGTACTGCCCGCGCTTCGGGTAGTCGTTCCACACGCGGAGGAAGCCGTCGGGGCGTACGTGAAGTCGTTGCCCGTGACGCTGGCGATCTCCTCGCGACGGAGTCCGGCCTGAACGCCGAGCCGAAACGCGATCTCCTGCTCTGGGGACTTCGCCTCGTCGATGAACGCTGCGACCTCGTCGTTCTCGTCGCTCTGGCTGAGCCAGACCCGCTTCCCGTCTCGTTTGGGATAGTCGTCAAGTCGCATAGTAGGCTTTGCGAGGTGACACACCGGATCATCCTACAGCTAAAGCCGCAGTATATTTCTCGGATTTGATAATATGATTTAATAAAGATGAACAGTCGAGAATATTTTATGAGGAGTCCGTAGGGGTTGGGAGGTGGATCTGGATGGTTGTCCCTGATTCAGATCCGGACACTTCGATGTCCGCCCCTACCGTGACGACGATCCAATACGCGAGATAGAGACCGAGTCCTTGGCCATGGACTAATGGTTGCTCTTTTCCTTTAACCAGAACTTCTTCTTCTTCTTTCGGGATTCCAGGCCCCTCGTCCGCGATGGTCAGCACAACTGAGTCATTACGCTTGATTACAGTTATCTTGACGACCGGGTCCGAGCCGGTGTGCTCCGCAACGTTTTCGAGCAACTCCCACATGGCCGTCCCGATCCGTGGTAAAGTTTCGGCGACCGCAGTGTCTGGTAGCTCGGTTGTCACTCCCACTTCCGGGTGCCGCTGTTCGAGTCTTTCGATCGTATCGCTGACGGTCGGAATAATATCGACTGCTTGAAGTTCCGGCGAGACCTCCCGGTTCTCTTCGATCTGTCGCGCTGACTCAGCAATGTCCAACAGGCGTTCACCAGCCTGAACGATCGTCTCAGCGCTCGATTTAGCACCTCCGTCAAGCTCGTTTGCGAGCAGTTCGGCACGGCCATTAATCACCGTCAGTTCGTTCCGAACATTATGTCGTAACACGCGATTTAATACGCTGATCAGGCCCTCGCGCTTTCGTCGCTGGCTCGCGTCTTGAACCATCACTTGGACTTCTGTGACGTCGTCGGCCGTCCGCTTGTCGCGGCTCACAGAAGGGTCGTAAATTGGAACGAGCCGCATGTCGATGTAAGTGGTGCGACCCGACTGTGTCACGATAGGGTGGTCGCGTATCTGAGCCGTCTGGCCATTTGTGACCTCGTCGAGACGCTCCACTGCTGTTGTGAGGCTCTCGTCATCTGCGGCAAGTACTGATATGTGCTCGCCAGTCAACTCCTCAGGCTCGTATCCCACGAATGATTCGGCCGACTCGGACACGTAATTGAATCGCATCTCGATGTCGATTCGGAACACGAACGAGAAGCTCGCAGCCAGAATGGCCCGGTAGAGCTCGTTGCGTTGGTCGAGTTCGCGTTCTCGCTTTAGCAGTTGCTGACGCTGCCGCTCGCGTTCTGAAATGTCATTGAGAGTCAAGACATCTGTCTCTGATCCCCCGACACCCATTGATTGTGACGACACGAGGTAGTGGCTCGGCTGAGTGCCGTTATTCTGCGTGACGACGTTTTTTGTCCCGTTCTGGGCCGCACGGAGTTCCGGAAACACATCTTCGAGGCTCTCGCCGACTGATCCACCAAGATCCGGAAACGAGTCTACCATCGCGGCTGAGTAGTCTTTGATCCGACCATCGTCGTCGACGATCAGGGTCAAGTTGCCGGCTTGGGAGGCCGCGCCGACTGCTAGGAGCCGATCGCCGAACAGGAACACTGCTCCGACCGCGAACCCTGCTACCCCAACCGGCGCGTAAATGAACTCAATCAACGTCGGTGTCGTAATAGCGATGAGATCAAAGATAACAGGTAAGCCGAGGAGGCCGGTCATGCCAGCCAGCAGCCGTGAGTCATACTCCGACTTCACATATACTTCGAATATCATGAATAGGCCGACGGCTGCGAGCACATACGAGAACCCAGTTGCTATCCAGTGGACTATACCGTGGTTGATCGCCAAATAGCGAAAAGGCGTGGTAGCTTCACTGATTGTAAAATAGAGGCCGTGTAACGGATTGGTAACCTTCACGGTTACCACGGTGAGAAACACGCCGGTACTGAGGAGACGTATACTTGAGTTCTGATGTAGTTGCCGGCCGCTATAAGCGGATGCGAAGTACAACCACGCCCAAACGGTCCCGAATCCGAACACGAGTCCAATAATATACGCGGGCTCCTTGAGTGGATCCGGCACAAGAAAGTATCCCGTTTTGAATATTCCCCAGATTCCCGTCGCTACGAGCATTCCGACCAAGCCACGACGGATGTCGGCGTCGGAGATCATCCTCGCACGCGGAATAGCCGCAAAACAGATGATGCCACTAATAAAAAATAGACTAATATATGCGATACCCGCTGGTGTCGTCAACACTCCAGCCATCACGCGGTGAATACCCTACGCTTGTGACTTTCTGATATTGGGACACCCATCAATATATGTGTGTTTGATGATGTATATATAATAACCTATGGCCGAATTATCTGATCT
>NZ_NEDJ01000105.1 GCF_002114285.1 Halorubrum ezzemoulense DSM 17463
CGCGCTGAACCGCGGCTTCCGCCTCCCGAATCGCCGTGTGAACGGTTTTGTAAGCGCGACCGAGCAGCGGCGCAATTTGGTTGATACTCAGCAGCGTATCTGCGTAGAGAGTGAAAGCGAGAAGCACCTCTCCTGTGGTGAGGTGCTTCTCGTGAAATGGCGTTCCGTGGGTGTAAACTGGCTTAAATTCGCAATTACGGCACCGAACTCGGTCGTGTTTTTCCCACGTCATAATGCTCTGGTGACCACAGCGAGGACAGGATGTATTCTCCCAGAACCGCTTGAGTCGCCGCTCGATGCGCGCATCGAGCGGCTCGGTGTTGATCTCTATGACTCCTAGCTCGATCAGTTGCCGAAACATCCCGCCGAACGCTGACTCAGTGGAAGACATATCGCCAGATTAGAACTGTCTGAGTGTAATTATACGGGCTTTCCGCGTTTCTACATAAGAGCGTGTAGAAACGCGGAAAGAGGTCGTTTGGTTGTGCCAGCTCCGAATTGAGTACGCTATCTCGGGTTCAAATCGCCGGACTACGGTGGGTGTTCAACATGTTAAATCGTCTTTCCGCAGCTCTACACAAGAGCGATCTGAATTAACCAACACACCCTTAGTCCCCAATTCTGTTGGTTAAGATCATTCACAGACCGCTATAATAATGTGAGACATCTATCCCGCCGACACCGAATCTTAACCTACCCCAGACCGAATGAATACGTATGCTACGGCAGTTCCTCGGTGCGCTCGGCGTTCTCACGACGCTCGCCCCGGACCGGACCGTGGAGGTATTCGAGGCGATTGCGGTCGAGAACCCTGACGAAAACACCGTACATTCGTGGTTTGGTCTCCTGATTCGGGTGGAAGGAGTTGTCATTACGCTCGCGGCGCTTCGTGACGGTCGCCTCTACGCGTGGCTGATGAATGTCACCGGAATCGTTGGTGCCGTCTTGCTTTTCGTCCCGCGACTGTACGAGCAAATGGCGGGGCCGCTCGTGTACGAAGACCCGGAGTCGCTGGAGTGGAACGAACACCTCACCGACGGCGTCCGCGTGATCGGTGCCGTTTATGTGCTCCTCGCGCTTTTGGACCGTCGACGTCGAAACGGGGAATGACCGACGACCTCTCCGACCGCACGATCCTCCTCACCGGCGGAACAAGCGGATTCGGGCGGGTGGCAGCTGTTGACCTCGCGGAACGGGGTGCGACCGTCGCAGTCGTCGGCCGCGACGAGTCGAAGGGAGCCACCCTCGCAGAACAATCCAACGACCTTGGCGGATCGATCGCGTTCCATCAGGCCGACCTCGCCTCCCAATCCACCGTCCGGTCCCTCGCAGCAACCGTGAAACACGAGTACGATCAGATCGACGTCCTCGCTCACAACGCTGGACTCTCGGCTGGGTCACGTCGTGAGAGTCCAGACGGAATCGAGATCACGCTCGCGGTGAACCACTTGGCCCCCTACCTCCTGACATACGTATTGCTTGACCATCTCCGTGACGCACCCGATCCGCGTGTTGTTGTCACCGCCTCGGACATCCATCGGCGGGCGACGCTCGACCTGGACGACCTGCAGCTGACGGACGAGTACGACTCACTTGACGCGTACGCTCGCTCGAAGCTGGCGAACATCGCGTTCACGATCGAACTGGATGACCGACTCCCAGATGACTCTGCGGTCACGGTCAACTGCGTTCATCCGGGGTTCGTTCCGTCGACGGACCTGTTCCGCGAGGCGTCGCTCCGAACGCGGCTGCTGGTTCGAATCGCGGGGCTGGTTCCCGGTGTCGCCACCTCAAAGCAGGAGGCTGCCGAACGTCTCCAATCGCTCTTGGTGGAGGCGAGGTACGGCTCTGTGAGTGGGCAATATATCGGCAACGATGGTCCCACAGATCCCGCACCCGAGGCAACGAACCAGGCGGTGCGACGGCAACTCTGGCGAGTGAGTGCCGAACTGGTTGGCATTACACCCGACTGGCCGACGTCTAGCACCAACTAAGATACGCTCACTGTTAGCATTGGTGACGCTCACGGTATCTCCGTCATTGGTGTATCTCGATGAGACAGAATCCTAGTACAACTCAGTAGTTGTACTTGTTCCTCATCCAGTATGAAGTGCTCTACTTCGTCGGAAGCAGGCTCGAACCCTACGGCAATAGTATAAGTGAATCTCCTGTAACGCTCACCCGGACCACGTCCTCAGACGAAGAAAACGAACGCTACAAACTACTCGTAGTAGCTAACGCGGTCGACAACTTCCGCGAAGGCGACATTCTCCCGGACATCGGTGATCTCGATAGTGACACGCTCGCTCTGTTTGGTATCGGGAACAATAACGACGAACCCGCGCTCAACTCGGGTGATGCCGTCGCCTTGGTCACCAATGTCTTCGATCTCGACTGTGCGTTGTTCTCCTTTCTCAACAGGGGGCGTCTGTGACGCCTGCTCGGACTGTGGATCGGCGCCAGTAGTGGTGGACTCGCTGGTGGTGGGTGACGGCAACACAGCGACACGGTACGTTTCGTCCGCCTCTAGGTCGCCTAGGTGGAGCTCTTGCTCCGGTACCTCAATCACGTATGATCCGTTCCGCTCTTCGACTTTCCCTGAGAACAGACACCGAAGTTGATCTGAGATTTCCATTATAGACTGTAGACTCCCATACGCGACGAACCACACATTATTCTGCTGTCTCCCTACTCCGGCGCTACAACGTTCTCACACGCCGGACACTCGGTCCACACGCCCTTTGTGCCGTTGTCCTTCTCGTACTCAACGAGAATCCATGCTTCGGATATGTCCTCACCACATTTCGGACACCGACCGAGGGGCGATTCATCAGCGTTCATGCGAAGGGGTGGAAGGAGCGTGTGACAGTTCCTTCCGAATGAATATCACCCGGCCTGAACCTAAGCTTTTGGCGGCTTTGCGGGCCAAACGCACCAGGTTTCCGGTGGAGTGACCACCAGCATGATTAACCAACATTCGCTTTTCATCTTCAATTTTTGTTGGTTAAGATTATGCTCGATCGCTATCCAACTTCCGAATATTTGGCCCCCACGAGTGGATCGATCTGTCCCTTTTTGTTTGCTCCTAGACAACCCAGCGTGAATGTCTCGACGACAGGGAGCCCGAACCTCAACCGACGCGATGGAGATTGCCATTCTCTCTGGGGTAGTTGGTGTCCTCGTCACTGTTCATTTCTTCCTCCCCGAAGCACTCCGCTCGCAGTTCCTGTTCACGTACGGCGAACCCACTGTAGTCTCGGCATGGACCGCCGCAATCCTCCACGATAGCGTTTCGCATCTAGTGTCCAGCGTCACGTGGTACGCAATCGTGATGGCATCAGCGTACGCACTCTCTATGACATGGACGCGTCGACGTCCGTTCTGGTTCGCTGTAGTCGGGTGTCTTGTGCTCGCACCGCCGATGACAAAGCTCGTGGAGTACTGGCTGCTGAAGGTCCAGTGGAATCTCGTTGCGGACGCGACGACGGCACGCGGGTTTTCTGGAGTCGTGAGCGCGTTTGGTGGACTGCTATACGTCTCACTGGCCCGCACAGCGACCGCCAAGTATGGTTATGCCGCTGGCGTCGCGACGACGGGAACAATTGTCCTCGGAGCGCTCTCCGCGCTCGCATTCACGTCTGCTGTGTTGTCTCCGTCTGTGGCTGTCGTCCTGTGTGCGATTGTTGCCTTCGCGATCGGAATCGGGATTGTCAGCACCCGATCGAAGATTCCGACGTGGTGGACGTGGGCCAGGTCACAACGTACCGAACTCCTCCGTATTGGCGTTGGCTCTGCTGTAGTCGTCGTACTCCTTTCACAGCTATTCCAGATTCAACTGGATGAAACGGGGCGATTTGTCAGCGTGATTGCTCACGGAACGGGGGTTGCGACCGGCATAATCGTCACCGTCTCTGTGTTCTTAACAGAGTATCTTGGCCACCGATCGACTAAGAAACCGGGTAACCGCCTTGTGACGTAACCTGAGGGTCCTACGAGTCATCTTCTGACGGCGGTCGTTTTGAGAGCCGATCAAACCGATTCTGGGCTGCGTCTGCTCGCTCCGTGGTCTGTTCGGGCTCGTACTGTACTGTCTCCAAGTCGCCGTCGACGACGGTGACTGTGAGGATCGCATCAGCATGTTTTCCGTCCTCAGGGAGCCGATCAGCTTCCAAGACAGCATTCCCTACCTCCTCGCCATCGCGTTCGAAAAACACGGTGGCTAACCCATCTTCGATTGAGTCCACAACGGCTGTGTATTCGCCGTCGTCGAGAGCAGCTAGATCAGTCATGAATATGTCTCCTCTAGGACACGCTCCTCGTTAGCATTACTGACGATCACGGTGTCCCCGTCGTTGTTCCAAATCGGGGACCCAGAACCCCAGTACAACTCAGTAGTTGTACTTGTCCCACTTCCTGTGTGTAGTGTCACTGTTTCACCGATAGCAAGCTCGAACCCCTCGGGAACAGTGTACCTCTGGCCTGCTTCGTCTTCGATCGTCCAGCCAGACAGATCCAGCGTCTCGTTACCAGTGTTCTCGAAGACGACGTATTCATCATTGAGATTGTCTCGGTCATCACCAGCCGCGTCCGCGTGGATTTCGGTGACTGTCAGGCCAGCCTCAGCCGTCGTCTCATCAGTCTCGCTGTCCGTCTCGTCGGGAGTGTCGTTGCTGCCGGTGTCGATACTGGTTGTCCCATCGCTCTCAATACGGGCCCGGTCACTAACAGCATCAGGCGCTCCAACGTCGATCGGATCGCCCTCACGGAGCGTACTCGGATCAGTCGGGGCATCCCGCTGGGTTTGGACGGTAACGTTCTGTCCGTCGCTGGTCAGGACGATGTTGCCATGCGTTGCGGTCCAGTAGGCTGGAAGTGATCGCTCAGCGAGTCGGTCGAGCACCTCCTCGTTCGGGTGCCCGTACTGTGACTCGTACGCGCTCGAGATTACGACTGCTTGCGGATCGACCGCATCAAGAAACGCTCCACTTGACGAGCTCGCAGAGCCGTGGTGGCCGGCTTTCAGAATTGTCGAGTCCAGCTCTGACCCGTATTCGTCGACAAGGTATGCTTCCTGGTCGTCTTCGGCATCACCTGAGAGCAGGAAGCTCGTTTTGCCGTGGGTGACCTTGAGGACAATGCTGTTCTCGTTGCGGTCTTCACTTTCGAGGTACGGATCCGGCGGGCCGAGGACATCGATGTCGACATCACCGAAAGAAATAGTGTCGCCTTCGCGGGTTTCGTACAGCGTCACATTGTGTGCTTCGACTGCATCGAGGTACTCGGCGTACGTCTGGGTGCTCGCAGCAATCCCCGGATCATAGACCGCGCCAATTCCGTCGGCTTCCGTCTCGTAGTACTCAATGATTGCCGCGTTGCCGCCGATGTGGTCGGCGTCGTTATGTGAACTGACGAGACGGTCGATCCGATCGATGTCGTGGCGTTGGAGATACTCGATAACGTACTCACCGTCATCATTGTAGTGGCCGGTATCGACGAGTATTGTGTCGCCGTCTGGACCGATGATGAGCGTGCTAACCGACTGCCCGACGTTGATGTAATGAACTTCCACCGTTCCGTTAGCCGGTGGCTGAGACGTATTGTCAGCGCCGTCTGGCTCAGGGGCGGGTTGATCTCCGGAGATTCCGCCAGCACAGCCAGCAAGTACGACCAACCCCACGACAATGAGCAGTCGGGAGTGGTCCCGTAATGTGGGCATTATCTGCGGGTGTATCTCACGGGTGAAAGCTCTCACGGCCGATTACTAGGTGGTTCCTGCGGCGATTGACGTATGAAACGGCGGACCTGTGAATCTAGAATTGACCTCCAACGGGACTACACAGTTGAAATGCGCCACGTCGTCGCACCGGTGTAGGACCACTGCTCGATTTCAAGATCCTGAACAGAATCTTGGAGTTGGACGAGTCGTGCGCCGATCTCTTTCGGTGAGAGGTCGACATCCTCGGCGATGAATTTAGCCTTGATGTAGGCCTCACTGTCAGCAGCTTCATCCCGGAGATACGACACGAGACGGGCAGTCTTCGTGCTGGTCGACTCTGACCCCTGGTCGACAGTATCGGTCTGTGCGGAGCTCGTAGTACTCATGCTGAAGAGGAGGAATCAGAGTGGTCGTGACCAATCACGAAACACGCGACATGGACCGCGATGAGCACAACGGTACTGCCGGTCATTTCGAAGCCGGCGACATCGTACGCTGCTGGGAGGTACGCGAGCGGCAACACGACTGCCGCCCAGAAGGCGACAGCCCGAACACAGGCAGCTGCGCGCTGCCAGCACGCGGCTGCGATAGTTGTGCCATGATGCGCTGGGGCCAGCAGTCGAGCGGAGGACGTGCGTGATGACATGGGGGGCGTCTCTACCAGTCACCACCATAGTCAGGAGCATATAAGTGCCAGAGCGTTGGCGCATCTTCGGTTCGATTCACCGTTTGGGGATTCTATTCGAGTCGATTTACCCCAGCAGTAATCGTTTAACACAGTATTAGAAAACGTTAGACTATTTATCAAGTCATTTAGACGGTTCTTTGAGATATGAAAGAAGGACCGTCCCTCTGGAGCCCACGATGATATACGCCGCAATCAGGCACCTGAGATAGCGTCAATCGACACAGATCCTACTCGCGCGACATTACATCGATCAACCTACGGGCCATTCTCCAGCACCCTTTGTGGAGCCACTCGCTGTGTCGTCGGAGAAGGCAACGAAATAACAACTGGAATGGTCCCTTCTCAGACCGGAAGAAGCGACGAGACACGTGCGTTCGCTTTGAGCCGGAGCCCAGCCCCTCCAACAGAAAGCGGGACCCGAGGTAATTCCGTTACCCGCAAGGTTGGATGGCTCCCGCCACGCTCGACGAGCTCTGGACGCGGTTGGAGTAGCGCCTCGTCAGTCAACGATTCGTTGTACTCAATCAGATACGTCCCCGCAGAGAGCTCCCACCACTGATAGTCGTCGTCTGGGTCACGCCACACCCGTGGATGCGGCGTAAGTTCGGCTGACTCATAGTGTTTAAGGAAGACATTTACCGATAGACGTAGTAGAGCCGGTAATGGGTCGGCTTGACGAGGTTGCGCTTGAGGAACTCTACGAAGTTAAAGAGGAGATTGACGAGGGAAAGCCGCGGGAACG
>NZ_NEDJ01000106.1 GCF_002114285.1 Halorubrum ezzemoulense DSM 17463
CCCGGTGACATCCCCGAAGACGAGGTGGAGTACTACGAGGTCGAGTTCGTCAAGCAGGGCGAGACGGTCGAGCTCTCCAACGACGAGCCCATCCTCGAACAGGGCGAAGACGAGGGGTGGGACCTCCCGTACGCCTGCCGACAGGGCCAGTGCGTCTCCTGTGCCGGGCAGATCGCGGACGGCCCCTCCGAGGACTTCGTCGAGCACGACAACCAGCAGATGCTCGAAGAGGCCGAGATCGACGACGGCTACACGCTCACCTGCGTCGCGTACCCGCGCGACTCCTTCAGCATCGAGACCGGCGAGGCGCCGTAGGCCCGTTTCTTGGTCTCGACTCTCCCACCCGTTCTCGATTCCGCGCTCGTTCCCAGTCCTTCTCGCTCGCGACACCCTTTTTCGCGTCTCGGTCCAACGAGCCGTATGTCCGTCACCACGGCCCTCGTCGGGGGCGGCGGAGGCGTCGTCGTCGCGCTGATCGCTGCGGCCGTCTACCGCGACGCCGCGCGCGTTGGCGTCGACCTCGGCTCGCCGGCGGCGTGGGCCGCGCTCGTCGTGCTCACCGGCGGTGCGAGCCTCGTCACGCTACTCGCGGTTCCCGACGCGCCCCTACCCGGAGTCCTCGTGTTGACCGCGCTCGGGCCGCTGCTGTACGTGCTCGAACGCGACGACTCGCTGAACGGCGACGACCCGGCCGACCCCACGCGGCTCCCCAGCCAGTCCGGCGACGCGGCCGACTCGGGCGACGACGGGGAGCGATAGCGCGCTCGGCTGCCGCCGTTCCGTCTCATCGACGATGACACAGTTCCTTTCGACGCGCCCGACGGCTCCTAAACCGCAACTTTCCATACCGTCGGCGATGTATTAGGGATAATGAGCGACGAGAGCGACGAGAGCCTCGCGGACCGGGTCGAGCGGTGGATGGTCGGACAGATGCCGATCATCCAGATGCACGGCGGCACGAGCGTCGTGCGCGAGGCGAACCCCGAGACCGGCGAGGTCGTCGTCGAGCTCGGCGGCACCTGCTCCGGCTGCGGTATCTCGAACATCACCGCCGACAACATCCGCCGCGACCTCATCATGGACTTCGACGAGGTCGACAACGTGACGGTGCGGACCGCCTCCTCCGGCGATCAAGGCGCCTCGACGGTCGAGGGCGGTCGCGGCGGCGAGCTCCGCCACGAGACCGACTCCGCGAATCACTTCTGAACGCGGCGGGCCGTCCCGCCGCGAGGCCTCTCGATTCCGCCGCCTCTCTTATAGCGACGTGAACGGCAGCGACGCGAGCGAATCGGGGCCGTAGTCGAGCGCGTCGGCCTGCGAGACGCCGTCCGGCGTCACGAGGTCGACGACCCGCGGCGCGTTCCCGGCCGCGCCCTCGCGCGCGCCGCCGAAGACGAAGGTCCCGGCCTCTTCGGCGACCGCGCGCAAGCTGCCGCGGTCCTCCGAGCCGACGACCGGCGCCACCTCCCAGCCAGAGATGTCGCCGCCGACCGCGGACTTCGGCACCGAGACGACGGCCGTGTTCGACTCGAAGCTCACGAACACCTCCGGCGTGCCAAGGTCTCCGCCGTCGGCGTCGGTGATCCCTTTCGCGAAGCCGCTAGCGTCGATCCGGTACTGCCACGGCGCGCCGAACTCGGCGGTGAGCCCGAGATCGTCCAGCGCGCTCGTGCGGCCGCCGTTCGCGTCGGGATCGCGCAAGTAGACGAGGAAGTAGTGCGGCGAGAAGTCGCCGCCGAACGCGTCGTAGAGGTTCTCAACCCCGAATGCGAACCGGTACTCTTTCTCGGTCTCTAAGACGCGGAATGAGCGCAGATCGAACGCGCCGTCTCGGAACGCACCGTCCGTCGGGTAGACGTACTCGCCGGGTCCGTCGTCGTCGCGTTTCGGGTCGGTCAGCTCGGCGACGACGTCGCCGGGAGCGACGGTAACCGTCTCCGCGGCGAGCTCCTCGTCGGTCTCCGGGTCGCGAACGGCGACGTCGTAGGTGCCGATCGCCGTGATCCGGTAGCCGAGTTCGACCGTCTCGTCCGTCGCGTTCGGCGGGAGCCGGACGTTGGCGAGCGTCTCGACCTCGCCGTCGACGACGATCTCGACGTTCGTGCCGCCCACGAACCCGGCGTCGTTCGACCCCGTCCCCGCGATGAACGACTCGTCGAGGTCGGCCTCCTCCGCGATCTCGATCGAGATGTCCTGTTCTGGCCGCTCGTACTCCGGGAGTCGACCGATCTCGCGGCCCCGCGCCGGACGGAACCTGACAGCAGTTCCACCGCTCGGCGCGAGCGACGCGAGCAGCGTCGTGCTCGGGGTGACGATCGCCTCGTCGATCCGGACCCCGGTCGGGTCGGCGTCGACGCCTCCTCCGATCGCGTCCGAGTAGATCTCCGCGACGTACTTCGGGCCGTCGCGGCCGCCGCCGTTCGCGTTATTCTTCCCCTTCTCTTTCCCCTTTCCGCCACCCTTGCCGTGCCCCGGCGCGTCCCCGGACTTACCGGGTGCGAGGAAGTCGAGCGGCACGTTGACCGCGCGGCCCGCCCCGTCGGTCATGACGCCGACGTACCACTCGTCGCCGTGCCGGCGGGCGATTGCGAGGTAGTCGCCGATCGCGGCGCCGACGACGCGCGTCTCGTCCCAGCCGGCGGCCGGAACGGACTCGATGAAGGAGAACTCCGGCTTCGCGTCGAAGTTCTCGTTCTCCGGAACGTACCCCTCGTACTCGGCCGGGATCGGGGAGGGCTCGCCCGATTCGGTGACGGCGACCGCGTTGAGGTTGAATCCCCCCACGTCGCCGGTGAACCCGTCTCCGCCGTCCTCGTAGTCGAGCTCGACCGCGATCTCGGTGTCGCCCGCGTCGAGTTCCACCCCGGTCGTGAACACCCGCCAGTCGTCCCAGTAGGCGGTGGAGTCGGGTTCGATCGTCCGGCTCGCGTCGCCGACGCGGAGCGTCGCTCGCGGCCCGCCGGCGTCGATCACGCGTTGCGCGTTCTCCTCCGGCGCGCTCGCGTACCGGAGGTGGAGGTCGTATGTCCCCGGCTCCTCGACGCCGCGCACGACGTACGTCACCGACGAGCCGCTCGGTGCGCGGTTAGGGTCGACGGCGACGTGGTTCGTGCCGAACGCGTCCCGCCACGTGTCGTCGGTCACCAGTCCGTCGCGCTCGCCAGCCGCGGCTTGGAGCCCCTCGCCCACCTCGAACGTCTCGTCGACGTACCCCTCGATCCGGTCGGCGGCCATCTGGAGGCCGCTGAGGTACGTCGGGTACATCGCGAGCTGCTTGGCGCGGGTCGTCTGGACCTGGTCGCCGCGGTCGTCGCCGAAGGTCACGTCGAAGATACCCGGCTGGAAGCTCACCGGGCCGGCGAGGTTCCGCGTGAACGGGAGCGTGACGTGGTGGTCGCGGCCGACGTTCGATCCGAGCTGGCCGAACCCGTCGTACTCCTGGGCCTTCACCACCTCGCGGTTCGCCACGTTCGGGTAGGTCCGGATCTCGCCGGTCGGCTTGATCCCCTCGTGGATCTCCAGCAGCTGACGGTTCGCGGCCGCCTCACGGATCGCGAGCCGGTGGTGGTTCACCGCGAGCTGGTTGTGCTGGTTGTGGGTCGGCTCGGCGCCGTCGCCGTCGATGCCGAGCCCCGGGTCCGAGACGTACCCGTTCTTGATCGAGTTGATCCCCTCGGCCTCGTACCCCGCGAACACGTCCGCGTCGAGGATCGCGGCCTCGTACTGCGGGATGTTACCGGCCGTCTCGTTGTGGATCGTCATCTCGACGGGGTCCGGCAGGGACGCGCCGAAGTCGGTCACCTCGGGCACGTCGAAGTCCGGATAGGAGTCGTCGACGCCGAAGCCGAAGCCGGTGCCGTCCCCGGGATAGGTGTCCCACCCCTCGTTCCACCCCTCGACGAGCACGCTGTCGATCCCGTTCTCGCTCGCGAAGCGCATGTACCGCTTCATGCGCTCGGTCCGCGCACCGTGGACGTACGCGGCGGGATTTCCGTCGTTCCCGGCGATCTCGTCGTCCGACTTGTACTCCCAGTTCGCCTGCCCCGCGATCATCGTCCACCAGATGCCGACGTACTTGCGGGGCTCGATCCAGTCGGCGTCCGGCTCGCCGCCCGCGGTCGGCAGCGCCGACTCGTCGAGCGGGTCGGCGAGCAGCGGGACGAGCTGCGACTCGATCAGCTCGCCCGGCCGGTCGACGACCTGTACCGTCCGCCACGGCGTCGCCGCCGGGAGGTCGAGCGAGGCCCTCGACCCGTCGGGCAGCGGCGTGAGCTCGGTCGCGAAGGCCGTCCCCCCGTCGTCGCTGCGGGGCGCGAGCGTCGCCGCCGCGTAGTCGTCGAGGTTCGCCTCGTGGACGCTGAGGTACGCGTCGCCCGCGTCCACCGTCAGCGGCGTGTGCGCGCCGGTCCGGGTCGGCGTGTCCGTCGGCCGCGTCTCGCGGCTCCCGGCCGGTATCTCCGACAGCGGCGTCTCCGCGTACTCCTGCTCGAACCGCGGGTTGGTTACCTCGTTGCGGATCCACCAGGCGTCGTAGTCGGCCGCGAAGTCGACGCCGGTGTTCTCCGAGTCGATCACCGCCTTCTCCGAGTGGCTCGCGAACCCCTCCCCGAGGACGACCCGGAGGCCGACCCCGTCGTCGAACGCGCGCACTTGGAGGGTCGCGGTCCGCGCGTCCGCCGCGGGGGCGCCCGACCCGTCCGCGTCCCCGGCGGCGTCGGCGAGCCCGACGCTCAGGGCGCGGTACTCCGCGGACACCTCCTCGTACGCGCCCCACACCGGCTCCCACTCCTCGGTCGCCGACTCGCGCTCGGTGCCCGTAACCGTCACCGGGCCCGACTCCCCGTCGGCGCTCGCGCCGAACGACGGCTGATTCCGGAAGTCGAACCCGACCGTCGACGGTCCGACGTACGTTTCGCCGCCGCGAGCGACCTCGTAGGTCGGGGCTCCGCCGGTGACGTCGACCGTGACCGCGATCGATCCATCGGGCGACTCGACCGTCTGGACCGGGTCGTCCGCCTCGTTGTCGACTCGCGCGGCGTCGTCGGCCGACACGTCTCGCGAGTAGGCCGCGGCGGCGACCAGCGCCCCCACGCTCCCGAGGAACCCCCGCCGCGTCGCGCCGTCAAACGTTTGCTGTGATCGTTTCTCACACATTCCGTCCGCAGCGTGTATGCGATGAATAATAATGCTATTGTAACGAATCGAAGTGATTGGATTTCGAAACGACCGAGTCGACGCGCCTCGGCGCCCGGACCGCCGCCCGCCGATCCACCTCTACAGCGCGTTCTCCAGCGCCGACGCGACGCTCCGCACCTTTTCGGCCAGCGCCTCGGGGGTGTGGCCGGCCGCGACCGACTCGGCCAGCTCCTCGTCGTCGACGCGCTCGACCGTCCCGTCGGGGTGTTTCATCACGTCGACGTGGAGGTCCACGTAGCGGGCCGCGTCGGGGAACACCTCGACGGGCGTACAGACGTTGACGTACGTCCCGCGGACCGTCCCGTCGCGGCCGCGGTACGTCGTCGGGTACCACCAGCGCCCCTCCTTCAGGCTCGTCTCGGCGACGTCGCCGGCCTCGCGGTCGACGCCGAGCCCGTCGTAGGTCCCCCCGCCGGTCATCTCGCGCTCGACGGTGACGGTCCCGTCGGCGTCGACTCCCGTCACCGTCCCCTCGCCGAGGGTGATCAGCCGGCCGTCGGGCTTCCCGTGGTCGATCCGGAGCGCGTCGCCCTCGCGCGGGCCGAACGCGTCGGCCACGACCGCGAACGGGAACTCGGCGTCGGGAGCGGGGTCGCAGAGCGCCTCCGCGAGGTCGACGCCGGCCGAGGCGTCCGCCGACCCCGCCTTCACGCGGTGGTGGCCGGGCATCGTCGCGGTCGCGGTCCGCCGCGCGTCGTCGAGTCCCGACCGGCTCTCGCGGCCGAACCAGACCCAGACGCCGGCGTTCGGCGCGGCGAGCGGGGCGTCGCGGAGCCGGCTCCGGTCGCTGACGACGCCGAGCCTGTCTCCGGTCCCGTCGTCGACTCCACTCTCGTCGTCCGCTCCGATCGCCGCGCGTAGCCCCTCGGCGGCCTCGACGGCCGCGTCGAGGCCCGCGGTCAGCGCCTCCGTGTCGGCGTCGACGGCAGCGGGCTGCCACACCGCCCGCCAGCCCGTCGGCGGTTCGAGGTCGAGCAGGTCGAGCATCCCGGACAGCTCTCTGGCGGCCTCGTCGTCCCGGGCGTCGACCCGCGTCCCGGACCCCGGTTCGAGCGCGACGAGGTCGCCGCCGACCCGCAACTCCCCGGCGAGTTCGGGGCGACGGTCCGTCCACGGCGCGGCCGACTCGCGCACCTGGACCCGGACCGCGTCCCCCGTCTCGACCCGGGCGTCGACGGCCCCGTACGGGAGGTACCCCTCGACGGCCGCGGCGGGCGTGCCCGTCACGTCGCCGCCCTCGCCGCCGACTCGCCCGCCGCCGACTCGGAGGTCGACGACGGCGCCGCCGCCGAGCGTCTCCGTCACCTCGCCGTCGAGGACGGTCCCCGGCGGCGTCGGGTCGGGCCACGCGAGCGCGTCGCGGCCCGCGTCGGTCAGGAGATCTCGGACCGCGCCGAGCGCGCCGGCGTCGCCGTGCGCGCCGACCCCCTGCCGGTCCGCGCTCGTCCCGATCCGGACGGTCGGCGGCTCGGTCCCGAACTCGGCGTCGAACCGCCGGCGGATCGGCGGCGAGGCGTCCACCACCTCGTAGCCGGCGTCGAGCAGGCGCGCGGTGAGCGCCGTCGCGTAGATGCCGCGGACGCGGGCTCGCGCCATCGTCACAGCTCCGCGCGCTCGCGCGCGAACCGCACGCGGTCGTTCACCGTGTCGCCGAGCGAGAGTTCGACGACGACCGGGGCGC
>NZ_NEDJ01000107.1 GCF_002114285.1 Halorubrum ezzemoulense DSM 17463
GTGTACGAGCGCGCGGAGCGCGTCGGCGGCGTCGCCGGTCGGATCGAACTCGACGGGTTCCGGTTCGACACCGGGCCGTCGTGGTACCTCCTTCCGGACCTGTTCGACCGGTTCTTCGACGACTTCGGTCGGTCGACCGAGGAGTTCTACGACTTGACGCGGCTCGACCCCCACTACCGCGTCTTCTGGGACGACGGCGACAGCGCCGACGTGCCCGCCGATCCCGACGCGGCCGCCGAGCTGTTCGAGTCGTACGAGGCGGGCGCTGGCGAGGCGTTCCGCGAGTACCTCGCCGACGCCGAGCGAGCGTACGAGGCGGGGATGGACCGGTTCGTGCTCCCCGGACGATCGCGGTTCCGGGACTACCTCTCGCTGGACGTCCTCGCCGGGGGACGGGAGCTCGACCTCCTCTCCACGCTCGACGAGACGGTGCGGTCGTACGTCGATCACCCGAAGCTCAGGCAGCTGTTGGAGTACACGCTCGTCTTCCTCGGCGGGTCGCCGCACAACACGCCGGCGCTGTACCAGCTGATGAGCCACGTCGACTACGGGCTCGGCGTCTACTACCCCATGGGCGGGATGTACGAGGTGATCGAGGCGGTCGAGACGGTGGCGCGCGACGCCGGCGCAGACGTTCACACGGGCGTCGAGGTGACGGCGCTGGAGCCGATAGACGGCGGCGTCGAAGTCGAGCTCGGCGGCGACCGCTACGTCCACGACCGGGTCGTCTGTAATGCGCCGCCGGCGCACGTCGAGCGCGAGCTGCTCCCCGACGGCGCCGTCTCGCGGGTCGGCGACTACTGGGACCGGCGGACGTACGGGCCCGCGGCGCACCTGCTGTACCTCGGCGTCGAGGGGGAGCTGCCGGAGCTGGAACACCACACGCTCGCGCTGCCGACGGACTGGGACCCGCACTTCGCGGCGATATTCGACGACCCCGCGTGGCCGACTGGGGAGACGGACCCGGTCGTGTACGTGAACGTGCCCTCGCGCACCGACCCGTCGGTCGCGCCCGACGGCCACGAGGCGGTCGTGACGCTCGTGCCGCTCGCGCCCGGGCTCGACGACACCCCCGAGCGACGGACGGCGCTCAGGGAGCGCGTCCTCGACGCCGTGGCGTCGCGGGCCGGCGCCGACCTCCGCGGCCGGATCGTCGCCGAGGAGTCCGCGTGCGTCTCCGAGTTCGCCGAGCGGTTCGACCAGCCCGGCGGGAGCGCGCTCGGACTCGCGCACACGATGCGACAGACCGGCCCGCTCCGCCCCGGGCCGCGCGTCCGCGGGACCGACCGGCTCTACTACGTCGGCGGGAGCAGCAACCCGGGGATCGGGGTGCCGATGTGCCTGCTCGGCGGCGAACACTGCGCGGCCGCCGTCGAGGCGGACGTCGGCGCTGGCCCGCTGGACCGACTCCCGCTGGTCGGTCGATGACCGCGAGGGACGAAACGATCGTCTGGTATTTAACCGATAAATAAGAATATTTCGAATAATACGAGTCGGTTCCGGAATCTGTTAGAAAAACCTTACCAGTCAGGTTGGTACATTTAATAAATACGCCACGTGATACACACCGTCGCATGATCGAAACAGCAGCGGCCGACATACTCGCAGGCGGAATGGTCCCGCTCGAAATGACCCAAACGCAGATCTTCGAGGCCGTTCAGAGCGACACGCTCCTCGCTTCGTCGCTCTGGATCAACATCCCCCTCGCGGGCCTCTCGATCCTCCTCTTCGTGTACATGGGCCGGAACGTGGAGGACCCGCGCGCGCAACTGATCTTCGTGGCCACGCTGATGGTCCCGCTGGTCTCTATCTCCAGTTACACCGGCCTCGTCTCCGGGCTCACGGTGAGCTTCCTCGAAATGCCGGCCGGCCACGCATTGGCCGGGCAGGAGGTTCTCACCCCGTGGGGCCGGTACCTCACGTGGGCGCTGTCGACGCCGATGATCCTCATCGCGCTCGGCCTGCTGGCCGGGTCGAACACCACGAAGCTGTTCACGGCCGTCGTGGCCGACATCGGGATGTGCGTCACCGGCCTCGCGGCCGCGCTGACGACGTCTTCGTACCTGCTCCGCTGGGTGTGGTACGCGATCAGCTGCGCGTTCTTCGTCGTCGTCCTCTACATCCTGCTCGCCGAGTGGGCCGAGGACGCCGAGATCGCCGGGACGGCGGACATCTTCAATACGCTGAAGGTGCTCACCGTGGTCCTCTGGCTCGGCTACCCGATCTTCTGGGCGCTCGGCGCCGAGGGGTTGGCGGTGCTTGACGTCGCGATCACCTCGTGGGCGTACAGCGGGATGGACATCGTCGCGAAGTACCTCTTCGCGTTCCTCCTGCTCCGGTGGGTCGTCAACAACGAGCGGACGGTCGCCGACGTGGCGTCCGGCCTCGGCTCGGGCTCGCGCAGCGGTGCGGCGCCCGCCGACGACTGAAGCCGGTCGCGTTCTCGCGGATCTTTTTTCGGTCGCTCGCCCGCCAGCGGTCGGCGTGACGACCGAGAGCAAAGCGCTAAACCCGCGGCGGCGGTGAATCGGGACATGAAACAGGCGATCGTCGCGCGGACGGACATCGGGATGGGCGAGGGGAAGCTCGCCGCGCAGGCCGCGCACGCGTCGCTGTCGGCGTATCAGGACGCGAGCGAGCGGGCGCGGAAGAAGTGGCAGGGCGAGGGACAGAAGAAGGTCGTCCTCAAGGGCGACTCCGAGAGCCGGCTGTTCGAGCTGGCCGACAAGGCGGACAGGGAGGGGCTCCCGTACGCGATCGTCCGCGACGCCGGGCACACGCAGTTAGAGCCCGGCACCGTCACCGCGCTCGCGGTCGGGCCGGCCCGCGACGACAGCGTCGACCGCGTGACCGGCGACCTCTCGCTGTACTGAATGGCCCCCGAACGCACCCTCCGCGAGGCGCACCCGACCGAGCGCGCCGTCGGGATCGCGTACTACGTCAGCGACGCCGACGGGATCGGCGGCCGGCTCCGCGAGTCGCCGGAGGACTTTCGGGTCCGGGAGCTGGAGGCGTTCGACGCGGAGCCGCTCGGCGCCGAAGCGGGGAGCTACCCCGAACTCGTCGTCCGGGCGACGCTCCGCGACTGGGACACGAACGACTTCGCGCGCCGGCTCTCGGACGCCCTCGGGATCAGCCGCGAGCGCGTCTCGTGGGCGGGGACGAAGGACAAGCGCGCCGTCACCACGCAGCTGTTCACGGTCCGCGGGGTCGACGCGGACGCGCTCCCCGAGATCCGCGGCGCCGATGTCGAGGCGCTCGGCCGGGCGGGGCGGAGCCTCTCGTTCGGCGACCTCGCCGGCAACGCCTTCGAGATCCGCGTCGCGGACGCGGTCGGGGAGGCACCCGAGCGTGTCGCGGACGCGGTACAAGACCTCCGGGCGTTCGCGGGCGGCGCGGACGGGCCGAACGACTCCTCGACCGGTGAGCGGGCGTTTCCGATCGAGGCGACCGTCGGCGTCCCGAACTACTTCGGCCAGCAGCGCTTCGGCAGCCGGCGACCGGTCACCCACGTCGTCGGGCTCGCGATCGCCCGCGAGGACCCCCGCGAGGCGGTCCGGCTGTACGCGGGTAACCCGGCGGAGACGGAGCCGGACGACACCCGCGCCGCGCGCGACCGTGTGAACGCGGCCTTCGGCGTGAGCGACGGTTCCGGAGCCGACGACGGCTTCGGGGCCGACGGCAGTCCCGGCGACGGCGGTCGCGCCGCCGACGGCACGGGCGACGGCGACTGGGCCGCGTGCCTCGACGCGATCCCCGGGAAGCTCCGGTTCGAGCGGTCGATGGTCCACCGGCTCGCCGACCGCGGCGTCGACCCCGACGCGCCGCCCGACGACGAGGACTGGTGGCACGCGCTGGAGGCCGTTCCCTCGAACCTCCAGCGGCTGTTCGTCAACGCCGCGCAGTCGTTCCTCTTCAACCGGATCATCAGCGAGCGGCTGCGCCGCGGCCTCCCCTTCGACCGCCCCGTCGCCGGCGACGTGGTCTGTTTCGCCGACGGCGACGCGCCCGGGGAGCTGTACGCGCCCGACGCGGACCGGCTCCAGCGGGTCGACGCCGACCGCGTCGACGTGGTCGCTAGGCACTGCGAGCGCGGGCGGGCGTTCGTCACCGCGCCGCTGGTGGGCACCGAGACGGAGCTCGGCGACGGCGAGCCCGGCGAGATCGAACGCGAGGTGCTCGCGGACGCCGGCATCGAGCCGGGGGACTTCGACCTCCCCGGCGAGTTCGACTCCGCGGGCACCCGGCGGGCGATCCTCCTTCGGACCGACCTCGACGCGTCGTTCGCGGACGGCGACCCCCGGTTCGCGTTCGCGCTGCCGAGCGGGTCGTACGCGACCGTGCTGCTCCGCGAGTTCACGAAGCGCGGCCCGCTAGCCCTCTGATCGATCCGCGTTTGTGTATTTTCGTTAACCTCGCGGCGGCGGAAACCACCACGATACTGCGACACGTTCCGAGCCGTTTTTGTGCGGCTGTCGTCAATCGAGGCCATGACCCGAATCGTCGTCATCGACCTCCACGGCCAGTTCACGCACCTCGAACGGCGGGCGCTCCGCGACCTCGGCGTCGACACCGAGATCGTCTCGGCCGACGCGCCGGCCGACGAGGTCGACGCTGACGGGGTCGTCCTCTCGGGCGGGCCCGACATGGACCGCGTCGGGAACGCGCCGGACTACCTCGACCGCGACCTCCCCGTCCTCGGGATCTGCCTCGGAATGCAGCTGATCGCCAGCGAACTCGACGGTGCGGTCGGCGAGGGCGACTACGGCGGCTACGCCGACGTGGACGTGGAGATCGTCGACGACGAGGACCCGCTCGTCGGCTCGCTCGCGCCGGAGACGCGCGTCTGGGCCTCCCACGCCGACGAGGTGACCGAGCTGCCCGACGGGTTCGGTCGCACCGCCACCTCCGACGTCTGCGGCATCGAGGCCATGGCCGACCCGGACGCGGGGCTGTACGGCGTCCAGTGGCACCCGGAGGTCGCGCACACGGAGCGCGGCGAGGAGGTCTTCGAGAACTTCGTCGCGATCTGCGAGTCGGCCTGACGGCGTCGCGCGGACCCGAGGCCCACCGGTAGCGGCGGTGAAAGAACGGAAGAAGACGGCGAGCGCCTACTCGTCGAACAGCTCGTCGACAGCCTCGCCCGCGGTCTCGACCGCCTCCTGCGCGACCGCCTCTCTGTCTGGCCCGGCGTCCGCGGGCGCGTTGAGGTAGACGTCGACGTCGAGGACCCCGTCCTCGAAGGTGACGGTGACGTCGAGATCCGTGACGGCCGACTGGTCGTAGTGTTTGAAAACGATCCCCTCGGCCGCCTCGGCGGCGGTGCGAACGACCTCATCGTCGCTCGGGTCCGAGGCGGCGTCGGCGTCGTCGGCCACGGCCTTACGCGCCGCCGGCGCCCGGGCCGCCCGGTCCCATCGGGCCGCCGCCGCCGGCGCCGCCCTGGAGCATCTGCTGGAGCTCGCTCTGGAGGTCGTCGAACTGCTCCTCAACGCGCTCCTCCTGCTTCGTGAGCTGCTCGACGCGGACCTCGAGCGAGTCGACCTTGTCCTCGAGGTCGTCGTAGGCGGACTCGTAGTCCGTCTCGACGAGGACCTCGCCGATCTCGCGGTACATGCCCGCGTCCTCGTCGACGTCTTCGAGGGCGTCGAGGGCGGTCTTCGACTCGTTGAGCGCGGACTGCGCCTGCTCCTTCTGCTCGGCGACCTGCTGTGCGGTCTCCTGAAGCTCCTGCAGCTCCTCGATCTTCTCCTGTGCCTCGGGCGGCATGTTCCCTTGCATGGGCGGACCGAGGCGGCCCGGACAGAAAAACCCCTTACTTCTCCGACGAGGGACAATTCGCAGCGCAGCGGACTGAAAGGCCGCCGTATCGGCATCTCCGGTGATCCTCAATCGCGGCCGGTACCGACGCGTTCGGCGACGGCGATCAGTCGCGACCAGCTGTTGACGCCGGCGCGCAGCGCCACGAGGTCGTCGGCGAGCACGCGGACCCGGACCGCGTCGCCCTCGCGGTCGACCGTCGCGGTCGAGCGGGCGTCGTCGATCTCGCCGATCTCGGGGCCGAGCGCGTCGGCCACGACCCGTGCGCGCCGCTCGGCGGGGTCGGTGAACGAGAGGACCGTCTCGTGTGCGCGCGTCACGGTCCGAGAGGGAGACGAAAGCGTCGGATTACTCGACGTTCACTTCCTTCACGTCGCCGCCGCGCTCCTTCAGGAGGACGCGGTGGCCGCAGTACGGGCAGCGCACGCCGCCGTACTCGTCGAGGGTGACGTCGCGCTTACAGCGGGAGCACTTGTAGCTCATCGTCCTATTCCTCGTCGGCGAGCGCGGCGCGGATGGAGCGGCGGACGGTGCGACCGCCGGGCGTCTCGGGGCGGTACGCGCCGCCCGTGAACGTCTCGCCGGTCTCCTCGTTGACCCAGATGCCGGTACCCACGCGCTTGACGTCGTCGCCGTCGACGGTCGCGTTGCGCATCTCCTCTTCGATGTCCTGGACCCGCTTGCGGGCGACCCGGCCGTAGCGAGCGCCGAATCGGCCCGCGCTGCCGGTGCTTCGAGCCTTGTCCTCAGCCATAGTAGCCACTCCTACCGCCAGCGCAGGTAAAAAGGCTGCGAGTCGCGGCGGTTGGAAAGTCACGCGCGACGAGAGAAGGCAACCGGATGTGACGGCGGCGCGTGCCTGCGAGCGGCCGGAGCGAAGCGGCGGCCGCGAGGGAGTCAGTCGCCCGAAGCGAAGCGAGGGCGAGTGACGAGGCTGGGGAGGTGTGAGGCACGGGGCGGCGCTGTGCGG
>NZ_NEDJ01000108.1 GCF_002114285.1 Halorubrum ezzemoulense DSM 17463
TGGCGTCGAGCGGCTCGGCCCGAAATTCTATTACCCCAAGTTCCGCAAGTTCTGATAGCCTCTGGCCGAAGGCAGGACGGTCTTCATACATACCCGTTTTTGCCGGGCCAGAGGCACTAATGCTCCTGGTTCCGCCAGTCTACTGAAGAGCGTCGTCGCTTAACGGTCGATTCGTTCCGCTCAGCGAGCCCCCGAACGAGGTAAGAGAACGCTGTAAAGGATTTATACTGCGAGGACGAGGCCCGAGTGTGGTCGGACTCGCACGCGGGACCGTCGAAGTCGTGCCGTATCAGGAGTCGTGGAGCGACGCGTACGACGGGGAGGTGGCTCGGTTACGGAGCGCAGTCGGTGATCGCGTCCGTCAGTTCGAACACATCGGCAGTACCGCGGTCGAGGGGATGGCGGCCAAGCCGATACTCGACGTGCTCGCCGTAGTCGACGAATCGACGACCGCGAGCGACCTCGTCCCAGCGCTCGAAACGCACGGCTACGAACGGCGCCCCGATGAGGTGGACGGGCGGGTGTTCCTCGCGAAGGGACCGCCAGAGAATCGTACGTGCTATCTGTCGATCGCCGAAGTCGGAAGCGCGTTCCACCACGAGAAGATCGCGTTCAGGGACGCGCTTCGGAGCGATCCGGAACTCGCCGAGCGGTACGCCTCGTTGAAACGACGGCTCGCGGCACGGTATCCCGAGAACCGACAGCGGTACACCGCCGAGAAGGGCGCGTTCGTGCGAGCCGTCCTCGATCGACGGGACTGACGCGGTCCGCGGTCGAGGTGCCGTCGGCGAGAGACGGGTTAGCGCCGCGTCACCGTCGACGGCCTCTGCCTCGGGGCCGGGGCCGGGAATCAGAGAGGTCGCCGTGTCGACGCGGGCTCGTCCTCGCCGTCGTCCGAGACGGGTCGCGTCGAGCGGACGGAGTCGCGACCTCGCGGCGCCTCAGTCGTCGTCTGCCGCAGGCTGCTCCGCGCCGGCCTCGGCGGTCGCCTCGTCTCGCGGCCCGCCCGCGTGCCCCTCGTGGGCGACGGCGGTCGCCATGAGGTGCGGCGGGATGGCGGGCACCTCGTCCTCGTCGACCGGACCGTCCTGCGCGATATCCTCCGTCGACCGCGGGAACTCGCGGAGCTCCTTGTGGACCGCGATACCGGCCTTCGCCCCCTGCCCCATCGCGACGGGCACCTGATTGTGGCCGGGCGTGATGTCGCCCACCGCGAAGACGCCGTCCTCGCTGGTGCGGCCGTGGTCGTCGACGTCGATCTCGCCGCCGTCGGTCAGGTCGCAGCCGAGCGCCTCGGCGAGCGCGGTGTTGTAGTCGGAGCCGTACATCGGGAACCCGCCCCGGTACTCGCGGCGGGTGCCGTCCTCGAACTCCATCGCTTCGAGCCAGCCGGAGTCGGGATCGTTCTCGACGCCCGAGATGTCGTCGTGAACGACCTCGACCGGGTGCGCCTCCAGCTGCGTCGCGGTCTCATCGCTCCACGTCGGCTCCGCGCCGCGCGTCAGGAGGTCCACGTCGTCGGTCATGTTCAGCATGATCATCGCGACGTGCGCGGCGGCCTCGCCGTGACCCATCACGTACACCGGCTCGTCGACGAACATGTAGGCGTCACAGTGGAGACACCAGTGGAGCCCCTTCGCGTTCCGCGGGAGCGGCGGCTCCGGGCGCTCGTCGGAGAAGCCCGTCGCGAGGACGACGCGGTCCGCGAGGATCTCGCTGTCGTTCGTGGACAGGCGGAACCGGTCGTCGTCGGTGCGCTCGACGTCGGTGACGAAGCCGCGCTCGAAGGTGCCGCCGTACGACTGTACCTGCTCGCGCCCGGTGGCGAGCAGCTCGTTCCCGGACACTTCCTCTGTGACGCCGATCACGTTGTGGGTGTCGGCCATCATCGCGGCGCGGCCGCCGCCGCGGTCGATCAGCACCGTCTCGTGCCCCAGGCGGGCACCGTACAGCGCGGTCGTCAGCCCCGCCGGCCCGCCGCCGACCACCGCGATCTCGTACTCGTCGTCGGACGAACTCATTACCCGTGATACGCGCTCCGCCGGTTTAAATGGCGCCGTGGTGTGCGCGCCCCGCGACCAGCCACCGCTGGCGCGACCGTCCCGCGCTACTCGAAGTGTGCGTCCCGCCGCCGCCCGGAGCGACGCCGTCAGACCGCAGGACTCCGAGGCGGGACGAGGGGAAGGCGGTCCGGACGTTTATGAGGTCGTACCGCGTCTGGCCAGTCAGTGCCCTCTCGCCTCGCCATCGCCGTCGGCCTCCTGATCGTCGGGGCGGCCGCCGACGTCGGAACGACGTACGTCGCGCTCACCGGGAGCGAGTACGTCGAGGGGTCGCCGGTCGGCCGCCTGTTCATCTCCCGGTTCGGCCTCCTCGGCGGGATGCTCCTCACGAAGGCCGTCGGGATGGCGGTCATCGGCGTTCCGGTCGCGGTCGCCGGCGGGACGCGGCGGTTCGTCGCGACGCTGATGTGCGGCGGCGTCGGCGCGCTCTCGCTGGCGGTCGCCGCCCGAAACCTCCTGTTCGTCGCCGGACTGTGGCCGTGACTCCGCGATCGTGGGCGGGGTCGCTTCGTTGGGCGGAGTCGCCTCGCTGAGCCCGGTCGCCTCGCTGACCCCGAAGCGAGCCGACCGGCGGGCGCGGCCGCCGCGACCCCAGCCGTTTTGCGTCACCGGCCACAGGCGAACGTATGTCACGACAGTCCGCTCCGGCGCCGTCCCCGCCGGAGACCAGACGCGAGGTCGTCACGGAGACGCTCCACGGGATCGACGTCGACGACCCGTACCGGTGGCTCGAAGGCGACGACGCGGCGGTCAGCGAGTGGGCCGACGCCCAGAACGACCACGTCGACGCCGCGCTCGACGACGCCCTCCGCGACCGCCTCCGCCCGCGCTTCGCGGACCTCGTCGAGGTGGCCGACTACGGTCCGATCAGCGTTCGCGAGGGCCGGTACTTCGCAACGGTCCGCGAGCCCGGCGCGGACCACGCTCGGCTCGTCGTCCGCGACGCGCCGGACGGCACCGACCGCGTCCTCGTCGACCCGAACGCGTGGGCGGCGAACCGCGACGGCGACCGCCCGCCCCGGTCGATGGCGTGGTACGTCCCCTCCCACGACGGCGAGCGCGTCGCGGTCGGCGTCACCGACGGGGGCGACGAGAACTACGACGTGCGCGTCCTGTCGGTCCCTGATCCGAGCGACTCCGGAGTTGAGTCTCCGGAGGCCGAGGGATACGGCCCGGGCGTCGAAGAGATCGCGTCCCTCCCCGAGCGCGGCCGCGTCAACGCCGGGAGCCTCGCGTGGACGGCCGACGACGAGGGGCTCGTCTACGTCGCCACCGGCGGCGCGGCCGACGGCGCGCAGATGGACAAGGAGATCCGCCGGTTCCGGTTCGCGGACGGCCCCGACGCGGAGTCGGTCCTCCTCGAACACGACGACCAGCACGTCTGGCCGCGCGTGACCGTTGACCCGGACTCGGGACTGCTCGCGGTCGCTTTCTCCGAGATGGTGGGCGGCACCGAGTGGTACGTCCGAGTCGACGGCGACCTCCGGCCGGTCCTGACCGACACCGACGCCGAGACCTCCGTCCGGTTCCACGACGGAACGGCGTTCGTCTCGACGGACCACGGCGCACCCCGGCGACGGCTGCTCGCCTGCTCCGTCGACCGCTTCCGCGAGGGGGACCTCTCGTTCGAGGAGTGCCGCGAGGTCCTCCCCGACGGCGAGGGGATCCTCCAGTCGGTCGTGCCGACCCCGGATCGCCTCCTCGTCCACCGCCAGCGGGACGCCCACTCGCGGCTCTCTGTCCACGACCGCGACGGGACGCACCTCCGAGACGTCTCGCTGCCGTCGTACTGCTCTGTCACGTGGGTCTCCGGGAACCGCGACGCGCCCGAGGCGTTCTTCGGCCTGACCGGCTTCGACCGCCCGCCGGCGGTTCGGAAACTCGACCTCGCCGACGAATCGCCGGGCGAAGGCGACGGGGTCGGCGAGGGCGGCGACGCGCCCGAACTCGCGTCGGCGGAGGTCGACTCGGTGGACCTCCCCGTTCCCGACGACCTCGTCGTCGAACAGCGGTTCGTCGACTCGACGGACGGCGCCGAGGTGCCGGTGTTCGTCTGCTACCGCGAGGAAGTGAACGTTGAGGGTCCCCGTCCGACCGTGCTGTACGGCTACGGCGGATTCCGCAACAGCATCACGCCCTCGTTCGGCCGGTTCCGGCTCCCGTTCCTCGCCGACGGCGGCGCGTTCGCGGCGGTGTGCGCCCGCGGCGGCTACGAGTACGGCGAGCCCTGGCACGAGGCCGGCATGCTGGAAGACAAACAGCACACCTTCGACGACTTCGTCGCGGCGGGCGAGGCGCTCTGCGAGTCGGGGCTCACCGACGCGGACCACCTCGCGGTCGCCGGCGGGTCGAACGGAGGGCTCTCGGTCGGCGCGGTGGTCACCCAGCGCCCGGATCTGTGGGCGGCCGCGCAGTGCGCGGTCCCGCTGCTGGACATGCTCCGGTTCCACCGGTTCCTGCTCGGCGAGTCGTGGACGACGGAGTACGGTCACCCCGAGGACCCGGAGGCGTTCGAGTATCTCAAGGAGTATTCGCCGTACCACAACGTCGATCCCGACGCGACCCACCCGCCCGTCTACTTCACCACGGCCGCGAGCGACACGCGCGTCCACCCCTCGCACGCCCGGAAGATGACCGCGCGGCTCCAGCACGAGGCCGAGGGCGGCCCCTTCCTCCTGCGGACCAAGTCAGAGACGGGCCACGGCGTCGGCAAGCCCGCCTCGATGGTCGTCGACGAGCAGACCGACTCGTGGGCGTTCCTCTACGAGCGGTTGGACGTGAAGGTCGGGAGCGACGATCGCGGCGTGGGCGGGGAGGCCGCCGGCGACCCCGCCGACGGCGCCTGACTCACTCCCCCTCGTAGAGGCGCTCGGCGGTCAGGTCCGGCAAATCGGCCTTGCGGACCGCCTCGGCGACGCTGTCGATGTCGTACTCCACGCGATGCGTCTCGACCGCGTCGGCCCCGTCGGCCGTCGTGTCGAGGACCGCGTAGCCCGCCCGCGGGTCGCCGTCGCGGGGCTGGCCGACGCTGCCCGGGTTACAGACGAAGCCGCCGGCCACCTCGCGGACCCCCTGAACGTGGGTGTGGCCGAGGACGATCCCGTCGTACTCCCCCATGTGCCGGTCGAGGGTCGGGAAGTCGTCCGGGTAGATGTAGGCGTCCTCGCGCTCGGCGGCGGGGTGGGAGTGGGCGAGCAGGTACCGGTCGCCCCCGAACGTCTCCGTGCGCGGGAGATCACCGATCCAGTCGCGCTGGTCGGCCGACAGCGACGCCTTCGCGCGTTCGAGCCCTGCCTCCGCCATCCGGTTGGCGCGGTAGCGCTCGGGGGTCTCGACGGTGCGGTCGTGGTTCCCGCGCACTGTCGCGGCCGCGACATCGCGCACGCGCTCGACGCAGTCGGCGGGCCACGGGTTGTAGCCGACCACGCCGCCCGCGCCGTAGATGCGGTCGACCGTCGGCATGTCGTCGAGGACCGTCTCCAGCGCGGGGAGGTTCGCGTGAACGTCCGAGATGAGACCGATCTTCATCGAGACGTGATTCGAATGGCGGGAGGGAATAGGTTGTGGCAAGAGGGGCCATAAGACGAGTGACCGGGGTGTGAGGTTTCGGGAGGCATTTTAATAGGTATCCGCGGTGGCGCGTGCCTGCGAGCGGCCGCCGAAGGCGGCTGCGAGGAGCACGCGCGAGGAGTCGGTGGTCCGAAGCGAAGCGGAGGACCACCGACAGGGCGAGAGCACCGCTCTCGCTTACAACCGGACATCGTCCGGCGACGAGGCTGGGGAGCCGTGAGGTGCGGTGCGGTCGCGGTCGGATGGGACTCGAAGGGGCAGTCGCGAGGCCGCAGTAGGCGACGCAAGCACCGCAGCGAGCGGAGCGAGCGAGGAGCGCAACGAGCGTACTGCGGCCTCGCGACTGGGGCTTCGGTGGTGTTCTCCACCGATTCGCAAACGACCGTTTGGGTCTGTTGAAATCCTCAGCAGGTTATCTGTTCTTGGAGTCGTACTGTATACAGAGCGCGAGTGTCGTACTAAGTTCCTCTCGGATTCGGTCAGGCCGGATCGCTCAGTACAATGGACTCACGTAGTGCTTAACCCCCAGAGTTAGTTGGTGCCTATCAGGAGCGTCGTGCGAGATACAGGGGTGAGTTTAGCAGGGAATCCGAGGCTATTTTTCCCAGTAGAGAGTAATCGACATAATGAGTCGACGGGATCGCGCTGTAACTCCTGTGGCATCCGTCTTTAGCTAAGAGAGAAACCGCGTGATAGCAGCGGCTTATCGAGGCTTCTTTTCGAGAGGAATGAGGAGGCGGCAAGTGTGCACCAAGACGCCTCCTCATCGACAATCATGCGTCGGCTCACTACACTGTTTCCCTCCGAGTTCCTCGAAGAGCACGCCGAGGAACTCGGCGTGGTCGAGCGTGAGGGGAAGCTTCAGATTCCTGTTCTCGTGTGGGCGCTCGTGTTCGGCTTCGCCGCAGGCGAGAGCCGAACACTCGCCGGGTTCAGACGCTGCTACAACTCGACAGCTGATGAAACGATCTCTCCCGGTGGCTTCTATCACCGGTTGACACCAACGCTGGCGGAGTACCTCCGCGACCTCGTCGAGCACGGCCTCGACGAGGTCGCTGTTCCTGACACCGTTGACGCTGATATCGACCGATTCAGGGACGTGATGATCGCCGATGGAACGGTATTGCGGTTACACGAGTTCCTTTCTGATGAGTTC
>NZ_NEDJ01000109.1 GCF_002114285.1 Halorubrum ezzemoulense DSM 17463
GGCCCGATCCCGCCCGCGAGCTGCGCCGGGACCGCCACGAACCCGTCGCCGGGAGCGAGCGTCGGCTGCATGCTCCCGGTCTCGACGTAGCTGAGGAGGACCGGTTGGCCGAGGAGCTGTCCGACGACCAGCGAGACGACGACCAGCACCGCGGCCGCTTGGAGCGCGACGGACAGCGTTCGTTTGAGTGACATGGTGTCGAACTCGGCTCGGAGACGGACTCGGGGCGGCGACCGCCGCGAGGCGGTACCTGTCGCGCGGCCGTCAGGTAGTCGTCGATCGCTGAACGGCGGCGTGTCCTTATAACTTCGTGGGTGGCGGCGAACCGGATCGGGCGGCCGCCGTCGGCCCTACTCGTCGAAGGCGCCGGCGGCGAGCAGCGCGAACGGGCCGATGAACCCGAGGCAGAACCCGAGCAGGTGGACGTACAGGTTCACGACGCTCCCGCCGCCCGAGGGGTCGGACGGGAAGCCGACGACGGGGTAGCCGACGGCCACCAGCCCGCCGACGACCAGCAGTTCCCCGTAGCCGGGACGCGACGCGACGGCGGCCGCGTGCGTCCGGACCGCGGGCGGGAACCGGACCTCGCTGCTGGCCGCGTACAGCACCGCGAGGAGCGCGCCCGCGACGCCGATCGCCAGCCCCGCGACCCCGATGCCCGTCGTCGAGACCGGCAGCGCGAGGAGCGCGATCCACCCGACGAGCGCGAAGAAGACCGCCGGCAGCGCACGCAGCGAGGCCGCGGGCGCGAAGTGTTCGCGGGCGTAGCAGTACCACAGGATCGGGAGCAGTCCGGCGAGCGCCATGTTGATCCCGGAGAAGCCGAAGCCGATCGCGTCCCGCGGGACGGCGAGGTTCAGCGCGGACAGCGCGAACGGGAAGGCGCCGAGGTACGTCGCGAGCGACGTGAAGAAGAGCCGCCGTCGCCCGCCAAGGACGGCGAGCGCGTAGCCGACGCCGGCGAGGAGCCCGTATCCGACGAGGTTCCCGAGGAGGTGATCGGTTCCGAGGTGGACGTAGTGCGCCGCGAACGCCGACGGCACCGTCGGGTCCGCGTACGCGAACGCGAGCGAGCGGCGGGTCGCCTCCGGCAGCGCGAAGACCGCGAGCAGGACCGCGGGCACCGCGAGCAGGACGAGCAGGTCGGTCGCGCGGACGCCGGCGAGCATCTCCTGACTGAACGTGCGGTCCGGCCGACTACCGTCGACGGAGCGATCCGACGGGCCGCCGTCGACGGAGCGATCGCGCTCGTCGGTCGCAGACGTGCTCACGGCCCGTGGGTCGTCGACCAGCGGTTAAGACCTGTCGGCGCGCGCCCCGGATGCGGCCCGGGGCTCACGACCGCGGCATCCGGCGGAACAGCGCGAGTCCGGCCACCGCGAGGGCGAGCGCGGCCAGCAGCCCGCCGAGTTCGACGAACTCGATCCCCCCGGGTTCCTCGGTCGGCCCGGCCTCGGTGTCGGCGGCGCTACTCGCCGCATCGGAGCCGCTCGCCGTCTCGGCGCTCTCCCCGTCGCCGCCAGTCGCCTCGGAGTTACTCCCCTCACCGCCCGCCGGGTCGCCGCCGGGGTCGCCGACGAGCAGGGTCCCGGCGGGGGTCCCGCCGACCGCGAGGTCGTACGCGCCGGCGGCCGAGACCGTCTCGTCGAACGAGAGCGTCGCCGTCTCGTTGGGCGCGAGCGCGACCGTCTCGCTCGCGACCGAGTTACCGTCGGCGGTCAGCGTCACCGCGCGCTCGCCCGCCGCGCCGCCCCCGTTTCGGACGGTCGCCCGGACGGTGACGTTCTCGCCGGGGTCGATCGCCTCGGGCGCGACCGTCGCCGCGGTCACGTCGAACCGGGGCTCGCGCGTCGCGACCGCGAACGTCGAGAACTCGGTCGTCGTCGCGCGGAAGTGGACCCGGTCCTCGGGGAGCCCCAGGATATCGACGACCGCCTCGTCGACGACCTCGACCGACACCGCCTCCCAGTCGCCCGCGTCCGTCTGCCGGTAGAGCGTCACGTCCGCGGGGTCGGTCCCGGTCGCGTTGAGATACGCCGGATCCGCGCTGAACCGGATCGTCATCGCGTCGACCGCGTCGGGCGCGAACTCGTGCGCGAGCGAGAGGTACCCGACCGGACGGGGACGCGTGGGCGCGGTCAGCGCGCTCCCGTTCGCGAAGGGGACCGGGCTCCCCGCTGCGTTCAGCTCGACGCGCTCGTTCCGGACGCCCGCCAGGTCGATCCCCTCCAGCGTGACGTTGTCGCGGTCGATGGGCATCCCGTCGGCCCGGAACCGGACCTCCGCACCGGACTCGACGCCGCTCGCGACGAACTCGCGGCGGTCCGCGCTCGGCGAGACGACCGTCGTGGTCGGGCCGCCGTCGCCGGTCTCCTGAGTCGACGCGCCCGTCGCGGTCGCGTCCACTTCCTCGGGCTCCGCGATCTTCGCCTCGATCGAGAACTCGTCGGCGCCCAGCTGCGCCCCGGCGGCCGTCCCGCGCGTGTCGAGCGCGAGCCCGACCGTGACGGTCTCGTTCGGCGCGAGCGTGACGTTGTTCGCCTCGCCTTCGATCGAGTCCCCACCGGCGACGAAGGTGACGTTCTCGCTGGCGTACTCGATCCAGACGCGCGCGTACTCGTCTGCCGTGTACGTGACCGTGAACACGTCGTCGATCGTTCCCGTCGAATCGACGTTCACGCCCTTGAAAGAAGGATCCTCGATGTTCGGGTTCGACGCCGACACGTCGATCGCGATCTCGTCGTCGTTCAGGTAGGCGTACCGCCCGTTCGGGCCGTCGGCCGGTTGGACCGCGAGGTCGCCGTCGGCGACGGTGTCCGCGTCGCCGTCGATCACCGCCGCGCCCGTGGCAAAGGCGAGCGCAGTAGCTGCGGAGACAGCTAGTAGGACCAGTATCAAAACCCGGCGGGTAGTCGGCATCAGTTAGTTAAACACACAATGTTCCCAGACGGTCTTCGTATTGTGGTTCTTGATTCACTGAAGGGTCTGATTACTCACCGAATCTGGCGCGTTCGATCCTCAGTGTATTTATCATAAAAACAATGTATAAACCGAATATGGATTGGCGCCAACAGATTTATTAGCGGTAGTTACGTCCGAGGACCGCCTCTGTCGGAGTTCTGTACTGCGTGCCCGGGTTCGTCGGGTACATCTTCCTCGTCAGCCTTAGCAATGATCGTCGATTGGCCGTCTCGGTCAGACGGTCTCCCGACGGTGTTGATTGCCAGACCAACGTTGAATCCGTTCCCGACCTCAACATACTGGATCACCTCCCTGTCGTTGAACACATTGTTGCCGTCAAGGCTGATTCCTTCGTCAATATCGGAATTATAGTAATTTACGCCAGGAATATTCGACCTCATCCAGATCCAGACCGGTTGTGAGCCGTGATTCGTGATAGAGAACAAGTCATCAAAATGCGTTTTGGCCTGTTCGTTCACACCTTTCCCGCCGACTTCGTTATCACCTATCGAAATCGAAAGAGTATCAGAACGCCCTCCAGACCCGTTGACGAATTCGTTTGAGTTAGGTGTACTTAATGCCTTCAGTTGTAGATAGGCACTTGAGTCTGGGGATACTGAGACGGAGACGTTCCGACTCGCGCTCAGGCTCGTGAACGCACCAGTCCCCATTGCCGCCGCACTACAAGTAGTCAAGGCTCCCATGCCGGCAATGAAGTTACGCCGTTTCATAGTCTACCCAGAGACCCACCGGCGGAGTCGAACCGCCGCACCATAGAATGGCGGTGGCCAGCGTGGGCGACCGAAACGGATCTTGATCCCGTCTGGGTGTGTCATGAATTTTGAAGACTCTGCTAACTCATCAACGCCACGTTTCGGTTACCCGATCGAAGTGGGGTCGTCAGATTCGACACCAATTCGAAGACCTCCGTTTCCAGGACCCCCGTCATCCGCAGTCGTCGCATTCGGGCCACCATTGGGGAATCGTTCACTATCGTCAGTAATCCCGTAGACGGTAATTGAAGCGTCACTTACGCTACTCTCCCAGCCGTCGATATTCAGGTTTCCGGCCACCGAAACGAACGATCCAACCCCGAGGACAACTCCCACATTGCCTGCCGAATTTGGGGAGGTCGTAGTGAATGTCGCCCCAGATTTAACACCGTCGTATCGGTTGTATGGGTCCGATTTAAATGGAGCGTAGAACCCGAGACTGCCATCCCCTGAAAGTGCGTCGTCGACACCCGACTTGTCGATCACAACACGGGCGGGAGCCGTCCCGTTGTTCCGGATAGTAAGCTCTGGGCCGAATCCGGTTGTGGCATTCGCATTAACGCCATCTCCGGTTTGGCCGTTCACTCCACTAAAGTCCATCTCAAGCACACCGTTGCCATCAGTCGTAGTGAAGTCGGCATATTTACTCGGACGAAGCTGTAAGTACGCGTTTTGATCGTCAGAAACGTCAACTGACACGACCCGATTTGCGCTCACACTTGTGAACGCACCAGTACCCACTGCGGCTGCGCTCCCGGAAGCCAATGCGCCGAGTCCGGCGAGGAACTTGCGTCGGTTTGCCATAGTTGTGTAACCTCGTTGTCCGCACGCGACCTGCGGGCCGCCGACGCGAGACATCCCGCGTCGCCCCGGGTCGCTCTACTACACCCATGGGGCCTATCCCATATCGTTATGAATTTCCAGAAACACTTCCGGGCGGGACTGAAGCCCCGCCCGCTCCGTTCCGACCCTGCCTGAACCCCGGTTCGATCGGTTCAGGCCGGTCCTGAGACCCCGTTCAAGCCCGCCCTGAAGCGGCGATCGTCGCCCGTGTAACGAGGGTGGTAGTTACTGAAGCCTGATAATATCGGCTAGAGTGCCCGCGAATAGAATCCGTATGACGCCACGTATCTGCTTCTTAGACCGTCAAAAGCCGACTTACGCGTTCGTGTTGACCCACGAGTGAACGACGAGAAAGTTTAGCAGATTATCATAACCACGGGATTTATGTTGGCGTGTTCATATATGTCAGACAGAAATGGCGTCGGTACAGCGGCCGGACGGTCGGGGGGCAGAACCGACGACTGAGGTGTCAGAAGACGACCTGTTCGACGTGTTGGCGAACCAGCGCCGGCGGTTCGCGGTCCATCTGCTGAAGCGGGAGGAGGCGGAGAAACTCGAGATCGGCGACATGGCCGAGCAGATCGCGGCGTGGGAGAACGGGACCGACATGGCGGAGATCACGGGTGACGAGCGCAAGCGCGTGTACACCGCCCTCCAGCAGTCCCACCTGCCGAAGATGGACGACGCGGGCGTCGTCGAGTTCAACAAGGACCGGGGGATCGTCGAGCCGACGCCCGCGCTTCAGAACGTCGACCTGTACATGGACGTGGTCGAGGGGAAGGAGATCCCGTGGAGCGACTACTATCTCGGGCTCTCGGGCGTCGCCGCCGCGCTCGCCGGCGCGGTGTGGCTCGGCGCGTGGCCGTTCACCCTCCTGCCCGAGATGGCGTGGACGGTCGCCATCGTCGTCGCGTTCGCGTTCTCCGCGATCACGCACAAGTACTACACCGCGGAGATGAAGGTCGGCGAACCCGAGGAACCCCCGGAACTGACGTAGGGCGCAGCGGTTCAGGCGGTGCCTTCTGCGGTTCCGGCGCCGCATAACTTAGGGTCGAAACGGGCTATAAACGACAAACGACGCGTGACGACACCCTCAATATGAAACGACGAACCCTCATCCTGCTGCTCGGCGGCGCGAGCTCCGGCGCGATGAGCGTCGGCACCGGGGCGTTCAGTAACGTCTCGGCCGAGCGGGAGGTTTCGGTGAACGTCGTCGAGGACGAGAAGGCGTATCTGGGGCTTGAGGGGGAAATTAAGGAGGGTGTTGTACGAATCAAGAATCAATTTGCCGGAAAACTCGAGCTAACCGTCACCGCAGAACTCGAATCGGCGACCGGAGCGGTTGGGGTCGAAGCGGACGACGGTGATATCGAGGTCGAGATCGAGGGCGAGTCGGACGAAGGTAGCGAGGATGGCGAGGCATCGGACGGCGACAACCGTGCCGACGTTACGATAGGCACAGGGAATTCCGTCGACGTGACCGCCGAATGCGACAGCGGCGGAACGCTAGGCCTCACATTCACCTTCTCGGGCGAGGTCGTAAACACCGGAACGACCGTCGATAAGACACGGACGTTTACGGTCGGGTGCGACGAGGACGACGACAGTAACAGATCAGAGGAGAACGTGAAAGATCACGTCAAGAGAGTGAAGTTCGCCGGGGGCGGCAAGAAAGTCCGTATCCTCACGACCGAGAACGGAGGCGGGGGCAACGGGATAGGGGGTGTCGTTGATGCAAAGCTGTACTGCGGTGACGAAGGAAAAAACGTTAGCGAGAACTTCGAAGAAGTCCAAGTAAACACGAATGTGTGGATCGACGATTTCCACGATGATGATCTCGAGAAACCGATAGCAAAAGTCGAGATTGACGGGGCCGGCACCTTCGAGAATCCAGATCCCGGAAGTGGGAACATCGTCGATAACACCGAAGACGATTCGGCCTAAGCTTCCCTGCGATTGGCCGTCCGAACATTTGTGTACATTGTACACACAGCAAACGCTATGCCCACAATCTCCACCCGAGTCCCCGACGACCTCGAAGCCGAACTCGAGGCGTAATGAGTATGAAAACTTTTGTTAGTTAAGCTTGATAGAAGAGTAATGGAGCGCTCACGTCGAAAAGAGATTGAGCATCACTTGACTGAGGAAGAAATCGATGAACTGCTACGTGAGGCCGAAGACG
>NZ_NEDJ01000010.1 GCF_002114285.1 Halorubrum ezzemoulense DSM 17463
CGTACACCGAGGCCCCGGTGTCGGTCGAGAAGTAGACAGGGACGCCCGACTCGCGGAGTTCGCGCACCGCGTTGAACACGGCGATCGTCTCGGGCTGCCAGTACACCCATCCCGCGGGGCCGGTCATCGTCGTGGCCGTCAGGGACAGCGAGTCGTGCTCCGCCGTCTCGAAGATCCGGTCGAAGTCGCCCGTGCGGAGCGCGTCGGTCATCTCGACTAGCTGGTCTTGGACGTGCGCGGTCCGCGCCTGCATCATGTGGCTCGCGGCGGCCTCGCGGTGGGCCTCCTCCGTCTCCTTGTACGCGGGGACGTGTGCGGCGACGATTCGGAGGTCCTCCTCGGGGTCGAAGCCGTCCTCGCTCACCCCCACGTCGAGCCGGGAGGAGCGACAGTCCTCGTCGTTGAGCCCGGCGTCGAGCCGCGAGTACGCGCCCGTCACCGAGCGGGCGGCAGAGGAGGAGCCGCGGCGGGCGACCGTCGAGACCTCCGGGAGAGACATGTCGAGGCCCGCGGCCTCCACGAGGGCGAGTGCGGCGGCCGCGAAGCCCGACGAGGAGGAGCCGAACCCGATGTTCGACGGGAAAGAGTTCTCGCTCTCCAGTCGGACGGCGGCGTCGACGCCGGCCAGGTCGCGGACGTGGTCGACGACCATGTCGATGCGCTCGGCCGCGCGGCCGTCGACCGCCTCGCCGCCGATGACGTACGCGTCCTCGCTCGCGTCCGGCTGCCACTCGACGGTGGTCGTCGTGGCGGTCGGCGCGGTACAGAGGCTGATGCTGTCGTGGTACGGGAGCCGCAGTTCCTCGTCGCGCATCCCGTGATACTTGACGAGCCCCTGAATCGGGTGGGCTCGCGCGGTGGCCTTGCCGGTCATGTCTCGGGAAGCGTCCGGCGGGGGATTAGTCGTTGCGATAGGTGGGAGGCGGTGCACGACCGTTGTCGGAACAAGATATTACTGAGATGCGACGCAGGGCCCGACATGGTCCGCCGCGACGCGCTCCTCCGCCGGCCGCGAGCGAAGCCGTACGCCCTCGCCGCCGTCACGGCGGGAGTGGTGTTCCTCGAAGCCGTGACTCGGTCCCGCCAGTACGCGATACGGGAGGGACAGCCGGTGACCGCCCGAACGCCGCTCGACCTCGTGGTCGACGTCGCCGGAACCTACCTCGTGGTGCCGGGGCTTCTGTTCGTCGCGTTCTACGCGCTTATCGCTCCCGGCTCGCGGATTCCACTGACCGGCCGGTCGCTACTCGCGTTCTTCGCGGGCGCGCTCATCGGCGGGCTCGCGGGACAGTACGTCGGAGTCGCTCCCCACTCGCTCAGGACCCTGCTGTGGTCGGAGACCTTCGCGGCCGACCCGCAGATCCTGCGCCTGTGGGTCGACGTGTTCGGATCGATCGGTCGCGACTTCCTCGTCGCCGTCGGCGTGTTAGTCGTGGCGCGGACCGTTCGGGACAGGCGGAGCGAGCGCTCGGACGCCGCCGCGTAGCGACCGAGCGCTCGCTTCCGTCCCCGCGCCGGCGACGGGATAGAGGGAACCCTTTTTGACCGGTCGGCGGGTACTCCGCGCCATGACAGAGTACACCGTCGAGTTCGTCGGCACCGACGAGACGATCGAGGTGGCCGACACGGAGACGATCCTCAGCGCCTGCTTCGAGGAGGGGATCGCTCAGGAGTACTCCTGCCGCGTCGGGATGTGTCTCGCCTGCTCCGCCGAGATCGTCGAGGGCGAGGTGACACAGCCCGCGGCTCGTGGCCTCTCCGACGAGGAAGCCGAGCGGTACGCGCTCACCTGTATGGCCCGCCCGCAGTCCGATCTGAAGCTCGACCGCGGGAAGTACCCGCCGAGCATCGAGGACGACGCGGCGACCGCGGCGGGCGACGGCGCGGCCGCGGACGACGACTGAACTACCTCATCATCTCCGGTCCTACTCGGCGCGCTCGAACCGGTGTCTGACCACGTCGGCGTCGTCGTCCCACTCGAAGTTGCCGCCGTGGGCGCGGACCATTCGCTCCTTGTACGCCGACAGCGACGGCGACCCCTCGCGCTTCGCGTCCTCGTCGGTCATGTCGCCGAGCGTGCGCTCGGTCACCTCGACCAGTTCGAAGGCGACGCCGTCGATCTCGAAGGTGTCGCCCTCTTCGCCGTATCGGTTCCCGCGGTGGAGCTGCGTCACCTCGCCGTCGAGGGCCGCCTGCTTCACGCGGTCGTTCGGGAGCAGGTCGGCCGGGTCGTTGTCTGCCATGCGATCCGCTTCGGTCCGCGGCGGCTTATGTACGGCGGCGAGGGGCCGGCACGGCGGCGAGTCTTCGACTCTGTCGCGCCGATCCCGGACCGGTTCGGGGCGCGTTGCGGATATCGAAACGGCGACCCGAGCGGGTACGCACGTCCGTGAACACCCGCGCTGCGCCCCGAGCCGAGGGATTCAAGATACTGCCGACACCCATCTCTGACGATGCGACAGGACCACCTCATCACCGCGACCCAGCTCTCGCGGGATGACATCGAGGCCGTACTCGACCGGGCCCGGGCGGTCGCCGACGACCCCGCCGCCTACGCGGACCGGCACGCCGGCCGCGTGCTCGCGCTCTGCTTCTTCGAGCCGAGCACGCGGACCCGGATGAGCTTCGACAGCGCGGCCAAGCGCCTCGGGATGAACACCATCGACATGGGCGACGTCGACTCCTCGTCCGTCTCGAAGGGGGAGTCGCTGTCCGACACCGTCCGCGTCATCGAGGGGTACGCGGACGCCCTCGTCCTCCGCCACCCCAGCGAGGGTGCCGCGACGCTCGCCGGGGAGCGCGTCGACGTGCCGGTCGTCAACGCGGGCGACGGCGCCGGACAACACCCCTCCCAGACGCTCCTCGACCTCCACACGATCCGCGAGGACCACGGGCTCGACGACCTCACGATCGGGGTCATGGGCGACCTGAAGTACGGCCGGACGGTCCACTCGCTGGCGGCCGCGCTGACGGAGTTCGACGCCAACCAGCACTTCATCAGCCCCGAGTCGCTGCGGCTCCCGCGCTCCGTGCGCTTCGACCTCCACGAGACGGGCGCGCAGATCCGCGAACACGACGATCTCGAACCCATCCTCGACGAGCTCGACGTGCTGTACGTCACCCGGATCCAGAAGGAACGGTTCCCGGACGAGAACGAGTACCACCGCGTCGCGGGCGAGTACCAGATCGATGCCGAGACGCTGGCGGACGCCCCCGACGACCTCACCGTGATGCATCCGCTCCCGCGCGTCGACGAGATCGCGCCCGACGTCGACGAGACCGACCACGCCCGCTACTTCGAGCAGGCGCACAACGGGATCCCGGTGCGGATGGCGCTGCTCGACACCCTGTTGGAGAACGCGAACCCCGACGGCGACGAGGGGACGGAGGTGGGTCGATGAGCGATCACGAGCTGCGCGTCTCGAAGATCCGCGACGGCACCGTTATCGACCACGTCGAGGGGGGCCAGGCGCTGAACGTCCTCGCAATCTTAGGCATCGACGGCTCCGAGGGGTTGGGCGTCTCCGTCGGGATGAACGTCCCCTCCGACCGGCTCGGCCGCAAGGACATCGTGAAGGTCGAGGACCGGGAGCTGTCGCAGTCGGAGGTCGACGTGCTCTCGCTCATCGCGCCCGAGGCGACGATCAACATCGTCCGCGACTTCGAGGTCGTCGAGAAGAACCGGGTCACCCGTCCCGACGGCGTCACCGGCGTGCTCTCCTGTCCGAACCGCAACTGTATCACCAACGCCGGCGAGCCGGTCGAGACGCGGTTCGACGTGGTCGCCGACGGCGTGCGCTGCGACTACTGCGCGACGATCCTGCGGTCCGACATCGCCGATCACATCGACGTCTGAGACGGCCGGCGCCGCGGGTCGCTCCGCTCGGGGCAGCCTGTTTTCGGTCCGTCCTACTCGGGGCGACCTGTCTTGTTCCGACCTATTCGGGGCGACCTGTTCTCGGTCCGGTAGGTTTTAGCGCCCACCGTTCCAACCGGCAGGTATGAGCAAGAAAGCCAAGCTCGTCCTCGTCCTGTCGCTCGTCGCGCTCGCGTACTTCCTGTTCGCCGGCGACAAACAGCCGGTCGAAGTGGAGTAACCGCGAGACGCCGCGCTCGCGCTCTCCGCTCGACGCCGCGCTCGTCACACCACTCGCCGCACGGCACGTCGAATTAGACTCCGCGTCGACTCGCCTCCCCGATCGACCACCCCGATACCGTCCGCTTTTACCGACCAGTCACGTATGTGACTCCATGTACGGGGTCGTCACGCGCAACGCCGACGAGGTCGCGATGGAGCCGTTCGACCTCGGCTTCTACGAGGTGAAAGACGTCACGGGGCGGGCGGCCGAGCCCCTGCCGGACGCCGTGAACATGGTGTCGTGCTTCGGCGACAACGCGGCCGCGAGCGAGGACGACGACCTCGTCCCGGCCGACGAGCGCGGCGAGCCGGCGACCCGCGACCGCGACTACTTCGACTGGGCGTACATCTGCCCGACACACCCGGAGTACCGCGAGGGACTCTTGGAGATCATCGCGGACTGCGCCGCCGAGAACGAGGACGTGCGCCTCGACGACGTGGGGTTCCCCCGCGAGGGGTTCTGTCACTGCGACCGCTGTGAGCGTCTGTTCGCCGAGAGCGATCGCGAGGAGTTCGCCGACTGGCGCGCGGACGTGATAACCGACTTCGTCGCCGAAGCGGCCGATCTGGTCCCCGGCCGGCTCCTGCTGACGCTGTACCCCGACCCGTACCCCGACCACCTCTACGAGCGGGCCGGCCTCGACATCGACCGCCTCGCCGCCCACGTCGACGAGTTCGTCGTCCCGCTGTACGACACCGAGTACGCGACGACCTACTGGCTGGAGACCATCGCGCGGGGGTTCCGCTCGATGCTCGGCGGCGACTACTCCCTCCACGGCGCGCCGCCGGAGACGCCGTTCTCGCTGGAACTGTACGCGGTCGAGGTCGACGTCGACGACCTGATCCACGCGACCGAGGTCGCCGAGACGTACGCGAAGGACGTGTTCTTCGGCTACGACGCGAACAACGCGGCCGCCGCGGTCCGCCGGAAGGACGCCGACTCGCGCGACGGCGAGGTCCACCGGCCGGACTGACCGGGCGCGTCGGCCGTCCGCCCGCGACTCCGTGGACGAGGGTTTAAATACGCCCGCGGTCGACTGCTACTCGACCGGCCGCCGGCGCGCGACACAACCGGTCGTCTCGCGTTCGCGCGAGGCGGTCGCCTTTCAACGTCCGCGCCGTAGCGGCGGTCGTCCTACACCGATGAGCCGCCGGCTCGCCGCGCCGCCTCAGCGGTCGACCTCTCCCATGATCGTGTCGAGACTGCCGAGCGCGGCGATCAGGTCCGGTATCGACTCCCCCTCGGCCATCTCCGGCAGCGTCTGGAGGTTCGAGAACGAGGGCCCGCGGATCTTGAACCGCGCCGGCTTGTCGGTGCCGTCGGCGCGGATGTAGATGCCGAGTTCGCCCTTGGCGCCCTCGACGGCCCGGTAGATCTCCGTGTCGTCGGCCGGCCGGATCGTCCGCGGGACGTTCGCCTGAACGGTCCGCTCGTCCTCGGGCCAGTCTTCGAGCAGGTCGACGCACTGCTCGATGATCTTCGCGGACTCCTCGACTTCGCCCATCCGGACGAGCAGGCGACTGTAGTTGTCGCAGCCGTCTTCGGTCACCACATCCCAGTCGAGCTCGTCGTAGTAGCCGTACGGGTCGTCGCGGCGGAGGTCGTAGTCGACCCCCGAGCCGCGGACGACGGGGCCGGTCGCGCCGTAGCTCTTCGCGACCTCCGGCGGGAGGGTTCCCGTGTCCACTGTGCGGAGCTGGAGGATCTCGTTCCGGGTCAGGAGGTCGTGGTACTCCTCGATGCGGCGCGGGAGGCCGTCGAGGTACTCGCGGACGCTCCGCAGGAACTCCTCACGGGGTTCGGGGAGGTCCCACGCGACGCCGCCGAGCCGGAAGTAGTTGAACATCAGCCGCTGGCCCGTCAGGTCCTCGACGATGTCCTGAACGCGCTCGCGCTCCTGTATGGCGTACATGAACGTCGCCGTGAAGTCGCCGATCACGTCGAGCGCGTACGCGCCCATCGCCAGCATGTGCGAGAGGATCCGGCTGAACTCCGCGGCCATGGTGCGGACGACGTGCGCGTACTCTGGCACCTCGATGTCGGCGAGGTCCTCGGCGACCCGGGCGTACGCCCACTCGTTGAGCAGCCCCGCGCCGCCCCAGTCCCAGCGGTCGGGGTACGGCATGATCTGGTGACGGTACGTCCCGGACTGCGCCATCTGCTCCTCGCAGCGGTGGATGTAGCCGATGTCGGGCTCCACGCCGACGACCGTTTCGCCGTCGAGGGTGACCTGGAGGTGTAAGACGCCGTGGGTCGCGGGGTGGTGCGGCCCGATGTTGAGCAGCATGGTGTCGCTGCCGGTCGCGGTCGACGACCCGGGTTCGATCGGCTCGTTCTCGGAGAGGGCGGCGATCTGCGGCTGATCCTTATCGTAGTCCATCGACAGGGGGTGCCCCTGCCACGTCTCGGGGAGCAGGATCCGGCGGAGGTCCGGGTGGTCGTCGTACTCGATCCCGACGAGGTCGTACGCCTCGCGCTCGTGCCAGTCCGCGGTGCGGAACACGGACGCGGCGGACTCCGAGACCGGGTCCTCCTTGTCGGTGGGAACCACGACGCTGAGCTCTCGGGTCGGGTCGTCGTAGGAGCGCAGGTGGTAGATCGACTCGTACCGGTTCTCGTACTCCTGTGCCGTGACGCAGGCGAGGTGGTCGTACCCCGCCTCGTCTCGCAGCGTGGAGAGCGCCTCCTGAACCGCGTCGGGTCGGACCCTCGCCGCGGGGGCGTTCAGGTGGCTCTCACGCCCCGTGATCAGCCCGCGGACGGACGAAAACGCGTCCGCCGTCTCCTCGTCGTCGCGCTCGCGCAGCAGCTCTGTCGACATACCGGAAGAGACGCGAGCGCACGACCCGAGGCTTCTGCCGGCTCAGTACGGATATTTATAAAACCGCCGTCGTCATTGTCCGCCGTGAAGTATCTGCGCCTCGAACTCCGGTACCCGCCGGAACTCATGCATCCGATGCACCGACTGGTCGACGAGTCGGACGCCATCGGTCGGGACGTGCTCCTTCACGGCAGCCTCTTCGACGAGACCGCCGACACCTTCCTGTTCTACGTGGAAGGGGACATCGACGTGTACGTCGACGCGCTGCGGTCAGTCGACCGCATCCGGGAGTTCGAGGTCACCCGGATCGACGGGACGGGCTACTACGTCTTCCTCACGCAACGGCGCGACGCCGTCGACGACGCGATGTTCGGGTCGCTCCGGCGGACCGGCATCGTCGTGGTCCCGCCGATCGACTTCCGTCCGAGCGGCGTCGCGAGGCTGACGATCCTCGGGGATCACGAGCCGCTCCGGGAGGGCCTCGCCGCGCTCCCGGAGCGGATCGAAAGCGAGGTCCTCCGCATCGGCGAGTACGACTGGCGCAAGCACCTCTTCGACCCGGGACTGACCGACCGGCAGTTCGACGCGGTCGCGGCCGCCGTCGAGTGCGGCTACTACGAGTCCCCGCGCGCGGCGTCCGTCTCGGATGTCGCCGAGCGGATCGGCGCCTCGCCGAGCACCGCGTCCGAACACCTCAGGAAAGCCGAATCGGCCATGATGAACGCGTTCATGCGACTGCGCGACGTGGCCTGACAGCGGGTGGCTGACGGCGTTCTCGCCCGACGATGCGCCAGGCCGACGACGCGTCCGTCCGACGACGCGTCCGTTCGACGACGCGCCCGTTCGACGATTCTCCTCAGTGAACGGTCCGGTCGTCGCTCGTGTCGATCTCTTCTCTCGGGTCCGCGTTGCCGAACTCGGGCGTCGGCCCGTCGCCAGGCTCCGCCCAGCCGACCGCGTTCCGGAGCACCCGTCGGACGTCCTCGTCGTAGTAGATCGGGTACGTCTCGTGACCGGGCCGGAAGTAGAACACCCGCCCGTTCCCGCGGCGGTAACAGCAGCCGGAGCGGAACGTCTCGCCGCCCTCGAACCAGGAGGTGAAGACGAGCGTGTCCGGCGCCGGCACGTCGAACCGCTCGCCGTACATCTCCGTCTCGTCGAGTTCGATCGCCTCGCCGATCCCGTCCGCGATCGGGTGGCTCGGCTCGATCGCCCAGAGCCGTTCGCGCTCGGCGGCCTCACGCCACTTCAGCGAGCAGCTGGTCCCCATCAGCCGCCTGAATATCTTCGAGTAGTGGGCGGAGTGGAGGACGAGGAGGCCCATCCCGTCGAGGACGCGCTCGTGGACGCGGTCGACGACCGCGTCGCGCACCTCGTCGTGAGCGGCGTGGCCCCACCAGACGAGCACGTCGGTGTCGTCCAAGACCGCTTCAGTGAGCCCGTGCTCCGGTCCCTCATCGAGGGTCGCGGTGCGGACCTCGTGGCCCCCCTCGCGGAGCGCGTCGGCGACGACGGCGTGGATGCCGTCGGGGTACACCTCGGCGACGGCGTCGCTCTCGCGCTCGTGGCGGTACTCGTTCCAGACCGTGACGCGTGCCATGCTCGGGGTCGACGCCGCACCGACTTGAGCGGTCGGCCTCGCCCTGGCGCGCGGACTCGGCGATAGGCGCCCACCCGAAAGTACTTGCTCCGCGCGCGAGACCACGGAATATGGCTGGTCCCCGACAGTTGTACCGCCGGGCCGACGACTGGGCGCGCGGCCTCTCGCGGCTGCGCTACGCCCTCTTCACCGGCGCCGTGGTGACGGCGTCGGTGCTCGCGGTCGGCGTCGCTCTCGGCGCGTCGACGACGGTTCAGGCGGTCACGATGGGCGTCGTGATGGCCGCGCTCTACTACGCCGGCGACGTGAACGCGGAAGACGGTTGAGTCCGTGTCGCGGCCCCGAACGTCGACTCAGGCCGTCGCTTCGACGTCCGCGAGCCGGTCCGCGAGGTACTCAGCGATGGAGACGGCCTCCTCCTCGACGAACCGCGCGACCTCCTCGCCCTCTGGCGACTCGACGACGACGGTGGGGATAAGCCCGATCTCGTACGCTTCGACGAGTTCGCCCTCCTTCCCGTCCGGGCCCTTCGTCACCGGGAACGACTCGATGCGGTCGTCCGGGACGCCGGCGGCGGCGAGCGCGGCACCGAACTCGGGGAGCTGTCGCTGGCAGTCGATACACCAGTCGCCGCCCCACACTTTGAACACGTAGTCGTCCGCCGCGAGCGCGTCGAGAACCGAGTCGTCGAACGCGTCCGCGTCGAGGTCGTCCGCGGGCGCGAGCGTTTCGAGAGTCATGGGGATCGATAGATCACGGAGGCACGTAAACGGCGCGTCGGTGGCAAGAGCACATTCGCTTCGGGTCCGTCGACGACACCTCGTCGAGTTCGCAGACACACCTGATTTCTGTCCTCGGCTACAGACCGACTGCTGACACCCCCGAAGCCCCAGCCGCGGGCGACATCGATTGCCGGAGTCCGCGGGGCCTTTGGGTCACGACCGCCTCGGTTCGGGTAATGGACGACGACATCCTGTCGACGCTCGGCTCGCCGCTGGTGCGGGTCGACGCGCCCGCGGGGACGACGGTCGCGGCGAAGGTCGAGTCCCGCAACCCGGGCGGCTCGGCGAAGGACCGCCCCGCGCTGTACATGGTTGAGGCCGCCGAGGAGGCGGGCGAGATCGAGCGGGGCGACCGCATCGTCGAGCCCACGTCGGGCAACACCGGCATCGGCCTCGCGATGGTCGGCGCGGCGCGCGACTACGACGTCACCCTCGTGATGCCCGAAGGGAAATCGATCGAGCGCCGCCGACTCATGCGGGCGTACGGCGCCACCGTCGAGCTCGTCGACGGCGACATCTCCGACGCGAAGGACCGCGCCGACGAGCTGGAGGCGGAGCCGAACACCGTCCAGCTCCGCCAGTTCGAGAACTCCGCCAACCCCCGCGCGCACTACGAGACGACCGGCCCGGAGATACTCGATCAGGTGGGCGACCGCACCGTCGACGCTCTGGTCGCCGGGGTCGGCACCGGCGGGACGATCACCGGGATCGGCCGCCGTCTCCGAGAGGCGTTCCCGGACGTCCGGATCGACGCCGTCGAGCCCGCGGACAACGCCGTCCTCTCGGGCGAGGAGCCGAGCGCCGACGACTTCCAGGGGATGGGGCCGGGCTTCGTCTCGCCGAACCTCGAGGTGGACCTGATCGACGAGGTCCACACGGTCGAACTCGGCGACGCCGAGACCGAGTGCCGCAGGCTCGCTCGCGAGGAGGGGATCCTCGTCGGCCAGTCGTCGGGCGCGTCGAACCTCGCGGCGAAGGTCGTCGCGGCCGAACTGCGCGAGAGCGGCGCGTTCGTCGGCGAGGAACCCCTCGTCGTCACCGTCTTCTGGGACAGCGGCGAGCGGTACTTGACGGCGGGGACCTTCGACGAGTGACCGCGCCGCGGCGGTCGACCCCGGTGTTGATTAGCGTTCGGCGCCCAGATCGGGCGTGAACACGCGCGCCGAATCGGAGACGGAGCCGCCCGACCGCGACCCGGCCGACGGCGGTCCGACGGGGGGCTCGGACCGCCGCTTCGACGGACCGTGGCTCGCCGCGATAGCGGTGACCGTCGGAGCGTGGACGGTCCTGTACGCGGTCGACTGGGCGCTGCTGACGCCTGCGACCCCGGTTGGACCGGCCGTCGCCTTCGCGCACAGCTACCTGCTCGCGCCCCTGGCGACCGCAACGATCCTGCTCGACGCGCTCTCGCTCGCCGAGCGACGCGTCGCCGACCTGGGCGTCTTCAAGTGGATCTACGCGCTGGCCGCGCTCCCCGCGCCTCCGGTCGCCGCGCTCTACTACGCGCACCGCGAATGGCTGAAGCCGGACGACACGACGCTTCTCGGGGAGCCCTGATGCCGGCGGACCGGCCACCCGAATCGACCAGCGCGGACGCGGCCCCCGGCGCGGTCGCCGGCCTCGTGACGGCCCCCGAGGGCGGCGCCCCGCCGGCCCGTCGCGAGGCGGTCGAGGTCCGTCCCGACGGCGTGGAGGGGGACCGCTACCGCCGCGGCGACGGCCACTTCCAACTCGACGGCTGCGCGGTCACGCTCGTCGCCGGGGAGGCGCTGACCGCGGTCCGTGAGGCGACCGGCATCGACGTGCGCGACGGCCGTCACCGTCGCAACGTGGTCGTCGAGGGGTTCGGCGCGGAGATGGACTCGCTCCTCGGCGCGACCGTCGCGGTCGGCGACGCGCGCCTCCGGCCGACCCGACGCCGACCCCCGTGCGCACGCGTCGAGGAACTCGCCGGCGAAGACGGGCTGGCGTCGGCGCTCCGGAACCGCGGCGGCCTCTGCTGTGACGTGGTCGAACCGGGGTCCGTCGCCGTCGGCGATCCGGTGACGGTGCGGGAGGCCGACCCGCGGACCGCCGGCGCGGCGATCGCCGACCGGTTGCGGGAGCGATCGTCGAGCGGTCACGAGTAGCGACCCCGCCTCGTCGGGCATCGGACTGCCGCCGGAGATCGGCTGTGCGTGTGAATTACACCCGCGCTGCGGATTTTATACGCTCGAAGCCGGAGACGACGACATGTACCGAACCCGTCGCGCGGCGCTGGCCGGGATCGCGGCGGTCGGCGGGGCGTCCCTCACCGGCTGCCTCGGGGGCCGAGCGACGGACTCCGTCACCGGAGGCGCTGAGGACACGGGTGCCGGAGCTCCCCCGCCGACCGTCGACGCCGGCTATCACCTCGCGTACGAGGCCGACACCCTCGTCTCCGAGTCGCTCGACGGCGGCGTCGGCAAGGATGGGATCCCTTCCGTCGACGACCCCGCGTTTCGGCCGATCGCGGAGGCGGATATGGCTGGCAACGAGCCGGTGTTCGGCGTCGTCCGCGGCGGCGAGGCGAAGGCGTATCCACGTCGCATCCTCTCGCACCACGAGATCGTCAACGACGAGGTCGGCGGCGAGTCGGTCGCGATCACCTACTGCCCGCTCACCGGGACGGCACAGGGGTTCCGTCGCGGCGACACGACGTTCGGCGTGTCGGGCCGGCTCGTGAACTCGAACCTGATCATGTACGACCGCGCCACCGACAGCTGGTGGCCGCAGATGCTCGCCACCGGGGTCGACGGGTCGATGGCCGACGAGACCCTCGACGAGTTCCGCGTCGTGTGGACGACCGCCGGCGAGTGGGCGACGCGACATCCCGACGCTTCCCTCATGACCGAGGAGACCGGCTACGTCCGCCGCTACGACAGCGACCCGTACGGGAGCTACGCGCCGCTGAGCGGGTACTACGTGCGGGACGGGACCAGGTTCCCGCCGCTCGCGTCCCCCGAGGACGGCCACGCGAAGTCCGTCGTCATCGGGGCGCGGACCGCGACGGGCGCGGTCGCCTTCGACAAGACCACGCTGCTCTCGGAGCGAGTGCTGACCGGGACCGTCGGCGAGGGCGGCCCCGCCGTCATCGCCGTCGCCGACCCTGCCCTCTCGACGGGGTACGTCTACCGGAACCCCGACGAGGTCGCGGTCGAACCGGACGGCGACGAGTACCGAGTCGACGGTGAGGGCGGGTTCGAGGCTGCGGACCTGCCGCTCGAACGGCTGCTCGTGTTCGACGCGATTTGGTTCGCCTGGTACGGCTTCTACCCGGACACCGCGTTCGTCGGGGAGCACACGCGGGCGGGCTATGGGGGCTGAGACCGCCGCGCCGGCCGCGTCGCCGCGCGCGTGGCTCGCCGGACTCGTCCGCCGGACGGTGTTCGCCGTCCGCGCCGCCCTCGGTCGGCGCGACGGCCGGGCGACCGCGGGTGCCGTCACCGGCGCCTATCTCGTTGCCTACCACCTCGGACTCGGCCACCTCGGTCTGCGCGCCGGCGCGGTCGAGTCGGCCGGGACGCCGCGGTTCGACCTCGTCGTCGCCGCCGACCCGGTCGCGCTCGCGACCCGGCGCGTCGCGCCGTTCCAGTACGAGCCCGTGGCGCTGCTCTCCGCGGGACCGGTCGAGTACCTCTTCGCTCCCGTCAACGCCGCCCTCGGGCTCGCGCTCGCGGTGCTCGTCGGCGTCACGCTCGCCGTCTCGGTCGTTGCGTGGCGCGGCCCCTCGGCCTGTCGGATCGGCGCCGGCGCGGGGGCCGCCGCGGGCCTTCCGGGGATCCTCTCCGGGGTCGCCTGCTGCGGCCCCGCGTTCCTGGCGGTGATCGGCCTTCAGGCCTCGGCGGGACTGCTCGCCGCGTTCCGGTGGTTCATGCCGGCGTCCGTGGCCGGGCTCCTCCTCACGCTCCTGTGGGTCGGGAGCCGGGTCGACCCGGGGGCCGTGGGCTGACCTCGCCCGACCGGCTCACGGCCTGCTGGAACCGAAAGTGTTGACGGCCGACCGCCCCGATGAGTCGTCCGTGACTGTCGGATGAACTGGCGGTACCGCCACACGGTGTTGACGCTGTGTATGCTGGCGTTCTTCGTGACGTACTTCGCGCGGCTGGCGATCAGTCCAGTCGTCCCCCTCATCATCGACGACTTCGGTGTCTCGAACACGGCGGTCGGGGTGGCGCTCTCGGGGATGTGGTTCGCCTACGGCCTCTCGCAGTTCCCGAGCGGGATCCTCGCAGACCGGTTCGGCGAGCGTCGGGTGATCCTCGTCGCCGTCGGCGGCACGACCGCGATGAGCCTCGCGCTCGCCGTCGTACCGGTCTTCCCCGCGTTCGTGCTGGCGGCGGTGCTCCTCGGGCTCGTGGCGGGGCTCCACTACGCGGTGGCGACCACGTTGCTTTCGCGGACGTTCGACGACCTCGGCACCGCGGTCGGGATCCACTCGCTCGGCGGCCCGCTCGCCGGGCTCGTGGCGCCGGTCGCCGCGACGTGGGTCGGCGTCCGCTACGGCTGGCGGCCCGGGGTCGCGCTGGCCGCGGTCGTCGGGGTTCCCATCTTCCTCCTGTTCGCGCGGCGGGTCCGGCCGACCGAGCCGCGGCGCCCCGACCAGCCGATGGCGGAGCGGCTCCAGGTCGGCCCGCTGCTCGAACTGGTCGGGCGCCGTGAGGTGCTCGTCCCGCTCGTCGTCGCCACGCTCGGCACGTACGTCGCGCAGGGCGTCATCTCTTTCCTGCCGACGTTCCTCGTGGAGCTCCGGGGGTACGACCCCGCGTTCGCCGGCGGCGTCTTCTCGGCGTTCTTCGTCGTCCGCGCCGGCGCGCAGGTCGGGCTCGGCCGGCTCTCCGACCGGCTGGGCCGCGATGCGAGCATCGCCGCGGCGCTCCTTAGCGGCGCGCTCGGCCTCGGAGGGCTGGTGGCGCTCCCCGACCTCGTCCGGCTGCCGGTCCCGGTCGGGCTGCCGGCGCTACCGACGGTCGGCGGGCTCGGGATCGTCGTGCTGCTCGCCGGGCTCGGGTCGAGCTTCTTCTCCGCCATCGACCCGCGATTCATGGACGCCCTCGGCGACGCGGAACGAGGCGCCGGGTTCGGCCTGATACGGACCGTCTACACGGTGATCGGCTCGGCCGGCTCGGTCGGCGTCGGGCTCGTCGCGGACCTGTTCGGCTGGGGCGCGTCGTTCGCCGTCCTCGCCGGCATGTCGGGGGTCGCGTTCCTCGTCATCTCCGCGAACGCGCTCGTCGGCGAGCGGCGGTGAGGGATGGCGCCTCGCCGACGTACTGCCCGTTAGCCGACGTACGGCCGCCTAACCGACGTACCGCCGCCTCGTCGTGCGCTCGCCGTCGGGGGCGTACACGGTGACGACCTCGCCCTCGTCGTCGAGCGCGGGCGCGTCGCGGCCGAGGTAGTGGTCCGTCGCCGTGTCCGCGCCGGCGCCGACGTGAACCGTCAGGGTCTCCTCGGGCCCGAGCGTCGCGTCCGGGAGGTCGTCGCGCTGGCCGTCGAGGTCGATGACGTACCCGGTCAGGTCGATCGGCTCCGCCGCGGCGTTCCGCAGGGTCACCGACTCGTCGAGCGCGTCGCCGGTCGCGTCGCCGGCGTCACCGTTAGCTCCCGCATCGCCGCCGCTCCCCGGGCCCGCGTCGACGGCCTCGATCACCAGTCCGTCGGGGTTCGCCTCGGCCGCGAACGCCGTGATGTCCGCCAGCGTGTACCCGTCGGTCGCCGTCGGCTGCGGGAGGCTCGGCTCCCAGCCGTCGGGCGCGGCGTTGGGGTAGGCGGTCTCGTCAGCCTCGATCAGCCCGATCAGTGTCTCGGCGACGATCCGACTGCCGACCGCGCCGAGTCGCTCGCCGTCCTGCTGGTAGTCCGCCTCGGCGAGCACGTAGTACCAGAGCGGCGAGTCGGGGTCTGCGCCGCGACCGTGCGCCCGCAGCGTCTCCATGATCGCCGATTCGTCGCCGAACGCCTCGTTGCGGATCGGATCGTACCCCATCCGCGCGGCGACGTCCTGTCCGGAGGCCAGGCCGAGCGCCTTCCCGCGCCGGAGGTTCCGGACGGCGAGCGAGGAGTCCCCGGCGATCGGGAGGTTGAACAACGTCGGCGCGAGGAGGGGCTCGATCTTCCGCGAGGGCTGGTAGTCGCCGTCGCCGGTGTCGAGCAGCCGCGACCAGTCGACGACGAGGTCGCTCGGGACCGGTCGGCCGCCGCGGAGGTTCCGCCCGTCCCCGGGGCCGGTCGGGAACAGCGGCACCTCGCCGACCTCGTCGTTGACGTCGAACGCGTGTCGGATCATGCTGTGGCCGAAGCGGTACGCGGCGCCTCCGAACTCGACCGGGATCGCCGGCGTGCGCCCCGGCGGCACGAAGTGTTGTCGGCCCCGCTCCTCGATGTCGGCCAGGACGTAGCGGTCGCAGATCCGGGGGAGGAAGTCGCGTCGCACGACCCACTGGTAGTGCCACCTGACGAGTCGCTGCGCGGCTTCAAGGACGGACTCGCCGTCCTCGACGAGCGACGATCCGGGACCGTGGAGGTGGTCGACGACGCGGTTGTGGAAGTTCACGAAGGCGAGCTCGAGCTGCGAGACGACGACGTTCTCGTCGTTCCGCGGGTCGCCGATCAGCGCGAGCCCCTGCTCGTTCCGCTGGAGGTCCGTCCCCGGGAGCCCCGAGAGCCCGCCGCCGTCCGCGGCGTCCGGCGCGACCGCGTCGCCGGTGAGAAGCTTTCGCTCGTCCGTCTCGTGGTCGTAGAGGAACGGCGCCGCCTCCGCGTTCGTCCGGTACAGCGAGTCGAGGTCGAGCGCCGGCGTCCGGAAGTTCCGCAGCGCGGCCGGGTCGTTGCGCCGGTCGATGTCGGAGGTCGGGTCGAACGTGAGGTCGTGGTCGACGAACTGACCGAAGATGCCGTAGCCGGCCGGCGTCTCGGCGTCCCCGACCGGGTCGTCGGGCGACTCCATCATCGGCGCCCCCGCCTCGCCGTCGGCGCCGCCGAGCGTCCGGAGTAACTCCGCGTCGCGGTCGTACGGGTCCAGCTCGGGGAACTGCGTGTGGAACCGGTGGCTCCGGACCGGGCCCGCGGCCGTACACGCGGCCTCGTTCATCCCGCGGTGGTCGCTCCCGCCGTGGAGGGCGACGCTGCGCGCGTTCACCGAGAGGTGGAGCGCCGCCTCGCTCCCGTCCGGTCGCCGCCGCCGTCGGACCGGCTCCTCGGTCCCGCCCCGCGCGGGGTTCCGCACGGTGAACGAGACCTTGTCGAGGTCGGCGCCGCCGTCCGCTTCGAGGACGAAGTTCCCGTCGTCCTCGGTCATCCAGTGGCCGATGCGGTCGCCGTCCTCCCGTTCGCCGATGACTATCCGCCCCGCCAGCGGCCGGGAATCGCTGTCGACGACGCGACATGTTATCTTGTCGGTAGCACCCATGGGTTGATGTGACACACATAAGTATCAAAAAATTATCTAAATGAACTTTCAACTTGTTTCCCGGATTATATTGCTGGCTTCGCTCCCGTCGGTCGGGCGACGCGCGCTTGACGGGCCTCCGCACGCCAGCCGTTCGCACGCGACCCGAACATTCGAGTCCACCCGAGACGAACTGCCGTCGTGTACGACTACCACGCCCACACGAACTACTCGGACGGGGCGTTCCTCCGGTGGATGGTCGAGGCCGCCGCGGACGCCGGGCTCGACGGGATCGGGCTCGCAGACCACTGTAACGTCTCGCCGGCGCCGAACGCGCGGGAGCACAAGCGCGCGTTCGGGTTCAACCTCGACCTGACCTACGAGCGGCGCCGCGACGCGATCGAGTCGGTCCGCGACGACGTCGACGTCGACGTGTTCGACGCGGCGGAGATGGACTACGACCCCGAACACGCGGACGCGATCGCCGAGTTCCTCGACGAGGCGGACTTCGATTACGCCGTCGGCAGCGTCCACGACCTCGACGGCGTCAACGTCCACACGCGCTCGCACTTCGCCGACAAGCCCGAGGCGGAGCGCCGCGAACTCGTCGACCGGTACTTCGAGAAGCTGGTCGCCCTGGTCGAGTCGGAGCTGTTCGCGATCGCCGCGCACCCGGACTTGGTCGAGCGCAACCCCCACCTCCGCGGGTTCGCGACCGAGGACCACTACGCCGCGGTCGCCGAGGCGTTCCGCGACTCGCGGACCGTCCCGGAGATCAACGCCGGGCGGCTGCTCGACGGCTACGGCGAGTTCCACCCGGCCCCCGCCTTCCTCGACCGCCTCGTCGACGCCGGCGTCGACGTGAGCGTCGGGACCGACAGCCACGAGCCCGACGTGATCGATCCCCGGGTACAAGAGATCGAGACGGAACTCGACCGTCGCGGGCTGGAGCCGGTCCCCCTCGACCGGATCGTCGCGGACGCCTGACGCGGTCGCTCACGCCCTCGAGAGAGCGACCTTCGAAAACGCAGCTATTTCCTCGTTTGATTTCGGCTTACGCCTCGTCAAACAGCGCAGCGCTTCGCGCTGCTGGCTCGCCCCGGCTTACGCCGGATCGGACGACGGGAATCGGAGATTCGCTCGCCCGACGAAGCTACGCTTCGTCGAACACCGATAGGCTCGCTCCGCTCTCCTATCGAGTTCGACTTCGGCTTACGCTTCGTCGAACACCGATAGGCTCGCTCCGCTCTCCTATCGAGTTCGACTTCGGCTTACGCTTCGTCGAACAACGTCTCGCCCTCGACCATGTGGTCCTCGACGGCGTCCATGTCGAGCGTGACGCCGAGGCCCGGCTCTTCCGGCACCTCGATGTACCCGTCCTCGATCACACTCTCCTCGACGAGGTCCTCCCACCAGCCGAGCTCGTAGGAGTGGTACTCGATGGCGAGCGAGTTCGGGATGGCGGCGCCGACGTGCGCCGCGGCCATCGTCGCGACCGGCGAGGCGACGTTGTGCATCGCGACCGGCACGTAGTACTGGTTCGCGATGTCGGCGATCTTGCGGGTCTCGCGCATGCCGCCGACCTTCGGCAGGTCGGGCGCGACGATGTCGACCGCCTGGTTCTCGATGAGCCGGCGGAGCTCGGTGACGCGGTAGCGGTTTTCGCCGACCGCGATCGGCGTGACCGTGTTCTTCGTGACTTCCTCCTGGACTTCGAGGTTCTCCGGCGGGACGGGGTCTTCGAGCCACCACACGTCGTACTCCTCGATGGCGTCCGCGAGGCGCTTCGCGGAGCCGCCCGAGAACGTCCAGTGGCAGTCAAAGGAGACGTCCGCCTTGTCCTTCACGCGCTCGGTGACCTTCTCGACGATCTCCGCCTTGTGGCGGATTTCGCCGGGGCGGAGGTGGCGGTTCGCGCGGTCCTTCTCGTGGCCCGAGGGGACGTCGAGGTCGAACTTCAGCGCGTCGTAGCCGAGTTCGTCGACGACGCGCTCGGCCTCGTCGGCGCAGGCCTCGGGGTCCGCCTCGTCCTCGGTGTGACAGTCGCAGTAGACGCGCATCTCGTCGCGGTACTTCCCCCCGAGCAGCTGGTAGGCGGGCACGTCGAGAATCTTGCCGGCGAGGTCGTGGAGCGCGACTTCGATGCCGGAGATGGCCGTGACCGTGACGCCCTCGACGGAGCCCTCGCCGGACATCTTCTGGATCAGGTGCTCGTAGAGGCGGTCGATGTCGAGCGGGTTCTCGCCGATCACGAACGGCTTCATGCGCTCGATCAGCTCCGGGACGCCGGCGCCCCAGTACGCTTCGCCGGTGCCGACCACGCCTGCGTCGGTGTAGACGCGGACGAGCGTCCACGGGAAGTTCCCGTCGACCATCGTCGTCTGGACGTCCGTGATCTCGACGTTGCGATCGCCGCCGCGCGTCCCCGTGGTCCCCATCGTCTCGGCGGAGAGCTCCCGCATCGTGTACTCCGCGTTCGGGTCGTGGAGCGACTCGTAGTTCCGGCTCATACCCCCCGATTTATTCGGAACAGGGTAAACGTTTACCATCGGGCGTGGGACGCCTGAACAGGTGGCTTTTCATCCCCGTGCGCGCAACGGGTGGGCATGGTCGAAATCACGGATTCTCTCGCGTGTCTGTACACGGGTCGGGTCGAGTCCCGCGGCGACGACTACGTCGTCACCGTCCCCGCGTCGGAGATCGAACACGGAAGCGTCAGCGTCGGCGAGACGTACCGGATCGCCGTCCTCGACCGCTCCGACGGCGAGCCGTCGGCGGCGGCCGACGACGGCGCCGCGTCGTCCGTTCCCGACGCCGACGCCGACGCCAGCGGCCCCCCGTCCGACGGGGGCGATCGACCCACCTCTCGCGGGGCCGCCGGGGCCGTCCAACCCGACCCGCCCGTCTCGGAGGGAGAGGTCCGCGAGGTGACGATCGAGACGCTGGGCGACAAGGGCGACGGGATCGCGAAGATCGAACGCGGTTACGTCGTCATCGTCCCCGACGCCGAGCCCGGCGAGGAGCCGACCGTCGAGATCACGAGCGTCCGGGAGAACGTCTCGTTCGCGAACGTCGTCGAGGAGTAGCGCCGCGCTGCGAGGTCGCGAGACCCTTCGAGGCCGCCGTCACGCGTCTCTCTCTACGCGGCCTTCCTCGGGCGGCTCGGCCCGCGAGAACAGCGCCCGGAGGTTCGACGGCGAGAAGAACGAGGACGGCTCGTCCATGTGGACGCCGATCTCGCCCGAGAGCGCCCGCAGCCCGACCCGCTGGACCGGCTCCGGCAGCGAGTAGCACCGCCGTATCGCCTTCCCGAGCCGGATCTCCGTCGACAGCTCCTCGCGCCACTGCGACTCGTAGTCGGCGAGCGTCGCCGGGTCGCGCGGGTCGATCGCCGCCGCGGCGACGTCGGCCGCGCGCATCCCGTATAAGATTCCGCCTCCGGTGAACGGCTTCGTCTGCGCGGCGGCGTCGCCGATCAGGAAGCCGCGGTCGCTCGTCGTCCGCGCCGGCGGTCCCACGGGGATCGCGCCCGAGCAGCGACGGTCCGTCGTCGCGCCGTACGCGTCCGTGAGCCGGTCGAAGCCCGCCGACACGTCCTCGCTCGGCGGCGCCGCGAGCCCGTACTCGACGCCGGCGTCGCCGCGGGGGATCCGCCACGCGAAGAACGTCGGCGCGGTGAGGTGGACGTCGACGTAGTCGCCCGCGTCCGCCGCGTCGTCGAACGCGAGGACGCCGTGGAGCAGTTCGTCCGGCTCCGGGAGGTCGAGCGCGCGGCGCACCCGCGAGGTCGGACCGTCGCACCCGGCGACCATGCGCGCCTCGAAGCGCTCGGTGGCGCCGTCCGCGAGGCTAGCCTCGACGACGACGCGGTCGCCGCGCTCGTCGACCGAGACGACGGTGTGGCCCTCCCGGAGGTCCGCGCCCGCGTCCTCGGCGAGGTCCGCCAAGGTCCGATCGAGGCCGACCCGGTCGATCACGTTCGACACGGGCTCCCGCTTGTAGAACGGATAGGGGGCCGACTCCGGCCCGCCGACGTGGAACCGCGCGCCGAACACTCGGTTCTGCCGGAGCCGGTCTACCGCCCCGTCGTCGACGTACTCCCAGAGGTCCGTCGAGACGTGGCCGGAGCAGGCCAGCGGTTCGCCGACGGTCCCCGACTCCAGCAGGAGGACCTCGCGTCCCGCCTCGGCGGCCCGGCGCGCGAACCGCGACCCGGCCGGCCCCGCTCCGACGACGACGAAGTCGTACACGCCCGTAATCACCGTCCCGAGACGGCTAAACGGTTCCGGCTCCCGACCGGTTCGCGGATCACTCGTCGCTGCCGAGCCACGCGAGCGCCGCGTCGAGGTCGGTCCGGGGCGGCGAGCAGGCGAACCCCTCGCAGACGTAGGCGGTCGGCTCGCCGTCGGTCGCGTCCCGGCCCGCCCAGATCGGCGGGGCCTCGACCATGTCAAGGCGGTCGAGCCACTCGTCAAGCCCCGCGTCCGTGGCCGGGCGCGGCGCGACGAGCGCGCCCGGCAGGTACCGCTCGCCGACCGTCTCGCGCCACTCGTCCGGCACCTCGTCGGCGGCGACCGTCACCTCGATCCCCCCGGTCTCGACGAGGTCCGCGGCCCGGACGAGCGAGGCGTGTTCGAGCGGACCGCCGCGGATCCGGTCGGCGTGGGTCGTCACGACGCGCTCGGCGATCTCCCGGAACTCCCCGCCGGTCCGGAACCCGTCGAGGAGCGCGAGCGTCTCGGCCGCGACGCCGAGGCTCGACGGCGTCGACCGGTCGGTGAACTCCTGCGGCCGGGCGATGAGCGGGCCCGCGTCGGCGCGCTCTCCCGCCCCGCCGGTCCCGTCCCCGTCGAGGTCGCGCGTGAAGTATATCGTATCGTCGTCCGCGTCGTAGAACTCCGCGACGAGCGCGTCGGCCAGATCTAAGGCGAATCCGAGCGCCTCCGGGTCGCCGGTCGCGGCGTAGGTGTCGAGCGCGCCGCGGGCGAGGAACGCGTAGTCGTCAAGGTACCCCGGCCCGCGCACGTCGCCGTCGAGCCAGCGCCGGGCGAGCGCGCCGGTCTCGGCGTCGGGGTCGTAGAGCCGGTCGCGGCAGAAGTCGAGTGCCTCGCGGGCGCTCTCGGCGTACGGCTCGCCGAGAGTGTCCCCGGCCCGCGCGAACGCCGAGATCGCACGCCCGTTCCACGCCGCTAGCACCTTCTCGTCGCGGGCGGGCCGCGGTCGCGACTCGCGGGCGTCGAACAGCGCCGTGCGCGCCTCGGTCAGCGTCTCGCGGACCGCCTCGGGCGACTGATCGCGGTCCGCGGCCAGCTCCGCGACCGACGCCGCGACCGTCGGGACCGTCGTGCCGCGCTCGAAGTTCCCGCCGGGCCGGATCCCGTACCGCTCCTTCGCCAGCGACGCCGCCGGCTCGTTGAGGACGGCGTCCACCTCCTCGGGCGTCCAGACGTAGAAGGCGCCCTCCACGTCCTCGCCGTCGCTCGCGCCCTCGCCGTCTCCGCGGCTCGCATCCCCGTCGTCCCGGCGGCTCGCGGGCTGTCGGCTCCGCGCGTCGAGCGTGCTGAAGAAGGCGCCGCCCTCGTGTCGCAGCTCGCGGTCGAGGAACGCTAGCGACTCGCTCGCGACGCGAGCGTACCTCGGGTCGCCGGTGAGCCGGTAGCCGTCGAGGTAGACCATCGGTAGTTCGGCGTTGTCGTACAGCATCTTCTCGAAGTGGGGGACGGTCCACTCGCGGTCGACCGCGTAGCGGTGGAACCCGCCGCCGATCTGATCGTACATCCCCCCGTCAGCCATCCCGTCGAGGGTTCCGGTCGCGGCCGACAGGAGCGCGTCGCGGCCGCGGCCGGCGTACGCCCGCATCAGGAGGTCGATCCGGCCCGGCATCGGGAACTTCGCGCCGCCGCTCCCGAAGCCGCCGTGTTCCTCGTCGTAGCCGCGCAGCGCGGCCGCCGCGGCCGTGTCGAGCAGGTCGTCGCCGGGCGGCGAGGCGCCCCCCTCCTCCGAAGCCGGCGGTTCCGGCGTCGGCACCGACTCCAGCTCGTCGCGCGCGCCCTCGGCCCACTGGTCGGCGCGCCGCTCCATCTCCTCGCGCTGCTCGGGGTCGCTCCACGAGTCGGCGATGCGCTCGCAGAGCTCGCGGAACCCGGGCTGGTTCCGCCGTGGCTCGGGCGGGAAGTACGTCCCGACGTAGAACGGCTTCCCCTCGGGCGTACACCACGCCGAGAGCGGCCACCCGCCCCCGCCGGTGACGAGCTGGGAGACGGTCATGAACGTGCTGTCGACGTCCGGGCGCTCCTCGCGGTCGACCTTGATCGGGACGAACGAGTCGTTCACGACCGCCGCGACCGACTCGTCCTCGAAGCTCTCCTCGGCCATGACGTGACACCAGTGACACGAGGAGTAGCCGATGGAAACGAACACCGGCGCGTCGTGCTCGCGGGCGCGCTCGAACGCCGCGTCGCCCCACGGCTGCCAGTTGACGGGGTTGTCGGCGTGCTGTCGGAGGTAGGGACTCGCCTCCCCGTCGAGGCGGTTCCGCTCGGTCGGCTGTGACATGGGCCCGGTTCGGCCCGGCGCGACAAAAGGCGTCCGGGGCGCGCCGAGCGCCGCCGCCCGCGACGCGGGCATCCACGAACAAGCACATATCGGGCCGCGGAGAGAGTAAGGTTTACACTACCGTGCGGTCACCCGTCGGGCATGACGGAGACCGTGCTGCTTGTGGGGGGCGGCGGCCGCGAACACGCGCTCGCCCGAGCGGTGGCTGACGACTGCGCGCTGTACGCCTGCGCGAGCGTCCGGAACCCGGGGATCCGGCGCCTCGCGGACGGGTTCGAGTCGATCGACGAGACCGACGCCGAGGCCGTCGCCGAGTACGCGACCGCGGTCGGCGCGGACCTTGCGGTCATCGGCCCGGAGTCGGCGCTGGAGGCCGGCGTCGCGGACGCCCTCGACGACGCCGGCGTCTACGCGTTCGGTCCGCGGGCCGCGGAGGCCCGCCTGGAGACGGACAAGGCGTACCAGCGGGAGTTCATGGAGCGGAACGCGATCCCCGGCTGCCCGGACTACGCCGTGTTCGACGACACCGAGGCGGCCTGCCAGCACATCGACGAGTACGACGGCGACCTCGCGGTCAAGCCCGCCGGGCTTACCGGTGGCAAGGGCGTGAAAGTGATCGGCGACCAAGTGACGGCGGCGGAGGCCAAGGCGTACCTCCGCGACTCCGACTACGACCGCGTCGTCCTCGAGGAGCGGCTCGTCGGCGAGGAGTTCACGGTTCAGGCGTTCGTCGCGAACAGAGACGTGCGGACGACCCCCGCGGTCCAGGATCACAAGCGCGCCTACGAGGGCGATGAGGGGCCGAACACCGGCGGGATGGGGTCGTACACCGACACCGGCCGCTCGCTCCCGTTCATGGCCGAGGGCGACTACGAGGCCGCGGTCGACGTGCTGGAGGCCGTCGTCGACGCGCTCCCCGACTACAAGGGCGTCCTCTACGGACAGTTCATGCTCACCGACGAGGGGCCGAAGGTCGTCGAATTCAACGCGCGGTTCGGCGACCCCGAGGCGATGAACACGCTGCCCATCCTCGACACGCCGTTCGTCGACGTGCTCGCCGCCGCTCGCGACGGCGACGCGCTCCCGGAGCTCGACTTCTCCGGCGAGGCGACCGTCTGTAAGTACGCGGTCCCCGACGGCTACCCGACCGACCCTGACGCGGGCGCGGCGATCGCGGTCGACGAGGAGAGCGCGGGGGACGCGCTCCTCTACTACGCCAGCGTCGACGAGCGCGACGGCGGGCTGTACACCACCACCTCGCGGGCGTTCGCCGTCGTCGGCCGCGGTGACTCGATCGCGGCCGCCGAGGCGCAAGCGGAGGACGCCCTGGCCGCCGCGGGCGACCGCGTCCGCATCCGCCACGACATCGGGACCGCCGACCTCGTCCAGCGCCGGATCGACCACATGGACGAACTGCGACCCTGAACCGGCCCGGCCGCTCGGTCGGCGGGTCGGCGGCCCGGAGCGACCCTTTTATCCTCCCCGTCCGAACGGCGTGACGTGACAGACGACGACCCAGACGCGACGCGCGAGGATTTGTCCCGAAGCGACCGCCTCGACAGGTTCCCGACGCCTGGCGTCCGGAACTCCCTGTGGTCGTGGCCGGACGCGAAGTCGCCGCTCGCGGTCGTCCGCAACTACGTCGTCATCGTCCTCGCGCGGATCTGCCCGAGCCTCCGGCTGAAGAACTGGCTGCTCCGGCGGATCGGCGTCGCGGTCGGGGAGGGCGTCTCGTGGGGACTGGAGTCGACACCGGACGTGTTCTGGCCGGAGCGGATCCGGGTCGACGACGACGCGATAATCGGGTACGACGCCACGCTGCTGTGTCACGAGTTCCTCCACGAGGAGTACCGGCTCGGCGACGTTGTCGTCGAGGAGCAGGCGATGATCGGCGCCGGGGCGGTCGTACTCCCCGGCGTCACGATCGGTGAGGGCGCGCGCGTCGCCGCGAACTCGCTCGTCGCGGAGGACGTGCCGCCGGGCGCGACCGTCGCGGGGGTCCCGGCCGAGGTCGTCTCGCGGTCGGACCCGGCCGCGAGCGACGACTGACCGGGGGGCTACGCGGCAGCGGTTTACACGGCGTCGTCGTCCGCGTCGCCGCCGTCGCTCGCGGTCCCTTCCTCCTCCGCGTCGGTGATGTGTGCCTCGGTGCTCACCCGTTCGAGGTCGACGCCGACCTCCTCGGCGACGGCGTCGAGGACGGCCCGCTGCTCGGCCATCTCGTTTTCGAGCGTCTTGACGCGCTCAGAGGTGTCTATCACCGTCTCCTGCGTCTCGTCGACCTCGTCGCGGAGCTCGCTGATCTTCTTGTAGGTGCGCTCCGCGCGGTCGGCGAGCGTCTGGATCTTCTTCGCGGTGTCCCCGAATCCCATACCGACGCGTCGGTCCGGCGATACGTGTGCTTTTCCGTTCGGTGCGGCCCTCCCGAACCGTCGGTTCGCCGACCGCCGCGGCCCCGACCGACGGTGGACTTTTGCCCGACTCGCCCCTGATACTGGTATGAGCGTGGACCGGATCCTCCTGACCAACGACGACGGCGTCGACGCCGCGGGACTGCGCGCGCTGTACGACGCGCTTGCCGAGGAGTACGCGGTGACCGTCGTCGCGCCCGCGGCCGACCAGTCGTCCGTCGGCCGTCTGCTCTCCGAGGACGTGGCCGTCGAGGACCACGAACTCGGATACGTCGTCGACGGCACCCCCGTCGACTGCGTCGTCGCGGGGCTCGACGAGCTTGTCCCGGAGGTCGACGCGGTCGTCGCGGGCTGTAACGAGGGCGCGAACCTCGGGGCGTACACGCTCGGGCGGTCGGGGACCGTCTCGGCGGCGGTCGAGGCGGCGTTCTTCGACGTGCCCGCGGTGGCGGCCTCGATGTACGTGCCCGGCGGCGACGATTGGTGGAAACGCGAGTTCGAGGGCGCCGACTTCGCGCACGCGGCCCGGGCGACGCGGTTCCTCGTCGACGAGGCGGTCGAGGCGGGCGTGTTCGACCGCGCGGACTACCTCAACGTCAACGCGCCGATCGCGGACGAGGACCGCGCGCCGCTCCGCGTCACGACCCCCTCGACGTGGTACGGGCTGCGCGCGGAACGGAACGGGGACGGTCGCGTCGGGTTCTCCGATCCGATCTGGGGCCTGATGAACGACGACGACGTCCCGGACCCCGTCGGCACCGACCGGCGCGCCGTCGTGGACGGCGAGGTGTCCGTCTCGCCGCTATCGGTCCCCCACGCCGCCGAGCCGGAGGCGGGCCTCGACGAGCTGGCGGAGGCCTACGGGGCGACGGTGCGGTCGTGAAAAGCGGGCCGCGCTACTCGCCGTCGCCGGTGCTGACGGTCACCTTCGCCTCGCTCAGGACGCGGTCGCCCATCTCGTAGCCGGGCTCGTACACCTCGTGGACGGTCCCCTCCGGGCGCTTGCTATCGACGCGGAGCATCACCTGATGGCGCGCAGGGTCGACCTCCTCGCCCGGCTCGGGGTCGATCGCCTCGACGCCCTCCTCGGCGAGCACGTCGTCGAACTTCTCCAGCGTCGACTCGACGCCGGGGCGGAGGTCGCTCCCCTCGTCTTGGTCGAGCGCGCGCAGCAGGTCGTTCCGGACCGGCGTGAGCCGCTCGACGAGCGCCTCCGAGGCGCGCTCCCGGATGTCCTCCTGCTTCCGCTTCGCGCGCTCCTTGTAGTTACTGAAGTCGGCCTTCACGCGGGCGAGCTTGCTTGTCAGCTCTTCGACCTCCTCGTCGCGCTCGCGGAGCGCCTCGCGGGTCTCGGCGAGGTCCGCCTCCAGCGCCGCCACCTCGCGGGCGAGCGCCTCGTCGTGCTCGGCGACGGCCGCGGCCAGCGCCTCGCTCTCGGCGCGGGCACCGCCGTCGTCGCCGGCGGCCGACTCCCCGCTCGCTCCGTCGGCGGTCGCCTCCGCCGTGCCGTTCGCTCTCGCCGCGTCGCCCTCGTCGTCGGCGGACTCGACATCGACGGCGTCGTCGTCGCTCATACCCGATGGAAGTCGGTCGGGGGGGATAAGCGTTCAGAACCGCGGCGAGGTCGACCCAGCGCTCCGCGATCTCGTCGGCGAGGTCGTCAACGCCGAACACCTCTCCGACGCCGCGGTCGGCGCTGACTAGGCCCCGAGCGTCACGGCGCTGACGGGGATCGCCTCCATCGCCGTCGACGACGGCAACGAGCGGTGGACCGTCGGCGGGTGGGGCGCGGCCTACGAGGACGTGGAGGCCGACCGGATCCACGTGACCGGCGCCGCGGCCCCGACCTGTGCCGAGCTAGCGGACTGACGCGAATCTGGGCGGCGGAGTGACGCGAACCGGGGCGGCGGGGGCGACGCCGATCGAAGTGGCGACGTGACGCCGCCCGAAGCGCTCGACTCTGGCTCGCGCGACGGGCGGATTTATGCTCGTCGCCACCCACGATCGGTTCCGTATGCCACCTCGACCCTCGACGTTCTCGATCGCCGCGCGCGATCCGGAGACGGACGCGGTCGGCGTCGCGGTACAGTCCAAGTTCGTCGGCGTCGGCGCCGTCGTCCCGTTCGTCAGCGCCGACGCGGGCGCGGTCGCCACACAGAGCTTCGCGAACGTCGCCTACGGCCCCGACGGGCTCGACCTGCTCCGCGAGGGGCACGCCCCCGCGGAGGCGATCGACCGGCTCACGGGCGCCGACGACGAGGCGCCCTCGCGGCAGGTGGGGATCGTCGGCGTCGACCCCGAGGAGCCCCCGGCGGCGTTCACGGGCGACGAGTGTCACGACCACGCGGGCGACCGACAGGGTGACCACTACACGGTTCAGGGGAACATCTTGGAGAACGCCGACACCCTCGACGCGATGGCCGCGGCGTTCGAGGAGACCGACGGGGGGCTCCCGGAACGGTTGATCGCCGCGCTCCACGCGGGCAACGAGGCCGGTGGCGACAAGCGCGGCGAGCAGTCCGCGGCGCTGTACGTCGCGAAGCCCGAGGGCGGCTACGACGGCAGGAACGACCGCTGGGTCGACGTGCGCGTCGACGACCACGAGCGGCCGATCGACGAGTTGGAGCGCGTGTTCAAGATATACGACGTGACCCTCCTCGAACGCGAGGCGCCCGACGAGACGCGGGAACTGGCCGGCGAGACGGCGGTCGCTGTCGGGTCGGCGCTCGCCGACCTCGGCTTCTACGACGGCGAGCCGACCGCGGAGTTCGGCGAGGACGCTCGCGACGCGCTGGAGTCCTTCCGCGGCATGAACAACTTCGAGAACCACTCGCTCGCGGTGTTGGAGGACGCCGTCGCACGCGGGTGGGAGGAGACGGCCCCCGGTGACGACGCCGAGTCGCGGCTCGTCGACGCTATCTGGAACGGGCTCTCGCGGCTCGACCGCGTCTGAGCGCGCTCCCCTTGCCAGAGCGCGTTCGCCCCGCCGGACGTGGCCGGTCGACTTTTGCCCCTCCGCAACCGAGCGGGACCATGCCGATCGAACCCGACAGGGTGGCCGACCTCATAGAGGCGGACCTCCCCGACGCGGTCGCCCGGGTCACCGCGCCCCGGATCCACAACGACGAGGACGAGGACGCCCACTTCGCGGCCGTCGTCGTCTCGCCGGCCTTCGAGGGCGAATCGCTCGTCGACCAGCACCAGCGCGTGTACGACGCGGTCGGCGATCACATGACGCAGTCGGTCCACGCGTTGGAAATCAAGACGTACACGCCCGAAGCGTACGTGGAGCACGGCGACGGTGCGCTCGCCGGTGACCTCCGCGATGCCGGGCTGCTCCCCGTCGACGAGGCCTGAAACCGCGCCGCGTTCCCGCCGACTTCCCGCTTCCACCCTCCACGCTGATGCGATCCGAACTCGTCCGCGCCGTCCGCGGGGTCCTCGCCGCGGTCTCGCTGCTGGCGTTCGTCGCGCTCTTTCTGGCCGTCGAGGCGCGCGTCACCTCTGCGACCGTCCTCGGCGGACTCGCCGCGGTCGCGGTCGCGGCGCTGTTCGCGGCCGCCGGCCGCTCCGGGATCCGGCGGCTGCTCGGCCGGGGGGATTCGGGTTCACGTGGAACAGCGGAACGGACCGCCGAAGGCGACGCGTGGCTCGACGAGCCGGTCGACGATACGGCGTGGACTGACCGATCCGACCGTGCTGGCGACGACCCCGAGACCGACCGGCCGCTCGCGAGGCTCGAACCCGCGCTCGACGACGCCTGGAACCGGTGGTCGGACGCCGCGCTGACGCTCGGGCTGGCCGCGCTGGGAGTCGGCGCGCTCGTGCTGCTCGCGACCTATCCGGGCGACGATCCGCCGCTCGGGCTGCTGTTGCTGGTCGCGTTCGGGATCAACGGGGCGCTCGTCACGCTCCCGTTCGTTTTTAAATAATGGAGTGCGGCGTCGGCGTTTCGGTCAGCCGTCCTCGCCGGTCTCGCTCGCAGTCGGCTCGTCGAATTCAGCCGCGGAGTCGTCGACCTCGTCGTCGTCGCCGGCACCGTCGTCATTTGCGGCGCCGGCGCCGCCCGCGACGCGGTCGGCGACCAGTTCAGCGAGCGGGTCGACCGTGACGGTCAGGCGGGCGACGAGGAACACCACTGGGACGAGCGCGACGAACAGGAAGGCGGCGTCGTACGCCCACGCGGCGCCGTTCAACACGGGGACCGCGACGCCCGCGAGCCCGCGGTACGCGACGAGCACCGCCCCGAAGACGACGAGCCAGTGGACCACGCCGCCCGCGTTCTCGGCGATCCGGTCCGGGCGAGCGTCCCCCTCCGCGTCGGCCTCGCCGAGCACCAGGCGCGTCAGCAGCGCGAACTTCGGCGCGGCGTACAGGAGGATTCCGGCCACCGCGAGCGCGACGACGCCCGTCGCGACCGCGGCGAACGTCACCGGCGCGAACGGGACGAGCCGGTCCACCCCCGGTAGCAGCGTCACGAGCGAGAGCACGCCGACGACCGCCAGCGCGCCGATCAGCAGTCTGCTCGTCGACCGGACCGTGTCGCGGTCGAGCGCCGTTCCGATCGCTGAGTCGTTCGAGCTCATTGGCGCTCGGCCGTTGCCGCCGGACCGGCATATAACGGGAACGCCGTCGCCCCGAGTTGAACCGGTTTTAGTCGAGTTAAATTCCCGGCCGAGAGCGGCCGATACATCTCAAGTGTGGCGCCACAGACGGTTTCGTGGCGGCGCTCGCCCCATCGGGCCAGTCGACGGAACCCTCGTAAAAGTCGTGTTTCTCGGTGGCAATTGTGTTGCTACCGTACCGCACGATTTCACGTGGGTGACGCCTTCCAGTACCTTTTACAGCGTCTCGCGGGAAGGCCGAGGCATGGGAGACGACTACCGCACGGAGGAGGACAGCCTCGGCGAGATGCAGGTGCCGGCGGACGCCTACTGGGGCGCGCAGACCCAGCGCGCCGTCGAGAACTTCCCCGTCTCGGGGATCGGGATGAGCCGGCGCTTCATCCGCGCGCTCGGCGTCGTCAAGAAGGCGGCCGCGCAGGCCAACCGCGACCTCGGGCTCGTCGAGGACGACACTGCGGAGGCGATCGTCGCCGCCGCCGACGAGGTGATCGCGGGCGAGCACGACGACCAGTTCCCGGTCGACGTGTTCCAGACCGGCTCCGGCACCTCCTCGAACATGAACGCTAACGAGGTGATCGCCAACCGCGCCGCCGAGATCGTGGGCGCGGAGATCGGCGACCGGGCCGTCCACCCCAACGACCACGTCAACTACGGCCAGTCCTCGAACGACGTGATCCCCACGGCGATGCACGTCGCCGCGCTGGAGGCCGTCGAGAAGGACCTCGTGCCCGCGCTGGAGACGCTCCACGCCGAGCTGGAGGCCAAGGAGACCGAATTCGACGGTGTCGTCAAGACGGGCCGGACGCACCTCCAGGACGCCACCCCCATCCGACTCGGCCAGGAGTTCGGCGGCTACCGGACGCAGGTCTCGAAGGGGATCGAGCGCGCCGAGGCCGTCCAGTCGAACCTCCGCGAACTCGCCCTCGGCGGCACCGCGGTCGGGACCGGGCTCAACACCCACCCCGAGTTCCCGGAGCTGGCCGCGGAGTACATCTCCGACGAGACCGGGACGGAGTTCCGCGAGGCGGAGAACCACTTCGAGGCGCAGGCCGCCCACGACGCGATGGCGGAGGGCCACGGCGCCCTCCGAACGATCGCGGGTAGCCTCAACAAGATGGCCAACGACCTGCGGCTCCTCGCCTCCGGCCCGCGCAACGGGCTCGGCGAGGTCGAGCAGCCGGAGAACCAGCCCGGCTCCTCGATCATGCCCGGGAAGATCAACCCCGTCGTCGCCGAGTCGGTCAACCAGGTCCACAAGCAGGTCGTCGGCAACGACGCCGCCGTCTCCGCGGGCGCCGCGCGCGGCGAGATCGACCTGAACCTCTACAAGCCGGTCATCGCCCACAACTTCCTCGAATCCGCGAAGCTGATCGCGAACGTCGCCGAGACGTTCGGCGAGCGCTTCGTCGGGAAGCTAGAGGCGAACGAGGAGTTCGCGCGCGAACGCGTCGAGCAGTCGATGGCGCTGGCGACCGCGCTGAACCCCGCGATCGGCTACGATAAGGCCAGCAAGGTCGCGAAGACGGCCCTGAAGGGGGGGAAGAGCGTCCGCGAGGCCGCGGTCGAGGCCGGCTACCTAACCGAGGAGGAGGCCGACGAGGTGCTCGCCCCCGAGGCGATGACCCACCGCGTCATCCTCGGCGACGAGGACTGAGCCGCCCGCTCGGCGACCTCAGTCGGCGACTTCGCAGCCCAGTGCTTCCAGCCGCCGGACGGGCGCGGCGCGGTCGTCCCGCTTGACGAACACGTGGTCGGTCGCGTACGACGAGACGACGAACACCGAGGCGTCGACCTCGGCGAGCGCCGTCGCGACCGCCGCGAGGAACCAGACCAGCTCGAAGGGGAGCTCGGGCTCGAAGGTGAGGCGCTTCCACCCGGGCTCGACCGCGTCGGTCGCGACGGCGTCCGCCTCGTCCTGGTCGACCACCACCGTCGTCTCACCGACCTCCCGGACAGTCGCGAACGCGCCGGGGTGTTCGCCGTCGGTCCGGCAGACCGCGTACGTCTCCGCCGGGACGCTGACCGTCCCGTTCCGGAGGAATTCGGCGGGATCCATGGGGGTAGCAGACGCCCGATGCCAAAGGAGGCGCGCCGAATCGGAACCATTTAAGCCGGTGTCGGTACCGATCCCACACGGATGAAACTTCACGAATATCAAGCGAAGTCTCTCTTCGCCGACGCCGGGATCCCGGTTCCGGACTCCCGGCTCGCGACGAGCGTCGACGAGGCGCTCGACGCTGTCGACGAGATCGGGTACCCGGCCGCGATCAAGGCGCAGGTCCACGTGGGAGGCCGCGGCAAGGCCGGCGGGATCAAGATCGCGACGGACCGCGAGGAGGCCGAGCAGTACGCCGACGAGATCCTCGGGATGGACCTGAAGGGATACACCGTCGATCAGGTCCTCGTCGAGGCCGGCGTCGACTTCGTCGACGAGCTGTACGTCGGCGTCACGATGGACCGCGGCGAGGGGAAGCCGGTCCTGATGGTGTCGACCAAGGGCGGCGTCAACATCGAGGAGGTCGCCGAGGAGAACCCCGACGCGATCGCGCGCGAACACGTCGACCCCGCGTTCGGCCTCCACCCGTACCAAGCCCGGAAGGTCGTCTACGAGGCCGGCGTCGACGCCGACGTGGCGCTCGACGTGGCCTCGATCCTCTCGACACTGTACGACCTCTACGAGGAGAACGACGCCTCCGAGATCGAGGTCAACCCCGTGATGATCACGGGCGACCGCGACGTGATCGCCGCGGACGCCGTGATGAACATCGACGAAGACGCGCTGTTCCGCCAGTCCGACCTGGCCGACATGGCCGAGGCGTCCTACGAGGACGACCTCGAACGCAAGGCCGGCGAGTACGGCTTCGACTACGTCCGCCTCTCCGGGAACGTCGGCATCATCGGCAACGGCGCCGGGCTCGTGATGACGACCCTCGACCTCGTCGACTACTACGGCGGCGCGCCCGCGAACTTCCTCGACATCGGCGGCGGGGCGAAGGCCGAGCGCGTCACGCAGGCGCTCGACATGGTGTTCTCCGACGACAACGTCGACGCCGTCGTCTTCAACATCTTCGGCGGGATCACCCGCGGCGACGAGGTCGCCAAGGGGATCAACGAGGCCCTAGAGCAGTTCGACGAGATCCCCAAGAAGGTGGTCGTCCGGCTCGCCGGCACGAACGCCGAGGAGGGGATGGATATTCTGAACACCGACCTCGTCGAGGTCGAGAAGACGCTGGAGGACGCGGTCCAGCGAGCGGTCGCGAACGCGGAGGAGGTGACCCAATGAGCATTTTCGTCGACGACGACACCAGAGTGGTGGTCCAGGGGATCACCGGCGGGGAGGGGAAGTTCCACGCCGGCCAGATGATCGAGTACGGCACCAACGTCGTCGCCGGCGCGGTGCCCGGCAAGGGCGGACAGGAGGTCGACGGCGTCCCCGTCTACGACACCGTCGACGAGGCCGTCGAGGCCGAGGACGCGGACGCCTCCGTCATCTTCGTGCCGCCGGCGTTCGCCGCCGACGCGATCTTCGAGTCGCTGGACACTGACCTCGACCTCGCGGTCGCGATCACCGAGGGGATCCCGACGCAGGACATGGCGAAGGTGAACAAGCGCCTGAGCGAGACCGACACCCGTCTCATCGGTCCGAACTGCCCCGGGATCATCACGCCCGGCGAGGCGAAACTGGGCATCCTCCCCGGTAACATCTTCTCCGAGGGGAACGTCGGGCTGGTCTCTCGATCCGGCACCCTCACCTACCAGGTCGTCGACAACCTCACCGAGCGCGGGCTCGGCCAGTCGACGGCGATCGGCATCGGGGGCGACCCGATCATCGGCACGTCCTTCGTCGACGCCCTCGAAGCGTTCGAGGCCGACACCGACACCGACGCGGTCGTGATGTGCGGCGAGATCGGCGGCGAGGACGAGGAGCAGGCCGCGAAGTTCATCGGCGAGCACATGGACACGCCGGTCGCCGGCTTCATCGCCGGGCGCACCGCGCCGCCGGGCAAGCGCATGGGCCACGCGGGCGCCATCGTCTCCGGCTCCGGCACCGGCACCGCGCAGTCGAAGATCGACGCGCTCAACGACGCCGGCGTCCCCGTCGGTGACACCCCCGAGGAGGTCGCCGACCACGTCGAGGACTTCCTGTAAGGGCCCCGCGGTCGGCGGGCTTTTCAATTTCGGTATCCGGAGCGAAAGCTAAAACTACCGGTAGGGAAACACACGCACATGAATTCTGAACCCGGCGACGCCTCTGCGGGGACCGGAGCGGCCGCGTCCGACGCGCCGGGATCGAACGCCGACTCGTCCCGATGTGTCCTGTTCGTCGACGACGAGCCGGGGGCGGCTGACCTCGCGGCCACGCACGTCGATCGGCTCGTGGACGGGATCGAGACGCTGACGCGGCTGTCGCCGGACGAGGGGCTGGAGGTGGTCCGCGACGGCCGCGTCGACTGCGTCGTCAGCGACTTCGACATGCCGGGATCAAATGGGCTCGAGTTCCTCGAATCGGTCCGCGATGTCGACCCCGGGCTCCCCTTCGTGCTGTTCACCGGGAAGGGGAGCGAGGAGATCGCGAGCGACGCCATCTCCGCTGGGGTGACGGACTACCTCCAGAAGGGGGCCGGTCGCGACCGCTACGAGATGCTCGCGAACAGCGTCGCGAACGCGCTCGGCCGCCGCCGGGCAGAGCGGGACCTCCGTGAGGTGAACGCGAAGGTCACGGCGATCCACGAGTTCGCGGCGGAGCTGGCATCGGTGACCGACGTTGCGACGGTGTTCGACCGGACGGTCGACGCGGCCGAGGACATCTTGGAGTTCGACCGCCGCGTCACCGCCCGCCGCCGCGGCGATAAGGTCGTCCCGGCTGTCCTCTCCGAGAGCGTCAGCGAGGAGGAGGTCCGGGCGTTCGACATCGGCGAGGGGGTCGTCGGGACCACGGTCGCGGAGCAGGAGACGATGGTGGTCGACAACCTCAGCGTCGACCCAGCGGACCCGGACGAACTGGAGGACCCCTCGTCTCCGGGTCGGTCGTCGGTCGGAGCCGACCGCCGGACCGGGTCGGAGGTGGCGGACCCGGTCGCCGACGACATCCGGTCGGCGATCAGCGTCCCTATCGGTTCCCACGGGGTGTTACAGGCCGTCTCGAACGGGTACGCCGCGTTCGACGAGCGCGACGTCGAGTTCGCGGAGCTGCTGGCGGCCCACGCGGCCAACGCCATCGAGCAGATCGAGACGGAGAACGCGCTCCGCCGGGAGCGAGATCGGCTGACGGCGCTGTTCCACGACCTCCCCCTCCCGGCGGTGCGCACCGTCGCCCTCGACGGGGGCGGCCGTCGCCTCGACGCCGCCAACGAGGCGTTCCGGGAGACGTTCGGCTACGGCGCCGACAGCGGGTACGAGGAGGTCTGCGACGAGGTCATCCCGGACAGCGCCGAGCGGTTCGAGCCGGAGGCGGTCCTCGAACGCGGCGAGCCCTCGCGGCTCGAAGTGCGCCGGCGGACCGTCGACGGGATTCGCGATTTCATCCTCCACGTCATCCCCGTCAAGCAGTCGGACGAGACGGTCCTCTACAGCGTCTACGCCGACATCGACGACCAGAAACGCATCGAGCGGACGCTTCGGCGGCTCCACGCGACGACCCGCGAGATGTTCGGCGGCGACTCGCGGGCGGAGATCGCCGAGGTGGCCACCCGCGCGGCGATCGACACCCTCGGGTTTCCGAGCAGCGGGGTCCGGCTGTACGAGCCGGAGACGAACGTCCTCCGCCCGACGGCGATAAGCGAGGAGGCCACCGCGGCGTTCGGCGACCGCCCCGCGTTCGGTCCGGGCGACGGCCGCGTCTGGGAGGCGTTCGAGTCCGGCCAGCCGATCGTGGTCGACGACCTCGACACGGTCGACACCGCGGTCGGGTACGGCGAACACCGGAGCCTCCTCGTCGTCCCGCTCGGCGAACACGGGGTGATGCCGTTGGGGTCGCGGGAGCCGGAGTTCTTCGACGCGACGGACGTCCAGTTGGCCCGCGTCCTCGCCGCGAACGTCACGGTCGCGCTCAACCACGCCGAGCGGACAGAACAGCTGCGCGAGCGGGACGCGGCGCTCCAGCGGGAGATAGACCGGCTGGAGAAGTTCGCCGGGCTGGTCTCTCACGACCTCCGGAACCCGCTCAACGTCGCGGCCGGCCGGACGGACCTGGCTCGGGCGCTGACCGACGACGCGGCGGTCCTCGATGAGCTCGATCGGGTGGAAGACGCCCACGACCGGATGACGCAGCTGATAGACGACCTCCTCGCGCTGGCGCGGCACGGTCGGACGGTCGACGACATCGAGCCCGTCCCGCTGGACGAGGCGGCCGAACGCGCGTGGCGCACCGTCGACACGGCGGGCGCCACGCTCGACGCGTCGGCTGCGACGGACGCGGTCGACGCCGACCCGGAGCGGCTCCGGACGCTCCTCGAGAACCTGTTTACGAACAGCGTGGAACACGGTTCCACGAGCAGTCGGGCAACGCCCGACGACGGCGTCGAGCACGGCTCGGACGACGCCGACGACCTCACGGTCTCCGTCGGATCGCTCCCGGACGGCTTCTACGTCGCGGACGACGGACGCGGTTTCGACATCGACCCAGAGGCGGCGACGGAGTACGGGCGATCGAGTACCCCGGACGGGACGGGGTTCGGCCTCGCGATCGTGCGAGAGATCGCGGCCGCTCACGGCTGGGAACTGTCGGTCGACGACAGGGACGGCGCGCGGTTCGAGTTCCGCCCTGAATCATAGTATATAAAAAGACGGTTGGCGTGCGCAGGGTGCGCACAGGCGGGCCACGGTTATGCGCGATTCGCCCCTGTAAGTAACGTATGGACGACGGAACCCGCGAGCTGCTCGAACCGCTCCCGCCGAGCGCCAAACTGGTCTACTACGTGCTCGACGCGGAGGGCCGGTTCGACCAGACCGGCCTCGCCGAGGAGACCCGCCTCTCGACCCGCACCGTCCGGTTCGCGGTCGAGAAGCTCACCGAGGTCGGCCTCGTCGAGGAGGGGCTGTGCCCCCGCGACGCCCGCCGGTCCGTCTACCAAGCGGTTCCGCCGGCCGAGCGCGACCCCGTCGACGAGCCGGAGGCGACCGCCGACTCGGCCTCCGAGGCCGACGCGCCGACTGCCGCGGTCGCGGAAGACTGACGCGGAACGGGGCCGACTCGCCGGGCCGCCGACGCCCCGATCCGTCGCGCTTTTGCCCTCGGGACCGATAGTAAGGACACTCCGATGGCGACGTACCACATCGAAACGTACGGCTGTAGCTCGAACCGGGGAGAGAGCCGGGAGATCGAGCGCGCCCTCCGCGACGGGGGGCACCGCCCGGCCGACGGCCCGGACGACGCGGACGTCGCCATCCTCAACACCTGTACCGTCGTCGAGAAGACGGAGCGGAACATGCTCCGCCGCGCCGAGGAGCTGTCGGAGACGACGGCCGAACTCGTCGTTACTGGCTGTATGGCGCTGGCACAGGGAGAGATGTTCGCCGAAGCCGACGTCGACGCCGAGATCCTCCACTGGGACGAGGTCCCCTCGTACGTGCTCAACGGCGAGTGCCCGACAGTCACGCCCGACGCCGAACCGGTCCTCGACGGCGTCGTCGGTCTCCTCCCGATCGCGCGCGGCTGTATGAGCAACTGCTCGTACTGTATCACCAAGTTCGCCACCGGCCGGGTCGACTCCCCGTCGGTCGAGGAGAACGTCGAGAAGGCCCGGGCCTTGATCCACGCCGGCGCGAAGGAGATCCGCGTCACCGGGCAGGACACGGGCGTCTACGGCTGGGACGACGGCGACCGGAAGCTTCCCGAGCTGCTCGACCGCATCTGCGACATCGACGGTGACTTCCGGGTGCGGCTGGGGATGGCGAACCCCGGCGGCATCCACGGCATCCACGAGGAGCTGGTCGACGTGTTCGCCGAGAACGAGGAGCTGTACGACTTCATCCACGCGCCGGTCCAGTCCGGTTCCGACGACGTGCTCGGAGACATGCGCCGCCAGCACCACGTCGAGAAGTTCCGCGAGGTCGTCGACACCTTCGACGACCGGCTCGACCACTGGACGCTGTCGACCGACTTCATCGTCGGCTTCCCCACAGAGAGCGAGGCCGACCACGAGCGCTCGATGGACCTGCTCGCCGAGGTCCGGCCCGAAAAGATCAACGTCACCCGCTTCTCGAAGCGTCCCGGCACCGACGCGGCCGACATGAAGGGGCTCGGCGGGACCGTCAAGAAGGAGCGGTCGAAGGCGATGTCCGAGCTGAAGATGGAGGTTGTCGGCGAGGCGTACGAGTCGATGGTCGGCGGGACGTTCGAGGTGCTCGTCGTCGAGGAGGGGACGGGCGACTCGGTCAAGTGCCGCGACGGCGCCTACCGACAGATCATCGTCCAGAACGCGACCGATCGCGGCGTCGAGGTCGGCGACTTCCTCACCGTCGAGGTGACCGGCCACAACACGGTGTACGCGTTCGGCGACCCCGTGACGGAGTCGACACCGGCCGACGGCGACTCGGTCGAGCGCGACGAACAGCCGGAGTCCACGCCGTCGTCGGCCTAACGCCACGCGAACGGCGCGCTTCTCCCACGCCTAACGAACTGACCGCGACCTCGGTGTCCAACGAACGGCTCGCGCCGCCACGCGGTCGACGCGGCGCCCGAACCGACCGAGATCGCTCCCGCACGGGTCGCACGGCCGCTACTCCGAGGCTTCCGACCTCACTCTCACCGCCGATCCTCTCCGGAGTCGACGCCGGCCGAGCCGTCCGAATCCGGCCGATCGGGGAGGCGGATCCGGACCGCCGTTCCCCCCGGCTCGTTCTCCGCGAACTCGACCGTTCCGCCCGCCCGGTTCACGGCCCAGTAGATCAGCCACAGCCCGACGCCTTCGGTGTGTTCGAGCGGGGTCTCCTCGGAGTTTCGGAGCGTCCGCCGCTCGATCCGCGGGATGCCGCGTCCGTCGTCCGCGACGACGAGGTGTACCGCATCGTCGCGCCACACGCGCACCGTCACGGTCACGTCGTCGTTATGTTCGACGGCGTTCCGCAGCGCCTCTTCGAACGCGACCCGGACGGACGGATGCGTCCGGACGACGCAGCGCTCCGGCAGCTCCGTGCGGATCGTCGCGTCGGGCGCTTCGGCGGTCAACTGTGCCCCCTCCTCCTCGACGACGGTGACCAGGTCCACCGGGCAGCGCGCGTCGGTCTGCCAGATCGACGCGAGCCGTCGCGTCCGCTCGCTCGTGTCGAGGAGCGACTCCAAGTGGTCGCGGATCGTCGCCACCTGCGCTCGGGTCTCCGGGCTGTCGTCCGCCGCCTCGATCTCGGTGAGGTACCCGAGCGCCACCGAGAGCTCGTTCCGGATGTTGTGGCGCAACACCCGGTCGTTGATCGAGAGCAGCGTCGCGAGCTCCTGCGCCTCGGTGAGCTGTTCGTCCGCCTTCACCGCGTAGAGGCTCCCGCGAGACCCGACCGCCGCGCCGAGGCTGGCGGCGAACGAGAGCAGAAAGGGGAGCTTGAACGCGTGGTGTCCGATCAGCCAAATGAGCCAGACGACGGCGGCGAGCCCGGTGAACCCGAGCGCGGTCCCCGCGCCGATCCGGACCGCTCGCCACTGGCCGGAGCGAGAGATCCCCCAGCGCGGGAGGTCGCGAACGGTGTAGAAGGCGACGCCCGAGAGGCCGAGTATCAGCACCGATTCGAGTGCGATCCCCACGGTCGGGCCCGCGTGAGTCAGGTGGAGCACACCGAGGCCGAAACAACACCCCCCCAGAGCGGCGAAGCCGTATCGGGGCGGTACGTGGGGACCCATCGCCGAATTTACTCTCTCGCGACGGATATCGGTTTCTAGTTCTACCCGGTTCCGGCCGCTCTACTCCTCGTAGATGACCTCGACCTCGTCGGCGAATCGGTCTAAGATGTTCCGTCGCTTCTTCTTCGTCGTCGGCGTGAGCAGGTCGTTCTCCTCGGTGAACTCCTCCTCGACGAGCCGGAACTGCTTGATCTTCTCGTACGACTCGAACTCCTCGTTCACGCGGTCGACTTCCTCCTGAATCCGCTCGCGGACGCGGTCGTCGCGGCAGACCGCGGCGCGCTCCGCGGGCAAGTCGATCCCGTTGGCCTCGGCCCACGCCTCGACCCTCTCGAAGTTCGGCACGATGAGCGCCGAGACGAACTTCCGGCCGTCGCCGAGGACGACGCACTGCTCGACGAACTCGTTGGCGGCGAACCGGTCCTCGATCGGTCCGGGGGCGACGTTCTTCCCGGTCGAGAGCACGAGCAGCTGCTTCGCGCGCTCGCGGAACGCGACGTAGCCGTCGGGGCGGAGCTGGACGATGTCACCGGTGCGAAACCACGGCTCCGCGGCGGCGGCCTCCGCGTCTCCGGGGCCGTCCCCGCCGACGCCGACGCGGTCGTCGGCCGGGGTCCCGGCGGTGACGGCGTCGGTCGGGAGGTCGTCCGCGTCGACGAACGCGTCTGCGGTCGCGTCCGGCCGGTTCCAGTAGCCGTCCGTCACCTGTGGTCCCCGGACGAGCAGTTCGCCGACGTCGCCGGCCAGGTCCGCGACCTCTTGTCCCACCACGGAGCCGTCGATCGCGATCTCGGTGTCGACCACCGGCGGCCCGATGGTGCCGACCTTCGGCTTCTCGGGCGGGTTGACGCAGATGACGGGCGACGTCTCCGTCAGGCCGTATCCCTCCAGTATCGGCAGGTCCATCGCGTGGTACAGCGCGCACAGCTCCGCCGACAGCGACCCGCCGCCCGAGATGAAGAAGTCGATGTTCCCGCCGATCGCCTCCCGGACCGACGAGAAGACGAGCCGATCGGCCACCGCCCGCTTGGCGTCGAGTAGCGGACCGGGGGCGTCGGCCTCGTGGTGGTCGCGGCCCACGTCGACCGCCCACTCGAAGATGTGCTCCTTCACCGGCGACTCGCTCGCCTGCTCCCGGATCGCGTCGTACAGCTTCTCGTAGACGCGCGGGACGCTGGTGGTCGTCGTCGGGCGGACGAGCCCGAAGTCCTCGCGGAGCGTGTCGGGGCTCTCCGCGTACGCGACCGTCGCGCCCGCCGCGAACATCATGTAGTGGCCGGCCATCCGCTCGAAGACGTGCGCGAGCGGGAGGAACGACAGCGTCGTCGACTCGGCGGAGATGCCGGGCACCTCCGGGTCGCGGTCGGGTCGGTCCGCGAACCGCCGGTAACACTGGGAGACGTTGTCCCGGAAGTTGCCGTGGGTGAGCCTGACCCCCTTCGGCTTCCCGGTGGTCCCGGAGGTGTAGATCAGGCTGGCGAGGTCGTCGACGCCGACCGCGTCGAGCCATCCCTCGTAGGCCGCCTCGTCGAACGCCGCGGCGCCGCGCTCGTGGACCTCGCCGAGGGTGTACACGTCGTCCACGTCAGCGTCGGCATCGTCCCCGAGGTCGTCGGTGTCGACCTCGTCGAGGGTCACGATCGCGTCGAGGTCGTGTTCGAGGTCGCCGCGCACCGCGAGGACTTCGCGGAGCATCTCGCGGTTCTCGGCCACGACAACGGTCGCCTCGGGGTCCTCCAGCAGGTAGCGCAGCTGGCTCGGGGACGACGAGGCGTACACGGTCGTCACGACGGCGCCAGCGGCCAGCGCCGCGAAGTCGGCCTGAGCCCACTCCATGCGGGTCTGCGAGTACATCGCCAGTCGCGTGTCGTCGTCGACGCCCAGCTCGCGCAGCCCGGTCGCGAGGTTCCGGACGATCCCCCGCATCTCCGCGTACGTCACGTCGGCGTACTCGCCCGCGGGGGCCTCCGGAACCACCCCGGACGCGACGAGCGACCGGTCGTGGACTCCCCCCTTGTACCGCTGTGCGATCCGGTCAGCGTGCCGCTCCGCGGTGCGTTCGAACGTCGCGGGGAGCGTCTCTCGGGCGATGGCGTCGTCCGTGAACGCTCGTTCCGCCTCCTGCCAACTCATACCCCCCCAGACCCGCCCTACCTTCATAAACAATCCGGTAGTTTGGAGTTTCCGCCGGTCTGGGGCGCCCGGGAGAGTCAGCGGCCGCGGGCGATTCGTCCCCCGACGCGGTCCTTATCCGCGCGGATCCGGTCTGCGACCTCCGCGATCTGGGCCAACACCGGGTACCGCGGCCCGTCGGTCGGGCCGTAGAGGTAGGCGTAGAACGGCCGTTCGCGGTCGGCGTCGAGCGGCGTGCGCGGCGTCAACGGGGGATCGTCCAACGAGCGCTGTCGGTCGGCGGCGAGGTCGTCGCACTCCCCTTCGAGTTCCGTCAGCCGGCTCCAGACGTCGACGGCGGCCTCGGCCTCGCAGCCGGGTCGGACCCCGTCTAAGTGACCGAGCAGCCGGCGGCGACGGCGGTCGATCGCCGACAGCGCCGACTCCCTGTCGCCGATCGCGTCGATCTCTTCGTCGATCGCGTCGGCGAGGCGTTCGCGGGCGTCGACGGCGCGGCGGCTCCGGTCGACGAGCGCCGACTGCGCGGCGCCCGAGAGCCCCCCGTCCGACGCCAGCGCGGTCACGGCGTCCGGACCGCGTTCGGCCGCCAGGCCCTCCGCGGGCGTCCCGTCGTACTCGGCCCGGTAGTGAGGGAGCGACAGCACGGTGTCGTCGTACGCGGCCATCACCTGTCTGAGGCTGACGCTGCTCCCGGGCGATCCGCCGCCGGGGCCGCGGACCCCGTCGCCGGGAGCGCCCATTCCGCGGAGCGAGCCGGCCGGCACGCCGGACGGCGTCGAGTCCGTCGCGGCCGAGATGGTGTCGATGTCGGCCACGCGGTCCGCGAACGACTCGAACGCGTCCCGCTCGTCGAGGACGCGGCGTCGCTCGCGGTGACAGGCCGCCTCGGCGTCCCGGACGTACGCGAACGCGACCAGCGCGGCGAGACCGACGATCGCGACCGCCGTCAGCACGCCCGGATCGGTCGCGACCGCCCACAGGTCGCACCAGCCGCTCGAACACCCCGCCGCCGTCACCCCCTGATCGGGGATCTGAAACACCGTCGTCGAACCCGTACGAACGCTCATTACGCCTGTTAACACGGTACACACACAAAGCGCTTTTGTCCGCTCGACGGGGTTCGCCGGCAGCGCTCGTCTTCTCGCCTCGTCGGGCCCTCAGTCCCGGACGCCGTCGTCGGTGATCACGGTGTCGATCATCCCGATCGGGGTGGCGTCGTAGCTCGGGTTCTCGATCTCGACGTCCTCGACGGGTTCGCGCATCACCTCGACGGCGTCGCGGAACTCGTTCTCGAACCGGAACTCCTCGATCGTCTTCGCGCCCGAGCCGACCGCGGTGACTGGGACGCCGAGCTCGCGCGCCGTGACGACGAGGGGGAACGTGCCGATCCGGTTGTAGTAGGTTCCCCCGGTAATACAGGTGATACCGAGCAGGACGCGGTCGCAGTCGCGAAGCGCGTACCCCATCGCGCTGTCGACGACCATGCGGACGTCGACGCGGGACACCCCGGCGAGAATCCGCGCGGTCTTGCGGCCGAGCGTCCGCGGGCGCGCCTCGGTGACGTAGACGGTCAGGTGCGCCCCGTCGCGCGCGGCGTTCTCGATCGCCTCCAGCACCGTCGTGGAGTAGTCGTGGACGAGCAGCGTGTCGCCGTCCTCGATGTGCTCGGCCGCGTTGGCGGCCGCCTCGCCCTTCGCCGTCTCGATGTCGTCGACGACGCGGGCGATCACGTCCTCCAACAGCTGCTTCGCGCCCTCGACGCTCGTCGCCTCGCCGACGATGGATCGCTCGACCTCGCGCATCGCGTTGTGGAGCGCGGCGTGGGAGGGGTTCGACCGGCGCAGCACGCCCGCGTTGTGTTCGAGGTCGCGCTCGAACTCGTCGACGGTCACGTACTCCCGGTCTAACAGGTCCGCGAGCGACCGCGTCGCCTTCACGGCCACCGCGGACGTGCTGTGGGTCCGCATCGCCCGGATCTCGGCGACGGTCTCGTCGATCATGCCCGAAGGGTCGACCGCGCCGGTAAAAGGGGTTCCGGGGGCGAGTCGGCGGCGAGGCGCCCCGGAGTGCGCCGTCGCACTACTCGAACCCGATCCGGCCGATCGCGCGCGGCAGACTGCCCGCGTTCGGTTCGAGGTACGAGTAGTGGTCCGCCACCAGATCGCTGACGTCGATGTCGGCGTAGCCGTCCGGCGCGGTCGCGGCGCCGGACAGCCCGCCGTGGCCGACCGCCCGGGTCCGGTCGGAGGCGCGGTACGCCCACCCGAGGACGCGGTCGTTCCGGCTGTGGAAGTTGTAGAGGGGCGCGTCGAGCGCCCCAATTGCCGCCCCGTACGCCCCGTCGGTCCCGACGCTGTCGTGCGGGATCGCCCCGCCGAACAGCGACACCGACGCGAGGGCGTCCGTCCGCCCCCTGTCCGCGAGCTCGCGCAGCGTCGCTCCGGTCACGCGAGCGCCGAGCGAGTGCGCGAACACGTGGGCCGGACGGCCGTCCTCGTCCGCCCACGCCGTCAGCCAGTCGGCGAGCGGGGCGGCGTTGGCGTCGGCGGTGCGCTTCGCCGGTCCCCAGTCGTCGTTCGACGACCACGAGTAGCCGATCACGGGCGGGACGCTCGCCGCCGCGTCGTCGCCGCCCGCCGAGTCCGACGCCGCCGCCAGCCCCAATCGCGCCGCGTACGCCTGATCGCGGGCCGACTCTGCGTCCGCGCCGAGGCCGTGGACGTACAGGACCACCGCGTCGCTGCCGCCGAACTCCCACGACCCCGAGCGCGTCGTCGGCTCGTCGGCGTCGAGCCGCCCTCGGGTGGAGACCATCGGCTGTGACTCTGGCGCCTCGTACCCGCCGAAGTCGCCGTCGAGCGCGTTGGCGACGTACAGTCCGCCGCCCCCGAGGAGACCGACGCCGCCCGCGACGCCGTAGAGGAGCCGGCGGCGGGTAACGGGGCCGGACGAGTCGTCCGATGCGTCCGAGCTGTCAGGAGTGGTATCGGATGAGATATCGAATCGTCGGCCCGAGCGATCAAATAGCTGACGCGGCGGCGACGGCTGTTTATAAACGGGTCCCCTACGAGACGTATGAGCTACCCGGTCACGTACTACTGTCCCCACTGCGGGACGCTCGTCGCGCTCGAACGCGAGGGGTACCTCGCGGACAAGTCGGTGACGCCGTACCCGCTGGAGGGGTGGACGTACGTCGCGCCGACCGAGCCGTTCGACGCCGACGAGGCGACCGAAGACGGCGACACCGCCGACGCCGACGGCGTCCGGTTCGTCTGCGGCGAGAGCGACGGCGTCGAGTGGGACCCGCACGACGGCGTGCGCGGCACCGATGTCGGCGGCGACGAGCCGTACCGCGAGCCGGACGCCGAGGGCGTCGGCTGCGGCGAGGCGTTCTACCTCTCGTTCGTCCGCTACGACGAGGGGCGCGAGATCGACCCGCGGGCTGAGTCTGCCCCCGTCGAGATCAACCCCGATCCGAGACCGAGCGGGCCCCGCGGTCCGAGCGGCCCCGGCGAGGCCGGCGGCCCGAGCGACTCCGACGGCTTCTGGTGACGACTCGGAACGCTCGCTTATATCCGGCTCACGAAGCATTTCGGTCGAACGCTCCCGAAATCGCGCTCGCTCAATTCTAAATAGTCGCTGGTGGACCGGCGACGGACACCGGCAAACCCCCACCGGAAGACGTTCCTGCTCGCTTTGCTGCGCGGGCTGCGACTTCCGTGCTCCCGCTCGCTTCGCTCGCGGGAACGCGCAGCACCGCAGCCTCACACCTCCCCAGCCGCGTCGCTCGCCGCGGGCGAGCGACTCCCTCGCGCGTGCTCCTCACGCCCTGCGGGCGTTCGGAGGCACGCGCCACCGCCTCGGTTGTTTATAAGTAACGTCCACCGGATCTCTTGCGACGCCCCGAACCGAACAGCCAAACCCCTTAAACGGGGAGCGAGTACGCTCGTTTATGGAAAGCATCAATCGGACCGCGATCGAGCTGGTCGACGAGGCGCTCGACTTCGCCGGCGAGCTGGACGTCGTCGGCTACGAGCTGGACAACGGCGCCACCGTCGTCGACTTCGGCGTCGACGCGGCCGGCGGCGTCGAGGCGGGACTCCTGCTCGCGGAGATCCAGACCGCCGGGCTCGCGAACCTCCAGACGCGAATGGGCCGGCTCGCCGGCGCGCCGCGCCAGTACGTCGAGCTGTCGACGGACCACCCCGCGGTCGCGCTGCTCTGCTCGCAGAAGGCCGGCTGGGAGCTGACGACCGAGGGCGGCTTCGAGGGGCTGGGTTCCGGCCCCGCCCGCGCGCTCGTCGGCCGCGAGACCGAGTTCGAGCGCGTCGGCTACTACGACTCCTCCGAGTTCGCCACGCTGGCGGTCGAGTCGACGGCGCTCCCCGACGAGGAGGTCGCCGAACAGGTCGCCGAGCTGGCCGAGGTCGACACCGACGGCGTGTTCCTCCCGACGTTCGCCACCGGCTCGACCGCGGGCTCCGTCACTACCGCGGCCCGCGCCGCTGAACTCGCCGTCTTCCGCCTGTTGGAGGTCGGATACGAGCCCACGGACGTGCTCCACGCCTCCGGCTCCGCGCCGCTCGCGCCCCCGACCCGCGACGAGACCGAGGCGATGGGCCGGACCAACGACGCCTTGGCGTACGGCGGCGAGGTCCACCTCCAGGTCGCGCGCGACGACGACCGCTTCGGCGAGATTGTCTCGACCGCGGGCGAGGAGTACGGCACCCCCTTCGTTGAGGTGTTCGAGGACGCCGACTGGGACTTCTACGACGTGCCCGAGAGCGTGTTCGCCCCGGCGCGGGTCACCGTCGACGTCGTCGACGGCCCCGTCTACACCGTCGGTGAGACCGACGAGGAGCTGCTCGCCGAGTCGTTCGGCTACCGCTGACGCCGCGAGCGTCCCCGACTGATGCGACTCAAACCCGTCCCCGAACCCCCGGCCGACCTCGACGCCCTCCGCGAGTACCAGCGCGCGGTCCCGCTCGTCCCGGGTACCGCCGACGACTGCTGCGCCCGCCTCCGGCGGCGACGCGACCTCCCCGACCGTCAGACCGCGAACGACTGGCTCGCGTTCCTGCGCGCGCTCGACCTCGCCGAGGACACCTCTCGGGGGTTCGTCCGCGCCGACGCCGAGCCGACGCCGGAGCGCGTCCGCGAGGGGCTCCGAGAGGAGGTCCTGTTCGGCCCCGAGGCGCTCGCGGCGCTGCGGGAGGCCTCGACCGACGACCCGCTGACCGCCCCCGACCTCTTCGCCGCGACCCGCGACCGAGTTCCGCGGCACGACAGGGCCCGCGATCCCGACTGGGAGGCGACGTGGCGGGGCCGCGCGGCCCGGCTGCTGGGATGGCTCGCGCTCGTCGACCTCGCCGCGCCCGTCGGCGACGGCACGGAATCGCCAGAGGATGCGCCGGGCTACGTCGCCGGCGACGCGCTCTGACGCGGCGGTCGTCTCCTCCGCTCCGACCGTTCGAACTCCCGCAACAAGCCTTTTACTCGGTGCCGGAGAGGGAGTCACATGGGACGATTCGACGAGCGCACGGTCCGCTACGAGCCGACGAGCGTCAAGGACCTGCTCGTCGAGATGAAGGACAGCGCGGAGCTGTTGATCGATCTGTCTTATTCGGCGGTTCTCCACGCGAGCCCGACGGTCGCGCACGAGGTCGTCGAGCTGGAACACCGGATGGACGTGCTCCAGATGCGCGCCCGGATGAGCCTGATGCTCGCCGCGCGGAACCCGAACGAGGCGGAGACGCTCGCGCCCGTGCTCGGCGTCATCGCGGCCGCCGACAAGGTCGCCGACGCCGCGGGCGACATCGCCAAGATCGTCACCGAGGAGATCGGGCTCCCCGAGGCGATGCGGGGCGCGCTCTCCGCGGGCGTGGAGACGCTCGTCCGCGGGACCGTGCGGGGCGAGTCCGCGTACGCCGGCCGGACGCTGGACGATATCGACCTCGAATCGGAGACCGGCGTCCGCGTCATCGCGGTCCGGCGCGACGAGGACTGGATCCTCAACCCCGGACCGACCACCCGGTTAGCGCCCGGCGACGTGACTCTGCTTCGGGGGCCCGAAGCGGGCGTCGAGGACGTGTACCCCGAGCTGAGCGGCGACCCGTTCGAGCCCGAGCCCGCGCCCGAGCCGGCGATCGACGACTTGGAGCGCGCGGTCGACTCGATCGTGTTGATGAAGAACCTCTCCGAGCTCGCCGTCGACCTCGCGTACGGGTCGGTCCTCTTCGACAACGAGGAGCTGGCCGAGGAGGTGAGCAACCTCGAGATCGAGGTGGACGCGCTCCAGTCGCGGTTCGAGGCGTGGACGCTCCGCGCCGCGGCCGAGGCCGACGACCCGGTGTCGCTGCGGGGACTCATCCACCTCGGCGTCGCGACCGAGGAGATATCCGACGCCGCGCTGGCGATCACCGAGGGAGTCCTCCGTGACCTCGACGTCCACCCGGTCGTGGAGATGGCGGTCCAGGAGTCCGACGAGATAATCACCCGGACCGTCGTCGTCGAGGGGAGCGAACTCGACGGGACCGCCGTCGCCGACGGCGTGCCCGCGACCGACATCTCGACGAGCGTCCTCGCGATCCGCCGCCCGGACGAGGGGTGGCTGGTCGGCCACGACATCGACACCACGCTGCGGGGCGGCGACGTGATCATCTCGAAGGGAACCCGGACCTCAGCCGAGGAGTTCGATGCCCTCGCGGCGTGAGGCGGACGACGCAGAGCGCGGAGCGAACGCCCCCGACAGCGGAGCGAACGCCGACGCGGACAGCAGAGCGAACGCCGACGCGGATAGCGGAGATCCGGCGGGCGAAAGCGCCGACCCCGCCGCGCTCGCCCGGGCCTACTACGACGCGATCGACGCTGGCGAGTACGAGCGGCTCGCGTCGCTGCTCGACCCCGAATTCGTCCAGCGGCGCGGCGACAGGACGTTCGAGGGACGCGACCGGTTCGTCGCGTTCATGCGAGACGGGCGGCCGAACACCGACACGACCCACGCGGTCGACCGCGTCTATCCGTCGGGTCCCGGCGTCGCGGTCCGCGGCCGCCTCCGTGACGCTGACGGCGACGTGCTGTTCGCGTTCGTCGACGTGTTCGAGACCGAGGCCGGGCGGTTGACCTCGCTTGAGACGTACGGGGCCGAGTCGTCCGACGGATAGGCCGTCTCCCCGGCCTTACCACGCCGCCCGCAACACGCCGAGGATCTCCTCGGGAGTCGCGTCGAGGTCGGCCGGCGCGCGCTCCATCGGCGGGTCCTCGGCGACGAACTCGGCGATCGCCGGGAGGTCGTCCTCGTCGGTCTCGGGGAGATCCCGGAGGCGGCTCGGGACATCGAGCGCGTTCCGGACCTCGGCGACGGCCGCGACGACATCCTCGGCGATCGCTGCGTCGTCGCGGCCGCCGGTCCGGATCCCGAGCCCGGCGGCCAGCGCCCGCCGGCTCGCGTCGACCTCGTCGAAGAGGTACGCCAGCGCGTGCGGCGCGACGACGGCGTGGATCGCGCCCTGCTGAACCTCGTATCGCCGCGCGAACCCGTGGCCGAACGCGTGGATCACGCTGATCTTGGAGTCGAGCTGGACGAGCAGCGACCCCACGACCGCGCGGTCCATCGCGTCCTCGCCGCCCGGTCGGTCGCCGGCCACGCGGGGGAGCGCGTCCGAGAGGAGGCGGAGTCCGTGGACCGCGGCCGCGTCGCTCACCGGGGAGGCGTCGCGGGCGTACGGCGTCTCGATCCCCTTGTCGAACCCGTTCATCGCCGACCCGGCCAGCACCGAGGCCGGCGTCGTCTCGAACAGCGCCGGGTCGGCCACGTCGACGATCGGCCACGCGCCGCTCCCGCTGACGGTCACCGGCTGTCCGGTCGGCGACTCGTCGGCCGAGAGGACCTCCAGCGAGCCGCCTGTCGAGACGTCCGCGCCCGCGAATGTCGTCGGCACGACGACAGCCGGGAGGGCGGGGCCGCTCTCAGGCGCAAGGTCGCCGAGCGCGTCTGCGCCGGCCTCCGCGTCGCCGCGGAGGGCGTCGAGATCCCGGCCGTCGGCCGCGAGCAGCGTCGCCTGTCTCGCGACGTCGAGGCTGGCGCCGCCGCCGACCGCGACGAGGACGTCCGCGTCCGCCTCGGCCCGCGCGTCGAGGAGGTCGTAGGCGGTCTCGACCCGCTTGTCTGGCGTTGTCCCGTCGAAGACGCCGACGAGTCGGTCGCCGAGGCCGTCTCGGACCGGATCCATCAGGGCGTTGTTCGCGCCGGTGTTCGAGCCGCAGACGACGAGCGCGCCGTCGAGGCCGCGATCGCCGAGCCAGGCGCCGAGGTCGGCGACTCGTCCCCGCCCGTACCGGATCTCGCAGCCGCGGTGAACGTGGTCGAAGGAGTCCGCGATCGGTAGCATCGGCGACGGGTACGCGAGGGCGCGGTTTGTAGCTGTGGGAGAGCTAGGCACACGTCGCCGTCGGGGGCTCACACGCGCGCGTGCGCCGGGTTTATAACCCGACAGCGACTAGCGAGTGTAAGTTCCTATGTCAGAGCAGAGCGAATACGGAGCCGGCCAAATTCAGGTCCTCGAAGGCCTACAGGCCGTCCGTAAGCGACCGGCGATGTACATCGGGTCCACGGACGGTCGGGGGCTCCACCATCTCGTCTACGAGGTCGTCGACAACTCCATCGACGAGGCCCTCGCGGGCTACTGCGAGGAGATCGAGGTACGGATCCACGACGACGGCTCCGTCTCCGTCAGCGACGACGGGCGCGGCATCCCCGTCGACACTCACGAGGAGTACGACCGCCCCGCGCTCGAGGTCATCCTGACGGTCCTCCACGCCGGCGGGAAGTTCGACTCCAAGTCGTACCAGGTCTCCGGCGGGCTCCACGGCGTCGGCGTCAGCGTCGTCAACGCCCTCTCCGAGCGGCTCGAGGTCGAGGTCAAACGTGACGGCGGCGTCTTCCGCCACCGGTTCGCGCGCGGCGAACCCGACGAGGACGGCTTCGAGCGCGTCCGCGACATGGACGCCGGCGAGTCGACCGGGACCGAGATCCGGTTCTGGCCCGACGAGGAGATATTCGAGACGACGGAGTTCCAGACCTCCACGCTCGCGAACCGACTCCGCGAGCTCGCCTTCCTCAACTCCGGTGTCGAGATCCGCCTGGCCGACGACCGCGACGACAGCGAGGAGACGTTCCGCTACGACGGCGGCATCCGCGAGTTCGTCGAGTACCTCAACGAGACGCGCTCGCCGATCCACAAGGAGGTCATCTACTTCGAGGGCGAGACCGACGGCGTCCACGTCGAGGTCGCGATGCAGGCGACCGAGGAGCTCCAGGGCTCCGTCCACGCGTTCGCCAACAACATCAACACCCGCGAGGGCGGCACCCACCTCACCGGCTTCAAGACCGCCCTCACGCGGACCGTCAACGACTACGCCAACGAACAAGGACTCGTCAACGACCTCGACGCCAACCTCAAGGGCGAAGACGTCCGCGAGGGGCTCACGGCGGTCGTCTCGGTGAAACACCCGGACCCGCAGTTCGAGGGGCAGACGAAGACGAAACTCGGCAACAGCGAGGTCCGCGGCGTCGTCGAGTCCGCGACCCACGAGAAGCTCGGCACCTTCTTCGAGGAGAACCCCGACACCGCCGAGAAGGTCGTCCACAAGGCCGCGGAGGCGGCGCGCGCGCGGAAGGCCGCGAAGAAGGCCGAGGAGCTCACCCGCCGCAAGTCGGCGCTGGAGTCGACCGCGCTCCCCGGTAAGCTGGCGGACTGCCAGACCCGCGACCCGACCGAGGCGGAGCTGTTCGTCGTCGAGGGCGACTCCGCGGGCGGCTCGGCCAAGCAGGGCCGGAACCGCGAGAACCAGGCGATCCTCCCGCTGAAGGGGAAAATCCTCAACGTCGAGAAACACCGCCTCGACCGCATCCTAGAGAACGACGAGATCCGCGCGCTGATCACCGCGATCGGCGCGGGCATCGGCGAGGAGTTCGACCTCGACGACGTCCGGTACAACAAGATCATCCTGATGACGGACGCCGACGTCGACGGCGCCCACATCCGGACGCTGCTCCTCACGCTCCTCTATCGGCACATGAAGCCACTTCTGGAGGCCGGCTACGTGTACGCGGCCCAGCCCCCGCTGTACCGCGTCCGGTACCGCGGCGAGACGTACGACGCCATGACCGAGGCGGAGCGCGACCGCATCGTCGAGGAGGAGTGCGACGGCAACCCCACGCAGGTCCAGCGGTTCAAGGGGCTCGGCGAGATGAACCCCGACCAGCTGTGGGACACCACGATGGACCCGACGAACCGCCGGCTCAAGCGCATCGCCATCGACGACGCGGCCGCCGCGGACCGCATGTTCAACGTGCTGATGGGTGACGCGGTCGAGCCGCGCAAGCAGTTCATCAAGGAGCACGCGACCGAAGCGGAGTGGGTGGACATATGAGCTCGGAGACTCCCGACGCCGACCCCGGCGACGTCCGCGCAGCGCAGGTGACGAACGCCCGCATCGAAGACGAGATGGAGCAGTCGTACATCGACTACGCGATGTCCGTCATCGCGGGTCGCGCGCTCCCCGACGTGCGCGACGGGCTCAAACCCGTCCACCGCCGGATCCTCTTCGCGATGAACGAGGCGGGCGTAACGAGCAACTCCGCGCACCGCAAGTCTTCCTCCGTCGTCGGCGAGACGATGGGCGATTACCACCCGCACGGCGACAGCGCCATCTACGACACCCTCGCCCGGATGGCGCAGGACTTCTCGATGCGCTACCCCTTGGTCGACGGGCAGGGGAACTTCGGCTCCGTCGACGGCGACCCGCCGGCCGCGATGCGGTACACGGAGGCCCGGATGGCCCCCATCGCCGAGGAGCTCATGGCGGACATCGAGCGCGACACCGTCGACTTCCAGGCGAACTACGACGACCGCCTCGAGGAGCCGGAGGTGCTGCCCGCGGCGTTCCCGAACCTGCTCGTCAACGGCTCGTCGGGTATCGCCGTCGGAATGTCGACGAACATCCCGCCCCACAACCTCGGCGAGGTGATCGACGCCACCGTCGAGCTGATAGAGACCCCCGACGCGACCGTCGAGGATCTGATGGAACACGTCAAGGGGCCGGACTTCCCGACCGGCGCGAACATCGTCGGGCGGAACGCGGTCCACAAGGCGTACAAGACGGGGCGCGGACGGATCCGCGTCCGCGCGGAGTTCGAGGTCCACGAGGAGGAGGGACGGATCGTCATCAGCGAGCTCCCCTTCCAGCAGAACAAGTCGCGGCTCGTCGAGCGCATCGCCGAGGACGTCAACGAGGGCGCGATCGAAGGGATCCGCGACCTGCGCGACGAGTCGGACCGCGACGGGATCCGGATCGTCGTCGAGCTCAAGCGCGACGCGATGGCGGAAGTCGTCAAGAACCAGCTGCTGGAGAGCCACCTCGAACGCACGTTCGGCGTCATCAACCTCGCTCTGGTCGACGGCTCGCCGCAGGTGCTGGACCTCAAGCAGACGCTCGAACACTACGTCGACCACCGCCGCGAGGTGGTGCGCCGGCGCTCCGAACACGAGCTCGCCGAGCGCGAGGACCGCGCACACATCCTCGAAGGGCGGCTGAAGGCCCTCGACAACGTCGACAGCGTCGTCGAGACGATCCAGGACTCCGACGACCGCGACGCCGCGAAGGCCGCGCTGGAGTCGGCGTTCGACTTCACCGAGGCGCAGGCGGCCCACATCGTCCGGATGCAGCTCGGCTCGCTCACGTCGATGGAGACGGCGGAGATCGAGTCGGAGTACGAGGAGGTGAAGGCGCGTATCGAGCGGCTGGAGACGATCCTCGCCGACCCCGCCGAGCTCGATCAGGTGATCGTCGACGAGCTTCAGGAGATCAAAGCCGAGTACGACGACGAGCGCCGGACGAGCTTCATCGAGGACGCGGGCGACGTGACCCACGAGGACCTCATCCCGGAGGAGGAGTGCGTCGTCGTGATGAGCGAGGACGACTACATCAAGCGGATGTCGCTCGACACGTTCCGCGCGCAGAACCGCGGCGGCAAGGGGATCATCGGCACGGGGCTCAAAGAGGGGGACCGCGTCTCCTCGGTGTTCGCGGCCAACTCCCACGACTACCTCCTCGTGTTCACGAACCACGGTCAGATCTACGAGCTGAAGACCTACGAGATCCCGGAGATGTCTCGCACGGCGCGCGGGAAGTCCGCGGTCAACCTCCTCGACCTCGACGACGGCGAGGAGATCGAGTCGGTCGTCAACACCGAGGACTTGGACGACGACGAGTTCCTCACGATGGTCACCCGCGGCGGCTACATCAAGCGGACCGCGGTCGACGAGTTCGGGAACATCCGCTCGACCGGGATCCGGGCGATCCGGCTGGAGGACGGCGACGAACTCGTCGACGTCGAGGTGACCGACGGCGACACGGACATCGTCATCGGCAGCCGGGACGGGATGGCGATCCGGTTCGAGGAGTCCGAGGCGCGCGCCATGGGCCGGACGGCCCGCGGCGTGATCGGCATCGACCTCCGCGAGGGCGACGCCGTCGCGGGCGTCGCCGCCATCGACGACGAGTACCACAACTGGGTGCTCACCGTCACCGAGAACGGCTACGGGAAGCGCTCCGACCTCGACGAGTACCGCCCGCAGTCGCGGAACGGGAAGGGGCTCGTCGACATCAAGACCGGCGACCGGAACGGCGAGGTCGTCGCCATCGAGGCGGTGACCCACGGCGACCACCTGATCGCCATGAGCGCCGACGGTCAGATCATGCGAACCCGCGTCGAGGAGGTATCGACGGTGAGTCGCAACACGAAGGGCGTCATCGTGATGAACCTCGACCCCGACGACGAGGTCGCCTCCGTCGACATCGTCCCCGAGTCGATCCACGCCGCCGCGGACGGCGACGACGAGGCGGAGACGGACGACGAGTAGGCACCGCGCTCGGCGGCGTCCGTTCGCTTTCCAGGCGCCACCGGTCCTCTGTGCGGGCTTGAACTTCCGTCGCGACGAGCGATGCCCACGGAACGACGCAGCGACCTCGCCGCGGGAATCGGTGCGCTCGCCGGCGCGACTGCCGGCTGCCTCGGACGGAACAGTGCCGAGCCGAGCCGCCTCGACCTGCCGGTCCGCGACGACGGCGACGCACCGGTGGACGTGGCGGGACCGTCGAGGTCGCGGGCGAGTACGCACACCTCCGGCGAGTCCTTCAGGAAAGTTACTTACTGTCGCCGCGAAAATCACCGAGCGAGATGGACGAGTACGAGGGGATAGACGAGGTCGTACACGAACCGAGCGAGGCGTTCGCCGAGTCGACGAACGTCGCCGCGTTCATGCGCGAGTATGGGATCGACGACTACGAGGAGCTCATCGAGCGCACCACCTCGGAGGTCCCGGGCGAGCCCGCGTCGGGCGTCGACTGGTTCTGGGACGAGATCGTCGACTATCTCGACATCGAGTTCTTCACCGACTACGACGCGGTCCGGGACGACGCCGACGGGCCGCAGTTCTCGGACTGGTACCTCGGCGGCGAGGTCAACGTCGCGCACAACGTCGTCGACCGCCACGCTGCCGTCGACTCGCCGAACCGCAACCGCGTCGCGCTGATCTGGGAGGGCGAGCCCGGAGACGTCCGGGAGATCACGTTCCACGAGCTCCGCCGGCAGAGCGACCGCGTCGCGAACTACCTGACCGAGGCGGGGATCGAGACCGGCGACACCGTCGGGCTGTATATGCCGATGGTGCCCGAGGTCGTCTCGATCCTCTACGGCTGCCTGAAGGTCGGTGCGATCGCCGTGCCGATCTTCTCCGGGTTCGGCCGCGAGGCGACCGCGACGCGGATCGACGACGCGGAGCCGTCCGTCCTGTTCACCGGCGACGGGTTCTACCGCCGGGGCGACGGCGTCCGGCTGAAGGGGACCGCCGACGAGGCTGTCGCCGACGCGGGTCACGTCGAGGACGTGGTCGTGTACGACCGGCTGGGGGCGACGCCCGCGGCCGACTCCGCTGACAGCGGGAGCGACGTCGACCCGGTCCCGTGGAACGACGAGCGCGACCGAACTTGGGACGAGGCGGTCGGCTCGCAGCCGTCGTCGTTCGAGACGAAGCGGCTCCCGAGCGACCAGGAGTCCATGCTGCTGTACTCCTCGGGGACGACGGGCGAGCCGAAGGGGATCGTCCACACCCACGCCGGCGTCCTCACGCAGTGCGCGAAGGAGATCCACTTCGGCTTCGACCAGAAGCCCGCTGACCGGTTCTTCTGGGTCTCCGACATCGGCTGGATGATGGGGCCGTGGACGCTGATCGGCAACCACGCGTTCGGCGGCACGGTGGTGATGTACGAGGGCGCGCCCGACCACCCGGAGCCCGACCGCTTCTGGGAGCTGATCGACCGGCACGGGATCACGCAGTTCGGCATCTCGCCGACCGCGATCCGCGCGCTCCGAAAGCACGGGGACGAGTGGGTCGACGAGCACGACCTCTCCTCGCTCCGTATCCTCGGCTCTACCGGCGAACCGTGGGACCCAGAGTCGTGGCGTTGGTTCCACGACGCGGTCGGCGGGGGCGACTGCCCGGTAATCAACATCTCCGGCGGGACGGAGATCTGCGGCTGCTTCCTGATGCCGATGCCGAACCAACCCCTCAAGCCCTGTACCCTCGGCGGGCCGGGACTCGGGATGGACATCGACATCGTCGACGAGTCGGGCGAGTCGGTGCGGGAGTCGGGCGAGCGCGGCTATCTCGTCGCGCGCGACTCCTGCCCGTCGATGACGAAGTCGCTGTGGTCGGGCGACGAGCGCTACCTGAACGAGTACTGGTCGACGTGGCCCGACCTGTGGGACCACGGCGACTTCGCGCAGAAGGACGAGGACGGCTTCTGGTTCCTCCACGGCCGCGCCGACGACGCGCTCAACGTCGCGGGGCGGAAGGTCGGCCCGGCCGAGATCGAGGGCGTCCTCATCGACCACGACGCGGTCAATCAGGCCGCGGCCGTCGGCGTCCCCGACGACACCACCGGGACCGCGGTCGTCGCGTACGTCGTCCTCGAACCGGGCGCCGACCCGAGCGACGACCTCCGCGAGGAGCTCCGGGCGCTGGTCGGCGACGAACACGGCAAGCCGTTCCGGCCGCGCGAACTCCTGTTCGTCGAGGCCTTCCCGAAGACGCAGTCGGGGAAGATCATCCGTCGCGCGATCGAGTCGGTGTACAACGACGAGGACCCGGGCGACCTCTCGTCGATGGAGAACCCCGAGGCGCTCGACTCGCTGCGCGACCCGGCCTGAGCGCGACCCGCCCGACCGCTCGGTTCGCCCTCCGGTCAGGCGGCCGCGTCCGCCACCGCCTCGGCGAGCGCGTCGTAGTCCGGCTCCTGCCCGGCGTTGTCCGCGAGCCAGCGATACGTCACAGTCCCGTCGGCGTCGATCACGAAGACCGCGCGCTGCGCGACGGTCTCCACGCCGTAGTGTGCGAAGTCCTCGACGACGTCGTACGCCTCGACCGCGCGGTGGTCCGGGTCGGCGACGAGCGCGAACGGGAGGTCGTACTGAACGCGGTAGGCGACGAGCGCGTGCGGGAGGTCGGTGCTCACGCCGAACAGCGTACAGTCGTCGCGGTCGAACCCGTCCCGTAGCGCCTCCATCTCGTCGGTACAGGTGTTCGAGAAGGCGGCGGGGAAGAAGGCGAGCACGACCGGCTCGTCGCCGACGTGCTCGGAGAGTTCGAACGGCTCGATGTCGCCGTCCACGACCGATCCGGTGAAGTCTGGGGCGTCGTCGCCGACGTCTGGCATACCGGGTCGTCGTCGGCCGGGCGTATCACCGTTTCGGCGGCGGCACTCGGCCGCCGGCTCGGGTACCGACTCGCGTCGTGTGACGCCGGAGGGCGCCAGATCGGCGAGCCGGGGGGAGAATTAAGTGTACCACCGACGCAGGACAGGTGATGTCCGGCCCTCCACGCCGCCTCTCACGTCGAACGGTGGCACTGCTCACGGCGACCGCATCGCTGACGACGCTGTCGGGCTGTTTCACGGACGACGGCGGAGACGCCCCCCGCACGGAGACGGTGCTCAGGCTCGACGAGGCCTCGCTGGTCGGCGTCTCAAACGAGTTTAGCACCCCAGTCGACTTCGTCGGACACGCGGGACGGACGGCCGTCCGGACCGCGATCGACGGCGGAGAAGGGACCGTCGACGGGTACTACGGGCCCGGCGTCTCGGCACCGTACGTCGTCACCGACGGCCCCGAGTACTACCGGATCGAAACCGAGACGGTCGATTCCGTCGCGGCACCGGGCTACGCGTACACGGTGGAGGTCGACGCCGTCGACTCCTTCCTCCTCGGTCCCCCGTCGAGCGTCCCCTTCGCGGACCTCCCGGACCACGACCGGGACACGGTCCTCGACGCGCTCGGGGACGCGTCGCTCGTCCACGCGCCGCACTACCCGCCGTTCGGGGTCAAGTTCGCGTACGCGTCCGCCGAGCGGCGAGAGCGCTCGCTGTTCGTCCCCGGGAACGACGACCAGCGGGTCGAGTGGGACGGCGAGCTGCTGCGGTTCGCGTTCGACGGGGAGCGGTCGGTCGAGGTGCGGACCGTCGCCGTCCGCGCCGACCGCGTCGCCTCGTCGCAGCGCGACTTCCGCCGGGCCGTCGGCGAGGAGCGCGGCCGATCGATCGACGACCCGACCGCGGACCAACGCGCGGTCCTCGACGCGGCGATCGACTCGGAGCACGCGGAGGCCCCGCCGCACTCCGACGCGTTCGCGGCCGTCATCGACGCGATCGCGACGGAGGAGGGCGTCGCTCCGCTCGTCCGCTACGACGGCGACTGGTACTTCGCACGGCTCGCGCGTTCCGACTGATTCGGTCCTCCCGGGTGCTGACGACAGATCTCAGCCATTCGCTTACCGAGCGGCGGCGCCGTTCGCTCGCGTTCGCTGCGGCCGTGCGCGGCGCCCGCGCCGACCCGATAAGGCAAAAAGACTATAGTCGCCACAGGGCTAGAGCGGAGTAGAGATGATAAGTGCGATTCCACTGATCGGCGGCATTCCGGCGGGCCCGGAGCTCCTCATCATCCTGCGCGTTCTGGTCCTGCTGTTCGGGGCGAACAAGATCCCGAAGCTCGCGCGGTCGACCGGGCAGGCGATGGGCGAGTTCCGGAAGGGGCGCGAACAGGTCGAAGAGGAGCTGAAAGACATGCAAGATGGCGGGCAGGCGGACTCGACGCTCGACGACGAGGACGACGAGTTCGACGACCTCGAGACCGAGACCGACAAAGAAACCAGCGCGTAAGTCGTCCCCGACGCCGACCGATCACCGCGGTCCCGTTTTCTCCTCCCGTCTTGGGCGCGTGGCCTAGCGGACAGGGCGAGAGGTTCCTAACCTCTCGATCGCGGGTTCGAATCCCGTCGCGCCCGTTCCTTCGCCTCGCTCGGCTACGGGCGCGACTGGCTCCACGCTTGCCCACTGCGTTCGCTCGCGTGGATCCCGCCGCGCCCTTTCGTACCGCTTGCGCTCGGATCAGCGTATCCTGTTTGTGATTTAACACCGTGTAGGGGATCTACCGTTTCAGACGATGTACTACGCCGGTCCCTTACCCACCCGACAGAACGAGCGCGCTGCGAGCGTGACGGCACCGACCGCGATTGCGAGCGTCGCGGCGGTGAGGCCCGGGCCGGGCTCGTACAACAGGGGCGGGTGATATCCGAGTCCGTAGTCGACGACGGCGTTCGCGACGCCGAGCCCCAGCGCGGTCGCGAGCGCCCCGCGGGTCGTGCGGCCGAACGCAGGGAACAGGAGCGCGAGCCCGACGAACAACAGGTGCGTCCCGATCACGCCCCAGTAGTAGATCAGCGCGTCGGGCGCGGAGACGTACTGACCGACTGCGAGGTTGAGCGACACCAGCGGCCAGAGCCCGAACTGGACCAGCCAGACGAACGCGACCGTGTGGAGGTACGCGAGTCCGCGAGAGGTGGGCGCGTCCGCGGTGACGCTGCCGCCGCGTCGGACGGTCGGGACGACGCTGGCGAGGACGCCGCCGCCGAGCGCGACCGCGACCGCGGAGTCCGCGTACAGCGGCCAGAGGACGACCGGCACCTCGTCCGCGGTCGGCGCGTAGTACCCGACTCCCACCGCGAACATGAACGCGGTAAACGCGCAGACGACGGCGAGGCTCCGCGGGGTTCCGAGCAGTTCCTCGGCGATCGCCGCCCGGACGCGCCGCCTGACCGCGCGCTGACGCAGTCGGCGGAGTCGCGGGAACCTGTCGGAGCGTGACACGACGGAGGGTCGGCGCGCGGGGGACTAAAATCCGCCCGTCCGCGGTCGATTATCAATCGCGGTGTTTTGCGAGACACCTTTTTCAACGGACCGCGCGTTCCCGGAACTATGAGCGACGAGGATGTCGAACGATCCGCCCTCCAATCCGACACCGGGGGCGGTCGATCGGCGTCCGACGGGTCCGGGTCAGCCGATTCGGACGCGGACCCTGCCGAACCGGAGACGCGAGGCGCTGAGGAGGTATCGACGGACGAGACGGGCGAGGCGGACGAAACAGACGAAACGGACGACCGAGCGTTCGAGAACGTGATTTTCGAGGAGGGGGACGGACCGAACGACTGCTCGCCGGTCGTCACCGACCGGTACACGTGGCGGACGCTACTCGCTGATCGCGGGGACGAGGACGCAGCGGCGCGGGTGTACGCGGACGTGCCGGACGCGCCGGTAGTCCCGGCGGACGCCGTCGCCCTCCACCTGCCGGACGGCGTCGACGGGGTTATCCGAACTGCCGGGGTCGACGAGCCGTTCGCGGCGGACGGCGAGACGGCCGTTCCCGGACACGGCACTCCGGATCGAGGGACGCTCGTCGTCGGTCCCGACGCGGTCGTTCTTAGCGGTGCCGCCGTCGTGCCGACCGGCGATCGGCGGGTGACCCCGCCCGCAGCCGCCGCGGGTGAGGACGAGACCGAAGGCGAGAGAGACGGTGCCAACGGCGACGGGAGAGGCGGCGACGGCACCGACGACGCAGAAAGAGAGGGGGTCGATGCCGACGCTGACCCGGACGACGCGACGTTCTCCTTCGAGGACGAACGCGACGGCGTGGAGGCGACATCGAGTCCCGGTGCCGAGACCGCAGCGGCCGCGGAACCGATCCCACGAACCGTCTTCGACCGGTCGGTCGGTCGCGAGGGCGTCTCCGGCGTCGTCGTTGCGCATGGAGCCGATGTCGAGTCGGTCCCGTCCCGCCCGCCGACCCCCGAGGAGTGGGACCGAGTCGCGTTCGATCCGGCGACGCTGCTCGGCTTCGACCCGAGCGAGACGGACTACCGCTTCCGCGCCGCCGCGGCGGTCGGCGACGCCCTCTGGGACCTGTGCGCGGCCCGTTACGACCCCTACTCCGTCCCCGTGTTGAAAGGGTACTACACCTGGGACGACTACCGCGAGGAGTTCTTCCTCGACGAGGACGGGAACCGGCCGACCGAGGAGAACGAGGAGGGAGAGGACGAGCCGCTGTCGTTCACCCACGAGGACAAGACGGAGGCCTTGGGTTTCGACCCAGACCGCACGGAGGAACTACTCGGCGCGGGCGGCGAGGCCGCGGCCGACCTCGCGGACCTCGTCGACGAGCGCACCGTCGACGTCAACCCGGATCTCGACGAGGACGCCTTCTTCTCGACCGACGAGGGTCACACCACCCTGACGAACCGGTACGACCTGGAGAAGGCGGTGCCGATACAGAAGAAGACGCACTTCCGCGAGGAGGAGCGCTACTGGGTGAACAAGCCGTACGCGTTCGTCATCGTCTTCCGGTCGCGGAAGGAGAACGAGGCGAAGTACTACGTCGTCCAGCCGTACCGGACCGAGATCGAGGCGGACCTCACGGAGTTCCTCACCGGCAAGCTCCGGACCTCGATCAAGTACGCCGACGAGTCGATCGCCGGCGGCGACGAGTCGTTCCGCGAGGAGGTGATAGTCGAGGAGGCGCGCACGCTGCTCGACCGCTACGGGCTCTACGAGGACGAAGGCGACGAGCGGGGGATCGCGGACACGCTGGTCGACCGGTTCGGCATCGACCCGACAGAGGGGATCGCCGGGCGGATCGCGGAGTCACTGGGGTACGAGCCCCCGGTCGAGTCGCCGGCGAACCCGCCGGAGATCAGCGCCCGCCCCGAGCCGGCCGTCCTCGCGGAGGACGCCCGGACCCTCTCGGCGCACCAGGTCGAGAAGCTGTTGTACTACCTCAAGCGGGACTTCGTCGGCTACGAGCGCATCGACCCGATCAAGTACGACATCAACGTCGAGGACATCTCCTGTGACGGTTACAACTCCCCCGTCTTCGTCTACCACTCCGAGTACGAGCAGATCATCTCGAACGTCCACCACGGCACCGACGAGCTGGACGACTTCGTGGTGAAGCTCGCCCAGCGGTCAGGAAAGGGGATCTCGAAGCGCCGGCCACAGGTAGACGCCACCCTCCCGGACGGCTCGCGCGCGCAGCTCACGCTCGGGAGCGAAGTCTCCGACCACGGGACCAACTACACGATCCGCCAGTTCAACGACGTCCCGTTCACCCCGATCGACCTGATCAACTGGAAGACCTTCTCGCTCGACGAGATGGCGTTCCTCTGGCTCTCGATCGAGAACCACAAGAGCCTGATCTTCGCCGGCGGTACCGCTTCCGGGAAGACGACGAGTCTGAACGCCGTCTCCCTCTTTATTCCCTCGAACGCGAAGATCGTCTCCATCGAGGACACTCGCGAGGTGGAGCTCCCCCAGCGCAACTGGATCGCCTCCGTCACCCGTCCCTCCTGTTCCGACGACGACAAGGGCGACATCGACGAGTTCGACCTGCTGGAGGCCGCGCTCCGGCAGCGACCGGACTACATCGTGATGGGCGAGATTCGCGGCGAAGAGGGGCGGACCGCCTTCCAGGTGATGTCCACGGGGCACACCACCTACACGACGTTCCACGCCGACTCCGTGGGCGAGGTGCTCAAGCGGTTCACCACCGACCCGATCAACGTCTCGAAGACGATGTTCACGGCGCTGGACCTGGTCTCCATCCAGACCTCCACCCGCGTTCAGGGCAAGAAGGTGCGCCGGAACAAGTCGATCACCGAGATCAACCACTACGACGCCGAAAACGACGAGATCAACGTCCAAGACGTGTTCCAGTGGCAGGCAGAGACGGACGAGTTCCTCCAGATGGGCGACTCGAACACGCTCGAAGACATCATGTTCGACCGCGGTTGGAGTCGGGCGATGCTAGACGAGGAGCTTCGCAAACGTCGGGTCGTGTTGGCGTACCTCATCGACCGCGGACTCAACAGCTACGCGCAGGTGGCGGCGACGTTTCAGGCGTTCATCAACGACCCGGAGACGGTGCTGGCGCTGATGGCCAACGACGAGCTGGAGCGGTCGCTGGAGGACCTCCGCGAGATGGAGTCGGTGCTCATCAACGTCGACCGCGAGAAGGAGAAGCTGGTCCCCCGTCCGACGCCGGACGCGGCCGGCGAGAAGGAGGCCGCGGAGATACTCGACGCGGCCGAGGACCTGTTCGAGACCTATCGGGGCGACGTGCCGGACTCCGTCGCGGACGCGCTCCTCGAGATGGACCACGCCCGCGACATCGAGGCAGAGTCGACGGGCGACCGCGAGGCGCTCGGCGAGGCGGCCACGGAGGCGACCGCGGCCGACGGAGCGCCGAGCGGCTCGGACTCGGGCCGAAGCGATCCCGTGGAGACGGACCCCGACCCCGCCGCCGACTCCTCGCCGGAGCCGCCTACCGACCCGAGTCACGCCGATTTCGAACGGACTCCAGAAGCGAGCGCCGCTCCCGCCGACGACGGCTCCGGCGCGCCGGGGGACATCGACTTCGGCGAGCCGTTCGATGACGGGGTCGACGTACTCTCGGCCCCGTCGGCGCGGTCCGAGGGGGACGCGTCGGCCGACGTGGGCGAGGGGTTCAGCGCCGCCGACCCCGAAACGGACGAGACCGCCGACGCGGAGGCCGACGGCGGCGCGGTCGGTTCCGGCGGCGAGGCGGACTCCGATGACCGTGAGGCGGAGTCCGACGACGCGGAGAGCGCCTCGACCGACGACGCCGACGGCGCGGCGACCGACGACATCGACGACTGGGGGTTCGGCGCCGTCGAGCCCGCGGAGGAGGGGTAGCGCCGTGTCCGTCGCGAGGGCCGAGCCGTGAGCCTCGACGTGGACGCGGGCGACGGCGACGTGGACGCGAACGTGCTCGCAGAGCTGTGTTACCCGATATTCGAGCTGCTGTTCGACGCCGACGGCGACTTCGTCGCGGACGTGGAGCGCAAGCTGGCGGAGGCGCGGATGCCGGACCAGGTCGAGATGTACGTCTCGCTGGCGCTGGCCGTCGGCCTCCTCGTCGGCGGGGCGCTCTGGGCGCTCGGCACGCTGGTCGGCTACGGCGTGTTCTCGCTCGGGCTGATCGATCCGGAGGCGCTCTCGCTCGGGATCCCCGCGCCGACGCCGGGCGTTCAGGCGACGCTGCGCTCGCTCGTCGTGCCGACGGCCGTGCTTCTCAGCGGGCTCGTCTTCGGCTCGATCGGCTTCGCGGTGGGGTTCGGGGGGCTCGTCGCGGTCCCGTACTCGCGGGCCTCCTCGCGGAAGCGCGAGATCAACCTCCTGCTCGCGGATTCGGTGTCGTTCATGTACGCGCTATCGGTCGGCGGGCTCAACCAGCTCGAGATCCTCCGCGCGATGGCGACCGCCGAGGACACCTACGGGGAGGTGTCCCGCGAGTTCCAGAGCATCGTCAACGAGACGGAGTACTTCGGGACCGACTACCGAAACGCGATCCGCCAGCAGTCGCTGGAGACCCCCTCCGACGAGCTCTCGCAGTTCCTCGCCGACATGCTCTCTATCGTCAACTCCGGCGGCGACATGGAGGGCTTCCTGAAGGACAAAAAGGAGAAACACCTCCGCACGTCGAAACAGGAGCGCGAGATGACCTTAGAGACACTGGAGCTGTTCGGCGAGATGTACATGACGCTCTCCCTGTTCCCGCTCCTCCTCATCATCATCCTCGTCATCATGGGGATGATGGGCGAGGCCGACGACCGGCTCCTGTACGTCACGGTGTACCTGCTCATCCCGCTCGTCGGCGTCGGCTTCCTCGTCTTGGTCTCGACGGTGAAACAGGACGACCCGGGCGACGGTTACCTCCAGCCCGACGGCGGGAGCGAGCGGCTCCGGCAGACGAGTCGGGAGGGGCTGCTCCACTTCGGGCTCGTGGAGTCGTTCGTCGGGAGCTTCGGGGTCTTCGACCGCATCCGCGACCGCGAGGGGACCCACAAGACGAGGGAGATCCTCTCGGCGCCGCACATCTTTCTGCGCGAGAACCCCCTGTACACCCTCGCGTTGACCGTGCCGGCGGCGCTCGCATTGGTCGGCGTCGCAGTCGCCGCCGGCTCGGCGCCGACGACGGTCGACGGTTGGATCGCCCGGCCGGTGTGGTCGGCGTTCGTCTGGCTCTACGTGCCCGCCTACGTCGTGATGATCCCGCTCGGGGTATTCTACGAGTGGCACCAGCGCTCGCGGCGGGCGGTGACCGGGAAGCTCTCGGAGACCCTCCGGAAGCTCTCTTCCGCGAACGACACCGGGCAGACGCTGCTCGAATCCGTGCGCACGGTCTCGGACACGTCGACCGGGAAGCTCGCGGAGGAGTTCGAGGTGATCCACGCGAAGGTGAACTACGGCATGAGCCTGCGCGACGCCTTAGTGGAGTTCAACAACTCGTACGCGGTGCCCCGGCTCGCCCGGACGGTGAAGCTGATCGCCGAGGCGCAGGAGGCCTCCTCGCAGATCACGGACGTGCTGACGACGGCCGCGCAGGCCTCGGAGAACCAGGACGACATCGAGCGCGAGCGCAAGTCGCGCACCCGGATGCAGGTGGCGATCATCGTGATGACGTACATCACCCTGCTCGGCGTGATGGCCATTCTCCAGACCCAGTTCATCGACGTGATGGGCGATCTGGTCTCCCAGAGCGACGGCGGCGGGAGCGCCGGCGGGGCGGGGTTCGGTGGCGGCGGCGGCGTCGACCCGGACGTGCTCTCGATGCTCTTCTTCCACGCGGTGACGATCCAGGCCATCCTCTCGGGGTTCATCAGCGGCCTGTCTCTTTCCCCCTCCCCGGGCCCCCGGAGCCTCGAGGCACCTCCGATGGCCTCATCTGCTT
>NZ_NEDJ01000110.1 GCF_002114285.1 Halorubrum ezzemoulense DSM 17463
AGCGAACCGCCAGACAGCGAAGAGCGGTGTAACGCTCCGTGACGAGATCTAATCGACCACCGCCGGGCCATTTATAAACACCCCGGCGCCGTCGTGTAGATACGAATCGTCACGTTCCGAGACTGTACCTGTAGGATATCTAGATACTGTCGAGGAACTCGCGGCGTTGTTCCATCTCCTCGAGTTCCGTCCGTTCGTCGTAGTGTTTCTCGATGACCCGCTCGGAGACGTCGGCGCGGTCCGAGATGACGCGAGGCGGGACGTCAGACCGAAGCCAGTGGGTTATCGACCCGCGGCGGAACGGGTGCGGTGACACCGACTCTGGACAGTCCGCAATCTTCTGGTGAGACGCCGCTGTACACGACTCTTGATCCCGGCCATCGACGGGACACTCCCCGTCGTATTTACAAGGCTGCGTGTACTTGTAGGCGTAGCCACCGATCGTGGACCCGTGGAGCCGGCCATTCTTGGACGAAAGGAGCGGCTTGCGGCCGTACTCGTCGACGACCTCCGGGCGCTTGTAGGCGATCCAGTCGTCCAACAGCTCCGCGATGGAGTCCGACACTGCCATGTACCGGTTCGACTTCTCTTTGTTCTTGAGCGGCGTGCCGGATTCTGGTCGGTGGACGAAGCGAAGATGCTGATCTTTCGGGTCGTAGTCTTTCAGGTCGAGTGCATGGACTGCACTCCGGCGACACATCGTGTGCCAGATCAACGCCAGCGTCACGTGCTGGGTAGAGCAGTAGTGGTACGTTTCCAGGTTGGAAAGCACCTTCTCGGACGTCTCCGAATCGAGCTCGGTGTGTCGGACGTTCTCGTCGCCGTTGAGAACCGGTGACTGGATGCGCTGAGAGAGGTTAGCCTCGACCGCCTCGATTCCTTCGGCCCACCGAACGAAGACGCGGATGGTATCTAGATTCGACTTCTCGGTCGAGGGTGCCCAGTCGGACTCCTTTCGCCGGTGAAGTTTGTACTCTTTGACGAGCCGCCCGGTGAGTTCGTTGAGATTATCGATGCCCCGTTCGTCGAGCCAATCGACGAAGGACGACAACCGCGATCGGTGCGCTGTGGTGGTGGCTTTGGACTGATGACTGCGGCGGTCATCGAGGTACATTTCCACTGATAAAGCCGGCTCAATTGGTTCTAATTCTTTCATAAGTTTGCTTTTGCTTTTTCGGAGCAAACCACCAGACAGCAGCGGGACACGGATCGCGTTTGGTACGTAAGTATCCTGCAGTGCATCCGACAATCTGTGCCAAAACAAATACATCTGCTAGCAATCGCTATTATACACAGACACTGACAGATTTGAGTTGCTTGGCTTCCTCGACGGCTGCGAGGATATGATCGGCCACAGGCAGTCCACCGACAAGGTGATCGCCGACGCTGGCTTTTGTATCGATCCGACGACCGACGCGATCGCCGAGCAAACCCTGTCCACCTACCAGCGCGCGATCGACGGGCGTGGTGATGAGAGAGCACGAGCTGAGAGCTCCCGCTACGCGCTCGTGGAGGCGCTGTCGGCGTCGCGATCGATGAGCGGGTAGTCGATGTGGATCGCGCCGCTGGGACCGCCCGCTTCGATGGTGAGGATCCCCAGCACTTCGAGCTGCTTCAGGTCCGAGTGCACATCAGACACGTCGCGATCGACGAGGCGGGTCGCCTCGCGCATACTCTCGGGGGTCTCTGCTGCGATCGCCCGGATGAGTTCGCTCTGGCGGAGGGATTTCACGACGATGTTGACTCCGCTCCGTCTGACGAGCGTGTGTATCGGGTCGCACTCGGGTTGTATGATCCCGCTGGAGTCACTGCAGTCGCAGAACATGCCTCATGTGCTCCAGACACTGCCCGGCGGTACCTCAAGCGGCTTGAAAATATTGGGGTCGTCGAAGCAGTGTCCGAGACGCCACTCACCTACACGCGGAACGAATCGTACTTCGAGTGGCGGCGGCGAAACCGCCTCGAGAACCTTTCGTCGAGTGAGCTGTGGGACACACTCTCCGAACTTACGGCTCGGGAACGAGCGTTTCGAGACCAGTTCGGGCTCGACGCACCAGACAAGCGGCACGAAATCGAGATTTTGTACTCTCACAGAAACGCAGGCTACTCGACGGCGCCAACAGCACCGCTGCGATGCTCAGTTCGTGAGTGCTCGACCGCGGCCCCACATTTCCTGGCCAGCTGCGATTGTGGTCTGGGCTAACTCACGAACGCCTACCAGAAGCACGTACACCACCATCCCGGTGAGACAGAGCCAGCCGATGACAAAATTGCGTAACATCGTGTGTAGCGACACCTAGACCGTGCTGTGACGTTGTTAGTTGCTTGTTACCACGACTATGAGATCTCACGTACCCTGGATCAGAACACGTACATCAACGAGGTCAACCCACCCACCACACAGCTCAATCGCATCTCCAACACTAGGGAGGCGAACAGAACCCAACGCGAAGCCAGAGATCAGCCAGCCGTCGCTGACTAGTTCACCGCACTCAAGAAGAACGACGAGAACACCAGCTGGATACCGACGACAACGGCGGTAAACGCAATAAGCGCCGCAGACGTGAACGGCACGGACCCAAACCCGCTCAGGATCCAGTCGCCGATCAACCAACTGGCATACGTGCCACCGGCCGCAAACACGAGCACGCCAGCCGTCGCGCCCCGCTCGAGCGTAGCATAGCGGGTGATACCTGATGTGATCGGGTCCTCAGGCCGCTGGATCGGATCGCTCGCCACCGTCGCGAAGACGCCCAGCGAGCCGACCTGTGTGCCCACAATCGCTGCGAGACTCCCGGCGATCATCGAGTTCACGCCGAGTGTGATCTCGCCAAGCGCCACCCCGGTATGTGAAATCGTCATGACTGCCACCCCAAAGAGCGTCAACAGCAAGCCAGGCACCGAAAACAGATAGCCGGGCGCATTGACCAACATAAACCGAACGTGGCGCCACCCATCACGGAAACTGTCAAGCGTTTCTTCGCCCTTGCGTTCGTGATACACAATGGGCACCTCCACGATTTCGAGGTCCTTTGACCCAGCATCCATGATCATCTCGGAGGCAAACTCCATCCCGGTGGTTTCCCAGTCCATCGTCTCGTACGCTTCCCGCGTAAAGATCCGGAACCCACTGTGGGCGTCGCTTACGCCCGCGCGATAAAACGTATTCAGAAATCGGGTGAGCGCCGGATTCCCGATATACTGATGGAGCGACGGCATTGCGCCGTCTTCGATTTCACCGTCTAACCGACTGCCCATCACCATATCCCCACCAGTCTCTTCGAGATGGTCTAACAGCCGGGGAATCTGTTTGAAGTCGTAGGTCGTGTCGGCATCCCCCATCGCAATATAGGTCCCTCGTGTCCGCTCGAAGGCGTACCGGTACGCATACCCGTACCCTTCGCCATCGGGTTCGACGACAATGGCGCCCATCTCGCGAGCGATTTCGGGTGTGCGATCGGTTGAGCTGTCACTGATAATGATCTCGGTTGGTACTTGGAGCTCTTCGACCGCCGTTTTAATCCATTCAATACACGTGCGGATTCCGGCCTCCTCATTCAGTGTGGGCATCACAACAGACAACTGGGGTGTCGTGTCTGAGTGACGACCAACGAGCAATTCATCAGCGCTTAAGTTCTGATCGGATTCCAGGCTCGCCTGTTCAGTCGGTGGATGGGATGTAGTGGAGGTCATCTGGTCGGAATATGTGATTACTAACTGATTAGGGACGACATATATGAAACTTACTCAACACATGTTGATCCTGAAATAGACTCAACGAAGCCAGTCTCGACACAGTGCTGTTTCCAAATCTACATCAATCTCGCCTGTCACCATCTCCTATGGATCTTTCCAACGCCACGGTGCTCGTCACTGGTGGTGCCGGCCTCGTTGGCAGTCACCTCGCAGCGACGCTTCACGACGCGGGCACAACAGTGCGGGTCGCTGATGACCTCTCGAAAGGCACGCGCGAGCGTGTCCCAGATGGGGTGACGTTCACGAAAGTCGACCTGACTGATCGCGACGATGTCGATCGGGTCGTGACCGCTGACCTCGATATGGTGTTTCATCTTGCTGCGTACACGGACACGAACTTCGACGACGATCGGAAGCTGTTTGAGGAGAATACAGAGATGACGTACAATCTTCTCGAAGCAATGCGTGACGCCGATGTCGAACACTTCGCGTTCACCTCCTCCTCCACGGTGTACGGCGAGGCGCCACGGCCGACCCCTGAAGACTACGCACCACTCGAGCCGATTTCAATTTACGGCTCCTCAAAGCTCGCTGATGAGGGGCTCATCTCAACGTATGCCCACTCGTATGGCATCCAGTCGTGGGTGTTCCGGTTTGCGAATATTGTTGGTCCTTACCAGCGCGGCAACGTCGTCCCAGATTTCATCGAGAAACTCACCGATGATCCCACCGAACTCGAAATCCTCGGTGATGGACGCCAAGAGAAGTCTTACATGTACGTCTCTGAGTGTGTCTCTGCCATGCAATATGTCGTTGAGCACGCCGACGAGCCGCTCAATATCTACAACCTTGGGACGAAGACCACAACCTCAGTGACTGACATTGCAGACATCGTGAGCGATGAACTCGGTGTCAATCCGGAATACACCTACACGGGTGGGGATCGCGGCTGGACGGGTGACGTCCCGAAGATGCGACTCACAATCGACAAGCTTGCCGCACTCGGGTGGGAGCCAACACGCTCGAGTGATGAAGCCGTGCGGCAAGGGACTCGCGATCTGATCGCCGAAATCGTGGCATGATATAGCTCACGCACGTTGCGAGGTGCGTTGATACCCGCACGAATACTCCTCAACTGGAGGGTTTTCACGCCGAGGTTAGGTATCCGTGCGTCAGCCCAGAGTCACCCCGTACAGCAGGTGCTCCAAACCGCCAGTACATTGATGTCTGTCACACTATATGATCGGTGTATCGATGGGGCTACGAGGCGTGCTCCAAGCGGTACTCACCCGCGAAGATCGCGGACGCGCTTCGACGAGACATCATGAGTGTCGCAACTGCGGGACAAATCTCACGCGGACCCACGAACAGTATCCTGACTGTGGCGGTGATGTTGCCGTCTACGAGCTGTAACGACAATTCACACACATTTAATTGCCGCCCGGAAGACGGCCACACTATGGACGCAATCGTCCTCGCAGGCGGGTATGCCACACGACTCTGGCCGATCACCCTTGATCGCCCGAAGATGTTCCTGCCACTTGGAGAGGAGACGATTATTGACCCGATTTTCGAGTCACTTGAGGCGGATGAACGTGTTGACGACGTCTACATCTCGACGAACGAGCGGTTCGCTGATGAGTTTGAAACATATCTCACAGAGTCGGGCTACGAGAAACCCACCCTGTCGATCGAAGAGACCACAGACGAAGACGAGAAGTTCGGTGTTATCAGCGCGCTCGCACAGCTTGTTGAACGGGAGAACCTGAGTGATGATACGATCATCGTCGCAGGCGACAACTACCTCAGCTTCGGCGTCAACGACTTCATTGATAGCTTTCGTGACCACGACGCACCGATGATCGCAGCCTACGATGTCGGCTCTCGTGAGAAGGCCACTTCGTATGGCGTGATCGATGTCGATGACGACCAGGTAGTCGGGTTCACCGAAAAGCCCGACAATCCGTCGAGTTCATTGGTCTCAATCGCCTGTTACGGCTTTCCCGCAGAGTCAATCGATCTGCTTGAAACGTATCTCGAGGAGGGCAACAACCCCGATGAGCCAGGCTGGTTCATCCAGTGGCTCCACGAGCGGACAGCTACGTACGCCTTCACGTTTGACGGTGCGTGGTTCGATATTGGGACCGCTGACAGCTATCTCGATGCAATTGAGTTCATGTTGGATGGAGAGCCGTATGTGGCTGACAGCGCCACAACAGAGAACGTGACACTCGACGCTGGCGTCCAGATTCTCGAAGACGCCACAGTACAGAACGCAGACCTTTCACGGACAGTCGTCTTCCCAAAGGCTAGCGTAACAGACTGTACGCTTTCAGAAACACTCGTCGACCGCCATGCGTCTGTATCCGGTGTTTCCTTGACGGAGAGTACCGTAGGCGCATACTCAACACTCGAAGGGGCAGACTAACCTAGAGTATCAACAGACTCACCCAGAGCTACTACTTTACAGTTCCGCTCGAAGAAAGACCTATTACATCGTGTATCTATCACAAACCTATGGCTGAGACGACAGATGGCCCCCGATGTGAGTGTGGGCGACGCATCCCACGTGGGCTCTCAGCGGCTGCACAGTGTGACCGGTGTCGCAAGCAATCGCAGTCTTGATAGCTCGCTCTTCGGTAGACTGGCGGAACTAGCGGAATACATTGACAGCGATACAGTCCACGAGACTGTGGATCGGTGCCCCAGTAAGGTTCAGTGACCGGAGGAAGCCGTAGGTCCGAGCGGCCTGTT
>NZ_NEDJ01000111.1 GCF_002114285.1 Halorubrum ezzemoulense DSM 17463
GGGCGCGTGCGGGGGGGGGGCGGGCGGTGGCGGCGGGGAGGAGGACGCGGGAGGGGGGCGGGGGGGTGGGGGGGGGCCGGGGGGAGCGGGAAGGGCGCGCGCGAGGAGGGTGGGGAGGCGTGAGGCTGGGGTGCGGTCGCGGTCGGGTGGGGCTCAAAGGGGCAGTCGCGAGGCGGTCGCAGGCGACGTAAGCACCGCAGGAGCGAACGAAGTGAGTGACGAGGAGCGCAGCGAGCGTGCGACAGCCTCGCGGCTGGGGCTTTGGAGCTGTTCGCCGTCGATCTAGAATCAACTATTTATAAGCGAACAGCCGCAGACGACCGCAGATCGCGGCTATAAGTGAGGTATCAGTCGCCGTCGCCCTCGTCAACCCCGTCGCCCTCGTCCGCCGACCCGTCCCGCAACAGTCCCAGCGCCTCGGTCGCGACCGCGGTCGCCTCGTAGCCGCGCCGCCCCGCGACCTCGGCCTCCGCGACCAGTCCGGCCGCCCGGAACTCTGAGAGCGCGCCGTGGAGGTCGGACTCGCACATGTCGGCGGCGTCGAGGAGGTCGATCGCGGCGATCGGTCCCTCGTCGGCGACCACGGCGAGCAGGCCGAGCGAGCGGTCGTCGCGGACCGCCCCGAGCGTCCGGCGGACCGGCTCCGGCACGCCCGAAGCGGCGGTCGCGAGCGGCGACTCGCCGTCGACGACGCTGAGCTCCTCGTTGTCGACGTACCGCTCCGCGCCGGTCGCGGGGTCGCGCACGCGACTCGACTCGGCGGATCGCTTCACGAGGAGGTACGTCTCGCCGTCGCCGTCGCGGACCGTCTGCATGGTCGAACCAGCGCCCCGTCGGACATTACGCTTCCGGGGGATCAGCGGTGGAGTCGGCATCAGTGTCGTCGGCCTCTTCGGGGGGATTCGACTCCGACTCGTCGGCCTCGCCCTGCGAGCGCCGCCACGACCGGTACGTCTGGTACGTTCGGACCCCGGCGAGGAGACCGGCGACGAGCAGCGCCGGGCCGGCCCGCGACCACCCCTCGAAGAACCACACCATGGGGCCGAGCGCGACGAGGAGGACGGCGGCGTTGGCGTAGACGACGGCGACGACGAACGCGCGGAGGGTCCCCTGGTCGACGTCGCTCGCCCCCTCGAAGTCACCGCCGTCGTCGAACGTCTTCACCGACGGGGCTTTGGGGATGTCGGGCGTCATCTCCCGCTCGGCGTCGGAGCTCTCGCCGACGGAGATCTCGCCCTCGTCGTCCTCGTCGAGGCTGAACACGCCCGCACCTACGCCGGGCCGGGGCAAAGGGGTTCCGTCCGGGCGACGCCGCGGCTACGGGAGGAGACGGACGGAGCGCGCGGGGTCGGCGGGCCGGTCAGAGCGCGTCGGCGAGCCGCACCGTTCGGCTCGCTTCGACCCAGGCGAGGGGGTTCGTCGCGTCGAAAAGCACCACGTTCCCGTCGTCCTCGTACACCTCCACCTCGGCGTCGACCGCGTCGGAGTCGGCCGGGCGAGCCGCCTGGGGTCCGGAACGTGGATCCGAAGACATGGGCCGTGGTAAGAAGTCACACAATATATGCCTTTCCGTGGCGGGATACCTCGCCGCACCCGAAAGCCGTGTTTTTTAGCCGGGTGACGCCGAAGGACGGATATGACTCAGTCGGGGCTGTCGGACTTCTCGTCGGCCGGGGACGCGGACGGCGAGGCCGACGGCGACACGGACACCGAACGGGAGGAGCTGGCCGCGCAGGAGGCGGCCGTCGTCGCCGGGGGCGGACGGGGCCACGTGAACGACGTGGTCGACGTGGACGAGGCGAAGTTCCCGGAGTCGACGGGGACCGTCGAACTGATGATCACCCAGATCGACTACGCCGTCGAGGGGTACGGCAGCGACGAGTACCCGGTCGTCCACGTGTTCGGCCGGCGACCGGCGGAACACGTCGAGGACGCCGACCACGACGTGGTCGAACACCTCCGCGTGCTGGGCGTCGAGCCGTACTTCTACGTCCCGACGGCCGACCTCGACCGCGACCCCGTCGATGAGTACGACGTGGTGATCGGGACGCGCGAGGCGGGCCCCGACGGCGAGCCCTACGAGAGCATCCGCGGCGAGCCGCTCACCCGGATCGTCACCCGGACCCCGCGCGACGTGGGGAACATCCGCGACGACTTCGCGACCAGCTTCGAGGCGGACATCCTCTTCCCGAACCGCTTCCTGATCGACAACGGGATCAACGGCGGCATCCGCGTCGAGGAGCGGCGCCTCGACGACGGGGAAGAGACGATTCAGGTCCACGAGGGGCACCTCGAACCGGCCGAGGTCGACGCCGACCTGCGCGTGAACACCTTCGATATCGAGGTGGACGACCGCCGCGGCTTCCCCGAGGACGGCGAGGAGCCGATCATCTGTCTCACCAGCCACGACTCCTACGAGGACGAGTACGTCGTCTGGCTGTACGACGCGCCGGAGGCCGAGATTCCCCCGCCGGAAGACCTCCCGGAGTACGAGGGGATCGTCGGCGACGGCGCAGAGGTCGACTTCAGGGTCCGCACGTTCGACGAGGAGGCCGCGATGCTCGACGCGTTCGTCGAGTACATCGACGACACCGACCCGGACCTCCTGACCGGGTGGAACTTCGAGGACTTCGACGCGCCGTACGTCCTCGACCGGCTGGAGGTGCTCGACGACGGGAGCGAGTACGACCTCGACATCGACCGGCTCTCTCGGATCGGCGAGGTGTGGCGCTCCGGCTGGGGCGGCCCGGACGTGAAGGGCCGGGTCGTCTTCGACCTGCTGTACGCCTACAAACGCACGATGTTCACCGAGCTGGAGTCGTACCGCCTCGACGCGGTCGGCGAGCGCGAGCTCGGCGTCGGTAAGGAGCGCTACACGGGCGACATCGGCGACCTCTGGGAGCAGGACCCCGAGCGCTTACTGGAGTACAGCATCCGCGACGTGGAGCTGTGCGTGGAGATCGACCGCAAGCAGGACGTGATCGCGTTCTGGGACGAGGTGCGCACCTTCGTCGGCTGTAAGATCGAGGACGCGCCGACGCCAGGCGACACCGTCGACATGTACGTCCTCCACAAGGCGTTCGGGAAGTTCGCGCTCCCGACGAAGGGCCAACAGGAGTCGGAGGAGTTCGAGGGCGGGGCCGTCTTCGACCCGATCACGGGCGTCAAGGAGATGGTGACGGTCCAGGACCTGAAGAGCCTCTACCCGATGTGTATGGTGACGATCAACGCCGGCCCGGAGACGAAGGTCGACCCCGACGAGTACGGCGGCGAGACGTACGTCGCGCCCAACGGGACCCACTTCCGGAAGGAGCCGGACGGGATCATGCGCGAGATGGTCGACGAGCTGCTCTCCGAGCGCGAGGAGAAGAAGGCGCTCCGGAACGACCACGACCCGGGCACCGAGCCGTACGAGCAGTACGACCGGCAGCAGGGAGCTGTCAAGGTTATTATGAACTCGTTATATGGGGTTACGGGATGGGATCGGTTCCGCCTCTACGACAAAGAGGGCGCGGCAGCCGTTACTGCGACCGGCCGCGAGGTCATCGACTTCACGGAGGAGGCGGCAGAAGAGCTTAATTATCAGGTAGCTTATGGTGACACCGACTCGGTTATGTTATCCCTTTCTGACATGTCGGAACGGGAGGCGATCGAGACCTCCTTCGAGATAGAGGACCACATCAACGAGCGCTACGACGACTTCGCGCGCGACGAGCTCAACGCCGACGAGCACCGCTTCGAGATCGAGTTCGAGAAGCTCTACCGGCGCTTCTTCCAGGCGGGCAAGAAGAAGCGGTACGCGGGCCACATCGTCTGGAAGGAGGGGAAAGACGTCGACGACATCGACATCACCGGCTTCGAGTACAAGCGCTCGGACATCGCCGGGATCACGAAAGAGGTCCAACAGAACGTCATCGAGACGATCGTCACCGGCGACGACATCGACGAGGACATGGAGGAGGTGAAGTCGTACCTCGAAGGCGTCATCGCGCGGGTGCTCGACGGCGACGTGGACCTCGACGAGATCGGGATCCCCGGCGGGATCGGCAAGCAGCTCGACGCCTACGACACGCCGACCGCGCAGGTCCGCGGCGCGAAGTACGCCAACCGCATGCTCGGGACGAACTTCGGGAGCGGGTCGAAGCCGAAGCGGCTGTACATCGAGAAGGTCCACCCGGACTTCTGGACGCGAATGGAGGAGGAGGAAGGGCTCGACCCCCAGCGCGACCCCCTGTACGGGGAGTTCAAGCGCGACCCGGACGTGATCTGCTTCGAGTACGCCGATCAGGTGCCCGAAGAGTTCGAGGTCGACTGGGAGAAGATGCTGGACAAGACGCTCAAGGGGCCGATAGAGCGCGTGATCGAGGCGCTCGGGATGTCGTGGGAGGAGGTGAAGACGGGGCAAGAACAGACCGGACTCGGCTCGTTCATGTGACTGCCGACGAGCGCGAACGCGCTCTCTGGAAAGCACTTTTCGATTGCTAGAAAATTTCTTGGTCGATATGCGATTTTTGACGGGGAGATGCGTAACCATTAACCCCCTCAACCCCCACTATCGATGTACGAGGCACGAGAATACATATGGCTACTCTCGAAATCAACGATCTTCACGCACGAGTGGCGGAAGAGGGCGGCGAACGCATCCTTCTCGGCGTCGATCTGACCGTCGAGTCGGGCGACATCCACGCGCTGATGGGACCGAACGGCTCGGGGAAGTCGACGCTCGCGAAAGTGATCGCCGGCCACCCCGCCTACGAGGTCACCGGCGGTGAGATTCTGCTCCACCTCGACGAGGCCGACGTCGCCGACGTGGACGTCGACCTCGACGACGAGGACTATCACTGGGAGCTCCTGGAGCTGGAGCCGAACGAGCGCGCCGCGCTCGGCATCTTCCTCGGCTTCCAGTACCCCGCGGAGATCGAGGGCGTCACGATGACGAACTTCCTCCGACAGGCGCTCAACGCGAAGGCGGACGAGCGCGAGGAGCTGTTCGAAGACGAGGAGGAGGAGGCCGCCGAGGCCGAGGCCGAGGACGACGACGAGGGGTACGAGACCTCCCCGATGGAGGGCCCCGCCGACGACGGCGAGATCGGCGTCGCCGAGTTCCAGGAGATTCTCTCCGAGAAGATGGAGCTCCTCGACATGGACGAGAAGTTCATGCAGCGCTACCTCAACGCCGGGTTCTCCGGCGGCGAGAAGAAGCAGAACGAGGTCCTCCAGGCCGCGATGCTGGAGCCGAGCGTCGCCGTGCTCGACGAGATCGACTCGGGGCTCGACATCGACCGCCTGAAAGACGTCTCAAAAGGGATCAACGCGCTCCGCGACGAGCAGGGCACGGGCGTCCTCCAGATCACGCACTACCAGCGCATTCTCGACTACGTCGAGCCCGACCACGTCCACGTCATGCTCGACGGGGAAGTCGTCAAGAGCGGCGGCGCGGAGCGCGCCGAGAAGCTCGAGGACGAGGGGTACGACTGGGTCCGCGAAGACGCCTACGAGGCGGCGTAACCGAATGTGGGCACGCGACACACGTAAACACGGGAATCAGTAACAATACACTATGAGTTCACAACAGGACGACCTCAAGGAGACAGACACCGAGGCTCGCTTCGAGTTCAAGAAGGAGGAGAAGTCCGCCTTCCAGACCGAGAAGGGTCTCACCGAGGAGACGGTCCGCGTCATCTCGGAGGACAAGGACGAACCGGAGTGGATGCTGGAGCGACGCCTGCGCGCGCTCGAGCAGTTCCAGGAGATGCCGATGCCGACCGACTGGCCCGGCCAGCCAGACCTCTCCGAGATCGACATCGACGAGATCGTACCGTACATCCGCCCGGACATCGAGGCCCGCGGCGGCGCCGAGAGCTGGGAAGACCTCCCCGAGGAGATCCAGGACACGTTCGACAAGCTGGGCATCCCGGAGGCGGAGAAGAACGCGCTCTCGGGCGTCGGCGCGCAGTACGAGTCCGAGATCGTCTACCAGAACATGCAGGAGCGGTGGGAGGAGAAGGGCGTCATCTTCTGTGACATGGACAAGGCCGTCCAGGAGCACGAAGAACTCGTCCGCGAGCACTTCATGACGAAGTGCGTCCCCCCGAGCGACAACAAGTTCGCGGCGCTTCACGGCGCCATCTGGTCGGGCGGCTCGTTCGTCTACATCCCCGAAAACACCACCGTGGAGATGCCGGTCCAGGCGTACTTCCGGATGAACTCCGAGGGGATGGGTCAGTTCGAGCACACGCTCATCATCGCCGAGGAGGGCTCCGAGGTCCACTACATCGAGGGCTGTTCGGCCCCGAAGTACTCGGCGTTCAACCTCCACTCGGGCGGCGTCGAAGTGTTCGTGGGCGAGGACGCCCACGTCCAGTACTCGACCGTCCAGAACTGGTC
>NZ_NEDJ01000112.1 GCF_002114285.1 Halorubrum ezzemoulense DSM 17463
TCTCGGTGGTCCCCCTCGTTGTCGCTGGTGCTGGTCCGTCCTCGATGCTGGTCGGTGTTCGAGGTCGCCCTGTCGCTTCCTAGTCGTCGGTCTGGTCTCTGCTGGTCGCCGCCGGTCGTCGTTGATCCGTGTCCTCTCCGAGTCAGTCCTCGTCGTCGCTCGTCGGATTGGTGCCGCCGGGCCAGTTTCGGTGTTGGTGTCGTCAATTGCCCCTGGGGTGCTATCGATCAGCTGGTGGTCCGTCGTCGACCGTCGGGTCCGCGTTCTCGGTGTATCGATCGTCGGTCAGCCTCGTCGGGTTCGGTCGTCGTTTCGAGTGGTCGGTTGTCTCCCGTCGCCGTCGACGTTGGTGGTGTTCCGTCGCCTGTCGTCGGTCCCTGTTCATCGCCTCGCATCCCCTGTCCGCCGCGCCGCTCACTCAGGGTTCCATCCACTATCATATCTCTGATAGTCTTCGCCTTGTCCGCCTCCCGTCTCTCCCCCTTTCCCTCGTCCATTACTTGGCTCCGCCCCGATTCCTTCGCTACGCGACTATCCACTGAACTTCATCTGCCCTGAACCCTAATTGTGTGAATTCGGCTGAACATGTGTGACAACCAGAGGTTGTTTGATAGCGTCTCTAAAGCACTATCGTCGGATGGCTGAACGTGTGTAGCTGTATTTGTGGTTGGGATTCTATTTACGAACCCTCGTAATCCCGCCGCCGTCTGGTATTTACAGGAAAAGACAGATAGAATACATAAATTAATAGAGGAGGTGTCAATCGCCACGCCGTCTGGTATTACTGGGGAATTTGAATCAAGATCACCGGCTATATACAGAATGCCGCAATCCCCGTGCCGTCTGGTATTTACGAGACTATATACGAGACGGCCGTATCACGCCACCGTCTGGTATTTATGATGGTGGTTCGCGCGTCGCACCTCGTGTTCTGAGAGTTAATACACACCCCCGCAATACCGGTGCCGTCTGGTATTTACGAGACTATATACGAGACGGCCGTATCACGCTACCGTCTGGTAAATAGGCAAATGCCAGGAGGTCATGCGATCGGGACTTGCTAATTAATATACACCTGCCGAATACCGGTGCCGTCTGGTATTTACGAAACTATATACGGACTACCGCAATCCCGGTGCTGTCTGGTATTTACAGGGTCGGTTGGGCTGTGAAAATCATACTAAATGTGGTAGGAAGCACTGAGTAGTGAGGTGATCGAGCCGGTAGCTATCGCGAAAGGAGTGAGGCTGACTTGGGAGGTGTGGGGTGTGAGGACGCTGGCACAAGTTAGTCTTCGATAGCTGAGAGCTAGAGAGTCAGTATTGGTGTGGCTTGCTGAGAATACTTCGTCGAGGGGTTGCGTTCTACTCGTGTGTTAGCCTAGTTTTGAGGGTCGGGGGGTCGCGCTCCATTCGGGAGTCATTTTTGCGTCGACAGTCGGGGGGTCGCACTCCATTTGTGAGTCATTTTTGCGTCGACAGTCGGGGGGTCGTTTTCCATTTCTGCGTTAGGAATCGCTGAAGCGGGGGAATTGGGAGCAGAAACTGATTGCATCTCGCTGGGTCGAAACAGCAACTCGATGATATCGCTCTCGCAAGTGTGATTCCGAGTTTGAGAGATTCGATGGTAATGAGCGAGTATAGGACACACTTCTTGTACCTCAAACGACCAGTGAATAGTGAGCCTGAAGAGAGTCGTCCAATAGTTTTGCGTTGAGAGTGAGACAGGCGTAGGTTAGGAGTCGTGTGGGAGATGGCCGGGGGTGCTAGTGTATTCACGAGTGGGTTAGTGTGGGGCGGGCGTGTTGTTTGTCTGGAACTTCGGCCTGACGATGTCTACATTAATCGGGCTGAGTGTCTCTTTCACCACGGTCAGCTTCATTCTGAACGTGGTCTGCCATTATATACGGAGGACAGGTGATTCGCGAGTATAGATTATCTTCTGCGACGGTAAGTTACGTTTCAAAGTAATCTGGGGGTGGGTTGTAAGTCGGTTCTTTATTTCAATCATATATTGATGAATATCACGAAGGTCGACGACATCAATATCAGTTAGACGGTTTACTTTTGCGCGCAGTTCCTTGCTCGTTATCTGGCCATCCTGAATGAGTGTCCATAAGATATCGCGAAAGATGGACTCCAAGACTTGTTGCTCTTCGCTCGTTCCAGATTGACAGACACGTGAAACTACGGTCGAGACATCATCGGTACCGAATTCGATCGAGAGTGATGACGGCTTTGGAAACACTTCATTAGTAGTAGCATCGTGCTGACTACAGTTGGTAACTGAGGACACTAATTCCGCTGGCTCATACGATTCAACCAGATCTTCAGCTGAAACATGAGATGAGTCAACGGCAGCACTGCGGTACAACCCTCGATGTACACGATCGACGTGTCCTTCATCCTGAAGATGTCGTAGTCGTTGACTCACGTATGACTGGTTTCGGTTGAGTTCATCGGCTAAATATCGGGGGGTACATCGCCCCTCTCTGAGCTTTGCTAAAATCAGCTGGTCAGTCTTGTTCAAATCCATCTGAGTACCACCATGGCGTGAACTAATGACTAATTAGATGTTAGATATTGTGGTCTCGTAATGTCATATAACACATTGTTAGAAACGGGATAGAAGACCTAGAAACACCGACAATCTGCTGTGTTGATCCGATAGAAAGCCGCTATATTATGAGCGTGTGAACTAGGACATGGGACGTAAGAGACTGACCGCCACTTTTCGACGGAGCACGTTGTATTGGCTAATTGTACTTCCGAGATTTAACCCTAGTTGAGGTCAACATCGTACCGTAGGCTGATCCGTATTTGCCGCAATTTGGTAACGCCGTCGGACAGATACACCAGTCTCACCGTTTCTGAGGAAGTGTTTGAGCAACTGATCGCCATGATGACCGAGTACGACTCTGGAGTATTGCCGACGTAGTTGGGACTGTGTCAACGGCTGCGCTTGAGCGAGATCCGGCGCTTCTACGTAAAAACACGGAAAGGGGCCGTTGAGTTCTACCCACAGCAAATTAACTACGCCAACTAGGACTCAGATCGCTGGACGGCGGCAGGTGTACAAAATGTAAAATCGTCTTTCCGCAGCTCTACACAAGAGCGAGACTGAGACTCACGGCAGCGCAGAACCTCAAGAGATAGCTCACGGTCGCCCACGATCACTTCGAATGCTTTGAGACGGTGCTGGCCGACCGTGAGATATCCTGTGACAACTTGACCGAGAGCAATACGTCCTGCGACGGGTATTACTCAATCATGGACAACGGTGAGGCCGGCGAGGTAAATGTAGGTCGCGAAAAGCGTCCGCTGGGACCTTGATGTCGCGCACCGTCCGAGTAGTGGGCACCCTGAGCAGGCGGAGCCGTTATGACCCGGTAACGGGCCGCTCGCTCTGGTTAAACCCCCCGTACGAAAGGTCCGCGGTGTACACCTCCCCATCGTAGCGCACCAGCCAGGTGCCATCGTAGCTGTCAGCCTCAATCGCCGACTCCGCCGAGAACTGGTCCATTAGCGACTGGAATGACTCGTCGTCGGTGTCCTCGGCGTAATAGACGCCGTCGATCGCCTCGTTCACCACCGACCGCTCGGCTTCCGAGAGCCCTGACAGCCTGAATAGGTGCTCATCGCGAAGTTGCTGCGCGTACGCGCTAGTGCTGTCGGCGACCCTGCTGGCGGTGTAACGGTACCGGGTCAACGTCACCTCTCTACGTTCTTCCAGCACGAAGGGGTAGACGGTGCCGTTGTGCCGAACGGCGCTGTACTCACCGGACAGCAACACGCTCTCGTTGGTTTCTGACATTGTGTACTCCTCGGGAATGGCGATTTCGGGGCCGGGCCTGAGTCGGGACTCGCGCTCGCTCATAGCTGTGAGTAGATTACCCAGAAGCCGGCGGTCACGCTCGGAGAGTTCATTGAAGTCAACTGTCTCGTCGGCTGGCGCCGTCCCGTTGAGATCGACGCCGACGGCGAACGCGGTCCCGGGCCCGGTGCCGGTGACGTTCCAGTCGATCTCGTAGTAGCCGCCCCCATATGCGAGCGGCAGTCCCCGTTTGACCGGCGGATCGGTAGCTGTGGCTGTCCCCGAGCCATTCTCGATCGCCTCCCGGACCACCCTCCGGTCGTCGGGAGCCGGACTGTCCACGACAGCCGGCCGGCTGGCGGCTTCTGCTATCTCCGCATCGTCTGCGGTCTCCATCGACACCGATCCCGTTGCTGAGCAGCCTGCGAGCGCCACCAGCGCCAGTAGGCAGAGCGCTGCGAGCGCTTTGCGTTCCATATCGGAAGTCGTTCTCTCTCTGGTAAATAGCTGGAGGCCGTGTTACACATCCCGCAACAGCAGGAATAATCGCGCTAGGCAGGATAGGCCACTCATTTACCCTCGGCTTTTAATGTTAAGAAAATAACACTTTATCGGCCGAAAATGGCGGCTGAGACGGTGTGAGCATGGAAAAGAGAGTTCAGCCGCAGACGCTCCACTCTCCACTAGAGGTTCAAACGCCGTGAACGCTGCCTTCATTATCCTCTGTGAATCACTCTCCAGTTCGGCCGATAACGTAAAATCCTCGTAGAACGTCTTTCCCTCCGATTCCGGGTCCAATAGTGCCAACAAGACAATGGTCAAAGATGAGTAACAACCTCGGTGCGAATCTCCAGAGAGGTAGCTATCAACAGTAGCTGTCGTAGAGCCGAGTTGAGTTGTTTCCGAGGACAAGGCCGTCAGTTAATGGGTCCAGCTACAGCTGTTGCTTAGTGATTAAGACACATCGAGCTAGTAGTGTTACTCGTCGACGTCGACGACGGTCGCCTCTTCGGGCGGCGCGATATCGAGCTCGGCAGCGCCGCGCTCGATTTCCTCGGGCGTGATCCCCTCAGCATCGGCAAGCAGCTCGCTGAGCTCCTCGTCCGAGACCAGATCAGCGTCGGCCGGGGCTTCACGGCTCATGTTTTCTTCCACCCGGCGCGAACGAATAAACGTGGGTGTCGGTTCACCACTATCTGACCACGACGGTGGGCGGTCTGGCGACCGACGCTCTTCGAAGACATCGACGAAGTACTCAGCCTCACGTTTGAGGTAATTGGCACAGCCGCGGATAACTGCTCCTCGACTTATCGGTAGCGGCGCATGCGCGAGTTGGAGGTGAACAGTCGGCTGCGAACGGCGGACGACGCCGACATGGAGTCCCTCGCGGTACACGTCATGCCCGAGTGCCGACGTCTCGTTGTGGTCCATCCGGGCGATCGCCGTCCATTCGATTGGGTCGGCCGCGACGCGATAGTGAAGCTGAACGAGGAAGCGTGGGATGCGTTGCTGGTGCTGGTCGAACCCGACCGTGAGCAGGCAGTTGCGGCGGCCAGCTGGGACGTGCTTGGAGACGTCGTAGCCGGTCGGGAGTGACGGGGCACTCATTCGTTCGAGCCATCATCACCCGGTACGGTGTTGCTTTCGCTTTTGCCCCCGAGGTCGGGGCACCATCCGAGCCTCGCTAGAGTTGCAACAGGTCAGTTCTCCCGCTCCCACCATTCATCGATTTCTTGCGCACCGATGTCGACGGTTGCGGTGATCCCGCACGAGCAGTGGATGCCGACAGTGCCGGGGTGCGTCGTGATCGGGCCCTTCTCTTTTCCACAGCCCGGGCAGTTGACCCGGAAGGTCTCGCCCATACACACCGATCCGTGTGGTCCGGGAAAGCCGCTCTGCTCAGACTCGCTCTTATGTAGAAACGAGACCGGACGCTCTTATGTAGAAACACGGAAAGCCCGTATGATTACACTAAGTCGCCAGTAATCGGGAGATATGTCTTCCACTGAGTCAGCGTTTGGCGGGATGTTTCGGCAGTTGATCGAGCTCGGAGTCATCGAGATCAACACCGAGCCGCTCGATGCCCGCATCGAGCGGCGGCTCAAGCAGTTCTGGGAGAATACATCCTGTCCTCGCTGTGGTCACCAGAGCATTATGACGTGGGAGAAACACGACAGAGTTCGGTGTCGTAATTGCGAATTTAAGCCAGTGTACACCCATGGAACGCCATTTCACGAGAAGCACCTCTCCTGTGGTGAAGTGCTTCTCGCTTTCACTCTCTACGCAGATACGCTGCTGAGTATCAACCAAATTGCGCCGCTGCTCGGTCGCGCTTACAAAACCGTTCACACGGCGATTCGGGAGGTGGAAGCCGCGGTTCAGCGCG
>NZ_NEDJ01000113.1 GCF_002114285.1 Halorubrum ezzemoulense DSM 17463
GATCAATGAAGCGTCGCGGGGGGAGTAGGTGAGCCTTCCATCCGTTGGGGGGGAGGTGAGCGATGGGAGAGGCCCAGCGACCGGATATTTGTTCAAGACCGCCTCCGGCCGGCGGCTACCTGTATCTAATACTGGGAATAGTATCAACCCCGTAGCAGCGTTTCATCGGGAGAAACACGGCGCAGTTGGGCCTAAATGAGATTTTTGAGTGTTAGGCCATGCTCTCCGTTGAGCTAGTGGCATCGTTATACTGGTAGCCACCGAATCCGAGAAGCGGGTAGAAGACGAATGAAATAAACGTGAGTCCGAGGCCGAACAGAATCCCCTTATTGAATTTGCCAGCGACATCGATACTAACTTTCAGCGTGGCGAAGAAATTGATCACTGGGACGAAGAACAGAGCAAACCAATACCATGCGTTTCCGCTCACCTTGACTAAGACGTAGAGGTTGTATATCGGAATAATCGCAGCCCAGCCCGGTTTCCCAGCTTTCTCAAATACTTTCCACAATCCGGCAAAAATCAAAATAATGAGTCCTAGTGTAACGAACAATTCAATATTGGTACTACTGGCTCCTTGTATCGAAACTGATGAACTCAACGCTGATCGCATCAGTCAATGAATTCTTCCATATTAATAAAAATCCAAGTCACCGTTTCACACTCTGAATTACGACCATTGGAATAGTTATCATACCGAACCCAAACTTCCAGAACACATATGTTCGTAGCTTTCGACTGAGGAAGTAATGTCCGCGCTTCAGTCTGCCCTCCTCAATTGGAATCCGAGTCGGATCATAACTGCCGTCATAGCTGGCACTACAGTCTTTCTTGCGTCCCAAGTTACTGATGGAGTTCTCTTGGAGCTTGGCGTGGCAGTTCTCTTAGCAATGGTACTCCATATTCCATGGTGGTTGTACAACCGTCATACCACCCAGTCTGTAGATGGGTGACAGACTCGCGCCCTGTATTTAACAGCCCGTTTGTACCAACTGCTAAGAATTTCAACAGAGCCGAGAGGTTGAAATGGTGAACACAGAATTAAAAACAAGCAACTGGATCTACCACCTAGCACTATTGCCAACTGACGGACTAGGCACCGTCGTGGTGATTAATAGACATGATAGATGATATCTTAGAGTTCATTTTTGAACTATTACTGGAGTTGGTCCCAAACGCGGTATGGAAGGTTCTGCTGAGTGTGGTCGGGATCGCGATGACGGTAGTCGGAGCGACAAACATTACAGAGTCAATACGAATAGGGGCCGCATTAATCTCCGTCGGTACATTCCTATTTATATCCTCTCTCCTCTCGTTGTACCGATCGAGCTAATTCTTTTTTTATTACGACGCCGTCACGAGCACGAACCCGACGACACCGATGAGGAACACGATGAGTGTGAACACGAAGCCGGTCAGTTTCACTCGACGGCCATAGGCGTTGAGTTCGTCTCGGGAGTACATGATTGTAACGAGGCGAGACGGATGTCGGAACGGACTCGGTGGCCGTGGGTCTGGAATACGTTCACGCAGTCGTCTGTATTCGGTAAATGACCAAATGCCATATAGTGTAAGCCCAAAGACAAATACTAAACCAGATAGAAGCGCCGCAAGGAACGCGAATCCGACTGGATCAGCCACACTGACCTGTATTGATGACCCCTCTGAGTTCAACAGAAGTACCACTATAGTCACGAGAGAAACGAAAAACACAGCTGGTGTAAACAACATGAGACGCTTACTAACTCGAGACAGTGTGTCTCGATTAAACCCGAACACCGTGTCATATCGAGTTGGCTCGCGCCCAGTTGTTTGACTGATCCCTACATTTTGGCCAGGATTACGCGCCCCAATCGCATGAAGTGCTGTCAAGAGCGCCAGAAGACTCCCAAAACCAATGAATCTGAATGGAGCAAATACCGTTTGTCGCTTGAGAAACGCTCCACTAGGGTTGTCGGGGGTAACGTAGGCTGTCGCTGTCTCATTCGGCTCATATGGCTCAATACTACGTTGAGCGTCACTCCGGACGGTGTATATCGGCCGCGTTGAGCCTGGGAACACCTGTTTGCTCGTATATTCACGCCCCTGATATTCGTAGGTGTGCTCAACTGAGATGCGGTAGTAGAAGCGACGCCCATCAGATCTGCTGATATCGGTGCCAACAACAGTTGTTTCGACAGCGACAGCATCGTCAACAGCGTCCGACTGCTGGACGTAGTCATATCCTCCATACCCAGCGATGCCGAGTCCGAGAATGAGCGCGAGAAGGATCAGCGGCGTAACCGTGACAGCCACCCCACGGAGAGTAAACTGCATTTCACCTGAATGTTTTTATTGGAACCAATAAGCCTGAACGGAGTGTTTCAACAGCAGCAACAGCAGTCAGCGTAATTCAAGGTGGAGCCCCCGACCTCAAGGAGCGACCGAAGAGAGTGAGTAGGTCGGGAAGGGAACCGACATGATTCCGTCATTACCACGTTCTACACGTGGCTAACTATCCTCCAAAAACAGTATTGTCATAAAGACTTAGCGTAACATCTGAATTACGGATGGAGGTACGTCGTACGGTCCCCGTCAAACTCGACGTGGCCGACAGCGACGCCGCCCTCCTCCACGAAACCATCTCCGAGTTCCTGTGGGCCGCCAACTACGTCGTTGACCACGCCTGGCAAGGTGAGTACAAGACGACGAGCAAAGCCCAACTCCAGCGTGAAACCTACGACGACGTGCGGGCCAAAACGAGGCTCCAAGCGAATCTCGTCCAGGACGCTCGCAACAAGGCCGCCGACGCCGTCCAGAGCGTTGTCGCACGCTGGAAACAGGGTGACTACGCGGGAAAGCCGCACTTCTCCGCCCCGACGCTCGTCTACGACAAGCGATGTGCGACGTTCAACGACGACCACGCGACGCTCTCGACCGTTGCGGGACGTATCACCGCCAGATATGTTCTCCCCGACGGGGATCGCGAGACGCCTCATTCAGAGTTTCTGTTCAACGACGACTACGACGTGACGGGCGCAGAACTACACTACCGCGACGACGAGTTCCACCTTCACGCCCGCACAAAGGCGGACGCGGAGTTCGAGACTGCCGATGACGGTAACGACGGGCACAACACAGTCCTCGGCGTTGACCTCGGCATCGAAAACGTCGCCGTCACCTCCACGGGCACGTTCTGGAACGGGGCAGAGCTGAACCACTGGCACCGCGAGTTTGAAAAGCGGCGCGGGTCGTTCCAACGATGTGGAACCCGGGCCGCCCACGAACCCATCCAGTCGGTTGGACGTACCGAGACGGGGCGCTATGACCACTTCTTACACACCGTCTCGAAAGAACTCGTCGCGGAAGCCGTCGAACACGACTGTGACGTGATCGCGTTCGAGAACCTGACTGGGATTCGTGACCGAATGCCGAATGCCAAGACATTCCACGTATGGGCCTCCCGCCGGCTGTGCGCGTATGTGGAGTACAAAGCCGAAATGGTCGGTATCTCGGTCGAACAGGTGAGTCCCGCGTACACGAGCCAGCGGTGTTCCAAGTGCGGGTTCACTCACGAGGATAACCGCCCCGCCTCGAACGAACCGGACGTGTTTGAGTGTCTCAAGTGCGGATACTCACCCCACGCCGACTACAACGCGGCAAAGAACATCGGCCTGAAGCATCTCCGCTCGGGGCAAACGTCGTCGGGCGGAGGCGCACCCGTAAACGTGCGCTTGAATCGCGGGAGATTGAACGTGAACGCGGATTACGAGCCTGCCAGCGATGGCCAGAACGGGAGTCCACGCGAAAGCCCTACGCTCAACGAAGCGAACGGCAGCGCCGTGAGCGAGTTGGGTAGGGTAGTTCACAGCCGGCTATACCACTCGACATATCTGTGTTTCCGGGCCAGTAACGGGTATGATGAAATTATGGATGAATCGCTTGAACAACCAGCGTGAGTGAGCGCAATGACATCAGTAACTGCCCAGCGGTTCAACGCTGTTCCATCTAAAAATCCGAAAGCGAATCCCCTCCACCAATGCTGCTCTCATTAGGACCCTCACTTGCCGTTGATCTCGTTGCCGTAGGCCTCCTGGCGTGGGTAACGTGGCAAACTGCGAAGGATCGGTCCCCCCCAAATGCGGTCCCCTTTGCGCTCATGAGCGGCAGTCTGTTACTATGGGCACTGCTCTCGCTGATCTCTGAATTTCCGAACGCATGGGGGGTCGGATCGAATTTGGCTGCTATCGCGCAGGTTGTCCCGGTCGTGTTTCTCCCCGCGATATGGCTGGTCTATGTCCTTGGGTATATCGGCCGAGAGACAGGCTTTACTTCCCTCCGAGGGGGCTTGTTTGTTCTCCTTGCGCTCCCGCTGATTGGGGCAGCAGCCACGTTCGAGGGTGACCCAACGCGGGAGGAGATCCGTCGCTCACTCGCGTCACTCGTCGGTACTGAACTGTTATTATTGTTCATAATTTACGCCTACGCGGCGTTTCTCTTCCTCAGGTACGGCTGGAACCACGGCCGTGTTTCAAGAACACAGGTTGGGATCCAGCTAGGAGCAATCTCAGCACCATACATTATCGGGGGCTGGCTTGACGGGAGTTTGATCATCGACGGAGTCACTGGCGGGTTGTTAGTTTCGGGAGTGTTACTTACCGTTGCGATTCAACGCTATCCGGTATTGACGGGGTTCCCGAAAGCAGATTATGTCGCGCGGTCACGCGTCGTCGAATCGCTCCAGGAGGCGGTTGTCGTTGTCGACTGGGAAGCAAATATCCTCGATGCCAACGTGACAGCTGAAGGCTTGTTTGGGTGGGCGACACGAGACGTGATCGGGACACCAGTCAGCGCGGCCGTAGACGGATTCGATGTGACAAATCTATCAGCTGGTACAACTGAGGTTGTCTCGCTCCAAACGACAAAGGGCCGACGTCAGTTTCAGTACACGGTCTCCGACGTCGAACGCGACACGAGTGACAGCGACGGGGAGCCCGTGGCGCGGACAATTGTCTTCCGGGACGTGACCGATCAGCGAACCCGTGAACAGCGGCTCTCAGTACTCAATCGCGTGCTTCGACACAACGCCCGGAACAAACTCGACGTGATCTTAGCGCATGCGGATCACGTAGAAGACGACACGCACCGGACAGCGATTCAAAATAGTGCCAGCGAGCTTGCCTCGGTCAGCCGGAAAGCACGAGAGGCTGAAGCAGTTATGACCGATAGCGTTAGCGCCCCGTCAACGGTCGATATTGCTGCGGTCGCCCACGAAGTCGCCGCAACGGCCCGTGATGATTACCCGGATAGCAGCATCTCAGTCACTGCTCCGGAGCGGCTACAATTGACCTCCTATCGAACTGTTGTGCGACGGCTTATGACAGAACTCGTCGAGAACGCTATTGTTCACTCAGACGACCCCGCACGAGTCGATATCGAGGTCGAAACGACAGCTGATGATATCCCACAGCTCCGCATCGCAGACAATGGTCCTGGGATCCCGGACCGAGAGCGAGACTTGTTGACCGAATCGAGCGAAACACAACTTGAGCACGGACTGGGTGTCGGACTCTGGTTCGTCAATTGGGCCGTAAGCCAACTGGGCGCTGAACTTGAGTTCCAGTCTACTGGTACCACAGGCACTACCGTAGTCGTTCGTTTTTATCGGAACAGAGAGTCGATGCCGCAAGACTCAGACGGCAGCCATAATCGGTGACAGGCGTATTGATGCTGGAGCCTTAGCCGACCGCGGCTTTATTTGAACTTTCAGAAGGTAGTATATTGTACTGGGTCCTAGTTTGTGTAGAATCCTTCAGAATCGCTCAGTAAAGGGTACTTACAGACCAGATTCGGACTATACCTCTCCTAATGCTGTCAAGAACGTCTTGCGAGATACAGAGGTTGTACTCAGCAAACAGACATCGCTACTGAATATCGACAGGGATTAAATTCGCCCCCTGGGGGTATCGATTGTGTCCTCCATTGAGACGAGACTCCAACTGTGTGGCATCGC
>NZ_NEDJ01000114.1 GCF_002114285.1 Halorubrum ezzemoulense DSM 17463
TCAGATGTGTGTGAGGGGCAGGGCCCGCCCCCCGGCGTCGCCGCCGTCGCCGTACGAGAGCGACGCGGCGCCCGCCCCGCCCCCGCTCCCGACGCCCGCGCCGGTGACGTTCCACTCGACGGTGTACCGGCGCCCGGCGTCCGTCTTCGAGAACGCGCGGAGCCCGTTTATCAGGCACCGCTTGAACTCCGACTTCCCCGTCGCGGTCGGGCCGTCGATCCAGACGATCGTCTCGTCGTTCCCGCGCCCCGTCGCGGCCGCGCGGAGGTCGTCGACGAACGCGTTGAGCGCGCGGGTGTTGCCCAACACGGCGTGTTCGCCGTCGTTCGCCGGGTCGTCGAAGAACCGGTACCGGTCGAGCGTCTCGCCCCGCTCGCGGACCTCACGAGTGCCGTACGACTCGACGGCCGCGAGGACGTACCCCGCCCCGGAGGCGGCCGCGGTCGGGTTCTCCAACACGCGGTCGACGTAGGACTCGAGGCTCATCGGCGGGTCGTACGCCCCCCGAAGGGCGTCGTCGGCCGCGGCGACGAACCCCTCGCCGTCCGTTCGAGTGCGTTCGCTCATCTCAGTCCCCGCCGTCCGCTATCTCCGAGCGCGCGACCGCCGCGCCCGCGTACTCTAACACCTCTGCGGCGCCGTCCTCGGAATATCCGCGGTCGACCAAGGCCGAAACCCAGGCGCTCCGGTCCTCGTCGTCGAGGTCGGTCGCGGACACCAGCGCCGAGAAGTTGATGTTGTGCTTCTTGTCCTCCCACAGCTTCCGTTCGAGGGCGCGCCGGAGGCGGTCGTTCTCCTGCGGGTCGAAGCCGCGCCCCTCGCGGGCGCGCCGCGAGATCCAGTTCGACACCTCCTGTCTGAAGTCGTCCTTGCGGTCCGAGGGCACGTCGAGCTGTTCCTCGACCGCGCGCAGGAACGTCTCGTCCGGCTCGGTCTCGCGGCCGGTCAGCTCGTCGTCGACGGTGTCGTCGTCGATGTACGCCATCACGTGGTCCATGTACTTCTCGCCCTGCCGCCGGAGCTCGTCCACGTCGTACGCCAGCGCGTGGCGCACGTCCTCGATCGCGCGCTCGCGGTACTCCTCGCGGACGGTCTCCAAGAGCCGCTCGTAGCGGCCGAGGTCGTCGGCCGCGATCGAGCCGTGGCCGCCGAGGTTCGCCTCGAAGTGATCGAAGACGGACAACGGGGAGAGGTGGCTGCGGTCGCGGTGGGTCGCGTCCATGATCGCCTCGGCGATCTCGTCGCCGACGAACCGCGCGGAGATCCCGTCCATCCCCTCGCCGACGTCGGCGGACTCGGCGGCGTCCTCCCGGAGCTTCCGCCGGTCGATCTCCTCGTCTTCGAGCTCGCCGTTGTACGCCTTCGCCTTCTCCAACAGGCTCACCGTCTCGTCGGTCGGCTCCTCCAACCGGGTGAGCACGCCGAAGAGGCCGGCCATCTCCAGCGCGTGCGGCTCGACGTGGACGTTGGGCACGTCGGCGTTTGCGAGCATCTTCCGGTAGATCTCCGCCTCGCTCTCGTACTCCAACACGTACGGGTAGTCGATCCGCTTGGTCCGGTCGTTGAACGCCTCCATCTTCTCGTCGCCGGTCTTCTCGCGGTACTCTGGCATGTTCGTCCGGCCGACGATCACTTGATCAATGTCGATCCGCGGGTTGTTCTTCGGCTTGATCGTCGACTCCTGCGAGGCGTGGAGGAAGTCGTAGAGGAACTCCCGCTGGAGCTTGAGCAGTTCCTCGCCGGAGAACAGGCCGCGGTTCGCGTTACAGAACGCGCCGGCGTAGTCGAACGCCCGCGGGTCGGACTCGCCGTAGACGGCGAGCTTGGCGTAGTTGACGTCGCCGGTGAGCTCCGTCTCGTCCTGATTCTTCTTGTCCTTCGGCTCGAACGTCTCGATACACTCCCGGCGGTTCTCGTCTGCGACGAGCCGGACGACCTCGACGTGCTCGTCGAGGACGCGCTGGAGGTCGTCGTCGTAGTGCGCGAGCAGTTCGTTCAGGTAGAACTCCGAGGCCGGGTCCGGGTGTTGGTCATTCCGAAGCGTGTAGGGCGCGTCGAGCCGCTCGTTCAGGTCGTCGATCACCGCCTGCCGCTGCGGCTTCGGGAGGAGGACGAGGGGGTCCTGACTCATCGGGGAGCGGACCGTGTCATCGTCCGGGTCCTGGTCGTCGATCACCGAACAGAGGTCGACCCACCGGAAGGTGTACATCCGCCCCGCGTCCTCCCGGGTGTATGCCTCGAAGTAGCGGCGCACGAGCCAGTCGAAGTGCGACTTCCCAGAGCCGACCGGCCCCAACAGGAGCTTGATCCGCTTTTCGGGACCCAGTCCGCGGGCCCCGGACTTCACCTTGTTGACGAACTCGTGGATCGCCTCGTGGACCTCGCGGCCGTAGAAGACGTTCTCGCCGTCGTGGAGCGGGTCCTCGGCGGCGAGCGCGTACTCGGCGACGCCGCGCTCCTCGTCGTAGTGCGTCCCGTAGTGGTCGAACATGTCCGCGACGCGCTGGTGCGCGTTCCGCGCGATCCGGGGGTCGTCGTACAGCGCGTCGAGGTACCAGTCGAACGAGCGCGCCGCTCTGAGGTCGTCGGGAACCTCCGTCCGGTACTCCTCGCTGAGCCGTTCAAGCGTTTGTCGGTCTGCCATCGTATCACGTTCGCTCGGGGGGCGCGGCGGGGTCGCCGACGGCCGACGCGACGGCCGGAGCAGCCGCTCTTCGTGCGCATGTCAACAGCTCGTCGAGCCGCGAGCGGCGCGTCGTCGGGGCGCGCGTCGGTGTCGGTGGTCGCCTCGCCCGTATCCGAGGCTATATATGTGAGAGGGATTGCCACGGATAAGTATGTCGCCCGTTGACACGCATCACTCAGCGACCGGCGCCTGCGCCCTCACCGGATCCGACCGGTTCGCCGACGGTCCCTCGACCGGTTTTATCAGCGACCCGTGGGATCTACGGCGGCGGCGAGCGTCGGTTCTCTCGAATCCCTCGCGCGCGCCGGTTGGGCCCCGTTCGAGACGCGCGCTGTCCGCGCGCCCGTCGCTGAGAACCGGAACCATCGACCCCGGCACCCACCCTTTTGCGGGGCGCCGTCCCAGTACGCCTGTGACGTTCAGCATCTGCGTTCGCGAGCGGTACACCGACGAGGACGGCGACGACCAGACCCGGTTCGGCGTGGCGGTGACCACCCGCCTGCCGGGCGTCGGCACGCTGTGTCCCTTCGCCTCGGCCGACGGCGCGGTGGCGACCCAGTCGCTCGTCAACGTCGAACTGGGACGGAAGGGGATCGAGTACCTCGGCGACGGGCTCGCGGTCGACGACGCGCTGGAGGCGCTGTTGAACGCCGACGAGGGGAGCGCTCAGCGCCAGCTCCACGGCGTCGATGCCGACGGGACGTTCGCGTTCTCCGGCGACGAGTGTAACGGCTGGTACGGCCACCGGGAGGGAGAGAACTACACCGTCGCGGGCAACCTCCTGACGGGCGAGGACGTGGTCGAGGACACCGCGGCCGCCTACGAGTCCGACGCCCACGGCGACGCGCCCCTCGCCGAGCGGCTGATCGACGCCCTCGCCGCGGGCCACGCCGCGGGGGGCGACAAGCGCGAGGACCTCGAAGTCCAGTCCGCCGCGCTGCTCGTGTGTAACACGGAGGAGGAGACCGACGACCCGTACTACAACGACCTCCGGGTCGACGCGAGCGAGACGCCGGTGGCGGACCTCCGCGAGACGTACGAGACGGCCAAGCGCGGCTACGAGACCGTCTTGGAGAAGTACGCGGACGAGGAGACCGACGACGAGAGAGAAGCCGACGAGGCAACGGACGACGGTAGGGAGCCCGACGAGGCAACGGACGACGAGACGGAAACAGACGACGAGTAGAGGGCCCGCTACATCGACAGCCGCGCGAGGATCGGCAAGTGGTCGGAGGGGTACCGCCCGCGGTCGTCGCGGTCCGCGAGGGTCGCGAACGCCTCGACCGAAAGCTCTGGCGAGACGAGCGCGTGGTCGATCCGGCGGCCGTCGATGAGGCGGGCGAAGTCGGTGAGGCTCGTCTCCGGGCCGTGCCGGAGGTCGGCGGCAACGGCGGCGTCGCGAAGCGCGGGCGCGTCGTCGGTCGCCCCTCCGTCGACGGTCCCCCCGGTTCCGGCGTCGTCGCCGATGAGAATCCGGTGCGGCTCCGACCCGGGCGTACAGTTGAGGTCGCCGACGAGGACGACCGGGGCCGTCCCGTCGGCGTCGGCTTCGTCGCCCGTCGCGATCGCCGGGAGCCGCTCGCGCAGCAGGCGGGCGGACTCGCGCCGCGCCCGCGCGCTCACGTGGTCGAAGTGCGTGTTGACGACGCGGAGCGCGGCGTCGCCGTCGACGGCGCGCACTCGGGCCCACGTCGCGATCCGCGGGTGGGACGCGTCCCACCCGACCGACGGCGAGTCCGGGGTCTCGGAGAGCCAGAACGTCCCGCTCCGAGTGACTTCCCAGCGGTCGCCCCGGACGCCGATCGGGCACCCTTCGCCCTCGCCGTCGGTCGCGCGACCCCGGCCGACGAACTCGTACTCCGGGAGTCGCTCGCGGAGGTCGCGGCGCTGTCCGGGGAGCGGCTCCTGAAACGCGGCGATGTCGGGCCGGTGAAAGCGGACCAGGCGCGCGACGGCGTCTCGGCGGTCGTGCCAGGCGTCGTGGTGGTCGCCCCGGTTAGCGTAGCGGACGTTGTAGCTCAGCACCCGGATCGCGGTCATTACGTCGGGGGTCGCGGGCGAGGCGATTAAAATGCGCGGAGCGCGGGACGTGTCGCGGAACGAATCGAGGCCGCCGCTCCCCGACCGCTCACACCGAGAACTCGTACAGGTCGTCGCCGACGTGGTGGATCGACTCGACGACTTTGCCGCTGTCGCCGACCATCGCGTCGCCGTCGACCATCGCGCGGCCCACCGCCAGCACCTTCCCGTGGGTCTCCTCGGCGATGACGACGAGGTCGCCCGCGCGGATCGCCTCGTCGGCCTCGACGATCCCCGGGCGCATCACGTCGGCGCCGTCGGAGACGACGGAGATCGCCCCTGCGTCGACCGTCACGACGCCCGTCTCCGGGTCGAAGTCGTTCGCCCCCCGGACCGTGAGGAAGGGCTCGTCGTCGTCGACGTAGAAGACGGCGGGGTCGCCGTCGACTAAGACGAGCTCGTAGCCGGCGTCGACGAACTCCACGAACTCGAACGCCTCGCCGTCGATGTCGACCCCGAGGTGGTCGGCCACCGCCTCGCGGATCGCCGTGATCTCGTCGCTCCGGAGGTGGTGCCGAGATTTCACTTCCATGGGCGTTCCGTCGACCGCTCGGCCGATAAATGGACCGCTCCCCGCCTCGTCCGGGGGTCGCTCCGCGGCGGGCGCTCCGCGGCGACGGTCTCGACTCGTTGGACCGATCAAAACGGCCTTAAACCACCTCTCCATATCCATTCGTATGCTCAACCCACTGGCGATCGTGCTCGTGGCGATCGTGAATCCCCCCGCGATCGTCCTCGCGGCGGTCGCGACGCTTCTCGTCGTCCTCGTCACCTCGGTGCGGGGGACGGGGTGGGAACCCACGACCGACGTCTCGGACGAAGTGCTCGAAC
>NZ_NEDJ01000115.1 GCF_002114285.1 Halorubrum ezzemoulense DSM 17463
CGCTGGAGTGGGGCGACGACTCCTTCCCGGCCGCGGTCGCGGCCGCGACGAGGCGGTGGTCGCGATGAGCGGCGACGGCTCGGCGCCCGGAACGACTGGCGACGGATCCGCGATTGCGACGGGGGGCGACGAGTCGGCGTCCGAAGCGCCAGCCGACTTCCACGAGGCGGACGCCCGGCCCCCGACGGTCGCGGTCGTCGCGAGCCTCGCCGCCGCGGGCGTCGCGGCGACCGCCGCGCTGATAGCGAGTCCGACGGGCGGCGCGCTGGTCGGGGTCGGCGCGCTCGCGTTCCTCGGCGGCTCGCTCCGGGGGTCGGCGCGAGTCCTGACGTGGGGCGCGACCGCGGGCGTGGCGGGGATCGCGCTCGCGGGGTACCGCGGCGCCCCGCCCGAAGCCCTGCTCGTCGCCGCCGTCGGGCTGGCGGTCGCGTGGGACGTCGCCGACCACGGGGTCGGCCTCGGGGAGCAGGTCGGACGGGGCGCTCGGGTCCGGCGGAACGTCGCGGTCCACGCGGGGGCGAGCCTGCTCGTCGGCGCGCTCGCGGCCGGCCTCGTGTACGGCGTCTCGCTCGCGGTCGGCGGCGGCCAGCCCGTGGCCGCGCTCGCGCTCCTCTTGGCGGGCGGTATCGCGCTGATCTCCGCGCTGCGGTGACAGTGCGAGCGCCAGGTTTACCGGGCCGCCCGCACGCTGCGCGGCGATCGCGGACGCTTTTGTGCTGGCCCGGCGACGGCCGAGTATGCGAACCGAAGGGTGGTCGGCGTGACCGACCTCGTGACGTTCGGCGAGACGATGCTCCGCCTGTCGCCCCCGCGCGGCGAGCGGCTGGAGACGACGGACTCGCTCGACGTTCAGGCAGGCGGCGCCGAGAGCAACGTGGCGGTCGGCGCGTCGCGGCTCGGCGTCGACGCCGTCTGGCTCTCGAAGCTGCCGGACTCCCCGCCGGGGCGCCGAGTGACGAACGAGCTGCGGAGCCACGGAGTGACGCCCGAGGTGGCGTGGACCGACCCGGCTGAGGGCCGCGTCGGGACGTATTACCTCGAACGCGGCGGCACGCCGCGGGGGTCGAACGTCGTGTACGACCGCGGGGACGCCGCGATCACGACGGTGACGCCCGGGGACCTGTCGACGGCGTCGTTCGCGGACGCGAGCCGGTTCCACACCACCGGGATCACGCCCGCGCTGTCCGACCGCGCCGCGGAGACGGCGGCCGCGCTGCTGCGCGAGGCGGGCGACGCGGGGCTCACTCGCTCGTTCGACCTGAACTACCGGGAGAAGCTCTGGGACCCGGAGACCGCGCGAGCGGCCTACGAGAGCCTGTTCGAGCACGTCGACACGCTGTTCGTCCCGCGGCGGGACGCCCGCGAGGTGCTGGACCGCGAGGGCGACGCGGTCGCGATCGCGCACGGACTGGCCGCGGAGTTCGGCGTCGAGACGGTCGTCGTCACCCGCGGGACGGAGGGCGCGGTCGCGCTGCGCGACGGCGAGGTGTACGAGCAGGGCGTCTTCGACGCGGAGACGATCGACGCGATCGGCACCGGAGACGCGTTCGTCGCGGGCTACCTCGCGAAGCGGATCGACGGCGGCGACCTCCCGGCCGCGCTGGAGTGGGCGGCCGCGGTCGCGGCGCTGAAACGCACCGTCGCGGGCGACGTCGCCGTCGTCACGCCCGGGGAGGTCGAGGGCGTGGTGGCCGGCGGCGGCGGCATCGATCGGTAGTCGACCGGCGCGGGGCGAGCGCCGGAGCTAAACCCTTATCAGCGCGCGGGTGGCAGGTACGCCCGTATGAGCGACCTCCCGGACGACTTCGACTGCACGCTCACCAACTGGGAGTACATCTACGGGCTCTGCCGCAACGTCTCCGACGCGGTGAAGCGGGCCGACTTCGAGCCGGACGTGGTCGTCGCCCTCGCCCGCGGCGGCTGGTTCGCGGGGCGGTGTATCTGCGACTTCCTCGGGCTCAACGACCTCACCAGCCTCAAGATGGAACACTACGTGGGGGCGGCCGAGAAGAGCGACGAACCGCAGATCCGCTACCCGATGCCCGAGGGGAGCGTGGAGGACAAGAACGTCCTCATCATCGACGACATCGCCGACACCGGCGGCTCGATCAGCCGCGCCGAGGAGTACGTCGAGGACCGCGGCGCGGGCGAGGTCCGCACCGCGACCCTCCAGCTCTTGGGCACCTCCGAGTTCCAGCCCGACTTCGTGGGCGAACGGCTCGAACAGTGGACGTGGGTCGTCTACCCGTGGAACTTCCTCGAAGACATGATCGACCTCACGGAGGGCGCCATGGAGCGCGCCGACGACTCGACGTTCTCGCGGGAGGACCTCCGGCACTACTTAGAGGAGTACCACGGCATCGGCCGGATCGAGATGGAGGTCGCCCAGCCCGGCCGCCTCGACGAGGTCATCGACGAGATGGTCCGGCGGGACGTGGCCGAGCCCGTCGGCGACGAGACGTGGGCGCTCGCCGAGTAGCCGGACCGAGCGATGGCCCCCGGAGACGACGCCGACGCTGACCCCGCAGACGACGCGGCGCTCGACGCCCTCCTCGACGCCTACGCGCTCAAAGACGAGCGGCGCACGGGGTGGCAGCTCCGCGGGATTGACGAGCCCGAGTCCGTCGCCGCCCACTCGTGGGGCGTCGCGTATCTCGTGTTGACGCTCGGGGACCGGTTCCGCGAGGACCTCCCGGGCGTCGACCGCGACCGCGCCCTCCGGCTGGCGGTCGTCCACGACGTCGCCGAGGCGGAGACGGGCGACGGGGCGACGCGGGCGGCCGACGTGGCGACGCGGGCGGGGACGCGGTCGATCGCGAGGCGAAGGTCGCCGCCGAGCGAGAGGCCATGCGCGACCTCGCCGGCCCGCTCCCGGAGCGCGTGCGGGACGCGTGGGAGGCGTACGAGGCCCGCAATTCGCCGGAGGCGGTCCTCGTCAAGGAGTGCGACCTGCTCGACACCTGCCTCCAAGCCCTGCGTTACGAGCGCGGCGACCGGTACGACCCGGAGCGCGGCGATCCCGATGCGTTCCGCGAGTACGACGACCTCGACGAGTTCTTCGCGACGAGCGAGCCGCGGCTCCGGACCGACGCCGGGGAGGAGCTGTTCGCGTCGATCCGCGAGCGGTACCGGGCGGCGCGCGACCGGTAAGCGCTCTCGCAGTCCGGTAGCGCCCGCGACCCCGACCGTTCAGCGGTTGCGAGGCCCATCGACGGGACGGCGCTCGACCGTCACCGGCGCGAGCGACACCAGTAAGTGTCGGCCGGACCGATTCGGGCCATGGCATCGAACCGCGACGACGGGATCGCGTCAGACGGCCCGGCGACCGGAGCCGGCCTCGTCGACCGCTGGACCGCGCTCGACCGCGGCTGGCAGGCGCTCGCGCTGGGGCTCGGGATCGTCGCCGCGCACCTCGTCGGGCAGGCGCTGTGACGGGGATCGGCGAGGCGGTCCGCGCGTACCTGCCCGGCCTCGCGCTGCTCGCGGGCGGCGCGGTCGCCGCGACGCTCGTCGCGGACGCGGTCCCCGGCCTCCAGCCGCTCGTCGTCGCCGTCGGGATCGGCGTCGGGCTCGGCAACACCGTCGGGATCCCCGAGATCGCGGAGCCGGGCGTGAGCGCCGACAAGCTGTTCTTAGAGACCGGCATCGTGCTGCTCGGCGCGGCGGTGGCGGTCGAGGAGTTCCTCGCCGCGGGACCGACCGTCCTCGGGCTCGTGGTGGCGGTCGTCGCCGGCGGGCTCCTGTTCGCGGAGGTCGTCGCGCGCGGGCTCTTCCGGATCGGGTCGCCCACGTCCTCCCTGTTGGCGGCCGGCGCGAGCATCTGCGGGGTCTCCGCGGTCGTCGCAATCGGCCGGGTGCTGGACGCGCGCGGGACCGCGATCACCTTCGCGGCCGCGACGATCCTGCTGTTCGACGCCGCGACGCTCGTCGCGTTCCCGCTCGCGGGCGAGTGGCTCGGCCTCACCGGTCGGCAGTTCGGCGTCTGGGCGGGCGTGAGCATGTTCTCGACCGGCCCCGTCGCGGCCGCCGGGTTCGCCTACTCGCCCGAGGCGGGGCAGTGGGCGACCGTGACGAAACTGGCGCGCAACTCGCTCCTTGGCGGCGTCGCGGTCGCGTACTCGCTGGCGTACGCGGCGCGGTCGGCCGCCGACCCCGGCGTCCGGCGGCTGTGGGCGGAGTTCCCGAAGTTCCTGCTCGGCTTCCTCGCCGTGGCGGCGGTCGCCAACAGCGGGCTGCTCTCGCCGGCCGCGCTGGCGTCGATCGGGCGCGTGTCGGACGCGCTGTTCGCGCTGGCGTTCGTCGGCCTCGGGCTCTCGATCCGGGTCGACGACATGCGTGCGGTGGGCGCCGCGCCCGTCGGCGCGGTGCTCGTCCACCTCCTCGCCGTGAGCGCGGTGGCGCTCGCGGCGGTGCGCTGGCTGCTGTGAGACGGGTTCTCCGCGGAGCCGTCGACGACGCGCCGGGCCGTCGACCGCGGCCGCCGACCGCGTTCACTCCTTATAAGTAGCGAGCGGGCGCACTCGGGGTATGGGAACCATCGGATTCATCGGCGGCAGCGGCATCTACGAGGCGCTCCCCCTCAACGACGTGCGCGAGGTCGCGTTCGACACGCCGTACGGCGAGCCGAGCGACGCGGTGACGATCGGCGAGTTCGGCGACACGGGCCGCGAGGTCGCCTTCCTCCCGCGCCACGGCTCGAACCACGGCGTCTCGCCGACCGACCTCCCGTACCGCGCCAACATGTACGCCCTGAAGCAGGCGGGGGTCACCCACGTGTTCGCGTCGAACGCGGTGGGGAGCCTGAAGGAGGAGTTAGCGCCCGGCACGCTCGTCGTTCCCGACCAGATCTACGACCGGACGAAACACCGCGACCTCTCCTTCTACGGCGACGGGGTCGTCGTCCACCAGCCGTTCGCGGACCCGTACAGCCCCGAGCTCGTCGACCACCTCACCGAGGCGGCCGAGTCCGCCGTTGGCGGCGAGGAGGACGACGGCACGGACGTCGTGAAGGGCGGCACCTACGTCTGTATCGAGGGGCCGCAGTACTCGACGCGCGCGGAGTCGGAGTTCTACAAGAGCCAAGGCTGGGACCTCGTCGGCATGACCGCGATCCCGGAGGCGAAGCTGGCCCGCGAGGCCGAGATCGCGTACGCGACGATCGCCGGCGTCACCGACTACGACGTGTGGAAGGCGGACAGCGAGGTGACGCTCGAAGAGGTGCTCGAGAACGCCGAGCAGAACCAGGCGGCGATCAAGGCCGCCGTCGAGGAGGCCGTGCGGACCCTGCCCGAGGACTTGGAGTGTGACGCGCACACGTCGCTCGAAGGCACCGTCAACACGCCGACGGAGGCGATCCCCGAGGAGACGAAGGAGCGCGTTGAGCCCCTGCTCGGCGACTACTTGTAAATAGACGCGCCGTGCGGTGGCGCGTGCCTGTGAGCGGCCGGAGCGAAGCGGCGGCCGCGAGGAGCGCGCGCGAGGGAGTCGGTCGCCCGGAGCCGCGCGGCGGGCGACG
>NZ_NEDJ01000116.1 GCF_002114285.1 Halorubrum ezzemoulense DSM 17463
TCGGTGAGGTGGTTAGGCAGCGAGTACGAACGTGTTTGAGACGTGATGACGGCGGTGTATCCCCTCCCTACTCGCTCCCGCTGGTCGCTCCTTGAGGAAGGGGGCTTACCGCCTGTATTCTGCTAAATTGTACCGTGCGAGCAGCCAGTCGACGGTCTGGGCTGTCTGGTCGTAGGCCTGCTTGCTGTTGCCGGTCAACTTCGTCGTCGACGTGGTCTCAGCAGCGTCGTAGTCCGCAACCGTCTGGTCACCGAACCGAACTAGGAGCTTGTTTTCGTCCAAATCCGCGTACATCCCTCGGTAACACTCTTCGAGGGAGATTCCGAGTTCGTCAGCGACAGCACTGTACACTTCGAGTTTCTGTGTGTCTTCCCCGAGTGTGGGTTGGCGAACGATCGGATAGCGTCCGTTCGCGCGCTCGAATAGGCGCTGGCGAATCTCTTGAGGGTCGACTGCAGCCTGTTGTTCAAACTCACATTCGTCTTTCAGTAGCTTCGCCAGTCCCTGGACAATTTTGTAGTCAGTATTGTCGACGGTTAGGTCGTCAATGGCAGCTTCAAGTTCGCCTTTCGGTTCGCCGAGGTGGTTCTCAAAGAGATCGATGAGTGTGGCCGCCGTCGACCGATACTGTTCATCGGAGATGTCGATGAACAGCGGGCGAACTTCTCCATCACGTGTGCGCGAGCGTGCGAGGTCAGCCGTCAGCACTACTACTCACCCCATCGCGGCGTCGCTGAGACACGTATGTCTCCATCGTGTCGATGGTGATAATCTCGTAGAGGCGGGCTGGCTGGCGGTCGTCAGTCGGTCGAAGAATGCGACCGAGCCGTTGGGCGTACTGTCGTTTCGAAGCACTCCCGGAGAGGATGATCCCAACGTTGGCCGCGGGCACGTCGATACCCTCGTCGAGCACTTGGGAGGTGGCAAGCATCGAGTACTCACCTGTTCGGAACCGTTCGAGAATCTCGGTGCGTTCGTCGGTGTCAGTCTGATGCGTGATACACGGGAGGACGAACTCCCGGGAAATGTCGTAGGCAAAATCGTTGTTCGCAGTGAAAACGATGACGCGGTCATCGTGGTGCCGTTTGAGGAGGTTATCGAGCGTGTCGAGTTTCTTTGTCGCCGTGCGAGCGATGCGTTCCGCACGTTGCTTGGCGATGAGGGCACGGCGTCCCTGAGGGTCGTAAGACGTGCGTTTGAGAAACTCCGCGTAGCCCTGTTCTTTCCAGAGGTCGAAATCATGAGTGTCGACATAGTCTCTGTAGAGCTGGTACTCGTCATCGTACGCAGACCGCTCCTCGCTGGTGAGTTCGACTGACATCTGAATGGTTTCGTACTCGCTCAGGAACTCCCCGGCGAGGTTGTCAACGACCTCCTCGTAAACGACCGGCCCCATACGATCTTCGAGTAGCTCTTCGCGGCCGTCCGCCCGTTCATAGGTTGCAGTGAGGCCAAGTCGGTACGGGGCAATCGTCATCTCCGGGATTTGTAGGTAGGTTTCGGCCGCCAGATGGTGGGTTTCGTCGGTGATGAGAAGGCCAAACCGGTCGCCATACTTGTCGATGTAGCGGTAGGCACTGTCGTAGGTGGTCACAGTCAAGGCGGCAATCTCGTGGCTCCCGCCACCGAGGACACCGATCTCTTCTGTAAGTTGCCCACCGAAGGCATTGGTTAGCGTGGCGTGCCACTGGTTCATCAAATCAATCGTCGGTGTAACGACGAGCGCACTGACGCCGGCGTCGGCGATGGCCTGCAACCCAAGGAATGTTTTCCCGCTGCCGGTTGGAAGGATGACGGTACCCTGGCGGTCATGGGTCCGCCACGCCTCAAGGGCGGCCCGCTGATAATCACGCGGTTCGATCTGGAGTGCGGGTGTCAGAGCGAGGTCCGGATAGGCTCGGGCAGCGTCTACAACGTCGTGGCTGAATCCATCCTCAGCTTTGAACGTTGTCGTGTTGACACTATTGGACCCGAAATCGGAGGAAAAGACGTTCTACGAGGAGTTTACGGTATCGGCCGAACTGGAGAGTGATTCACAGAGGATAATGAAGGTAGCGTTCAGGGCGTTTGAACCTCTAGTGGAAAGTGGAGCGTCTGCGGCTGAACTCCCTTTTCCATGCTCACACCGTCTCAGCCGCCATTTTCGGTCGATTAAGTGTTAGATACTCAACGTTCAAAGCTGAGTCCATCCTGAAGTGTTGCTTGGTCGTCGCTCTCAGCCCACTGGCCGGCCCATTCCAAGAGCGCCCGGTGTCGGTAAGCTTGTGCCCGGTACGCATCGACACGGTCGTCCCACTCCGCGCACGGAACGGTTTCAGGTGCGTTTTCCAGCAGGAGCGTCCCGTCGTCGAATTCGAGCCGCATTCGGTACCTGAACGCATGCGTGTCGGACGATTCAATCTGTCGGGAGGCTGGCTGAGTGCCAGAGTGCTAACGCACGTCAGTGAGAGCACAGCGTCACGTTTTCGGTACGTAGCATAGTATACAGATACAAAACATGGACTACCCGACACGAGACGAAATACGATCGCTCTGTACCGAACAGTCGTTCGAACGGGGTGTCAACTATTACCAGCAAGATCGGGTACAGGAACTGGACATCGACGGCGGCGAGATCAGATCCACTGTTCGGGGATCCAACTACTACGATGTCGCTATCGATCTCGTGGACGATACGGTCCGCTCTCGTTGTAGTTGTCCGTACGACTACGCGGGCGACTGTAAACACGTCATCGCGGTCTTGCTCGCCGTAGACGACCGAGACACCAAGACGGTGATCGATCCCGAACGGGACGAGACGGTCAATATCGATTCGGTGATCGAACAGACGGCACCCGAGGACCTCCGAGCGTTTCTGCGTGACATCGTTGCGGAGGATCGAGATATCCGCGATCGGTTCGTCGCGTTCGTCGGCGAAGACACGGCCAAAACCGTCTACGACTACAAGCAGGAGATCGATCGACTGTTTGACGACGCTGTCAGCCGGCGAGGGATGGTCGAACACGACACACACATCGACTTCTCGCAGTACACCGACCTCGCGGAGACACATCGAAAACGAGGCCACGTCCAGACGGCGACGGATATCTATCGAGCGGTTTCCGAGGCGATACGCGAAAACTTGGACCGGGTTGACGACAGCAGCGGATACTACGGCCGAGAGGTGGAACGTGCTATCGAGTCGTATACAGAGACAATCGCAGAACAGGACCTCGGCCACGAGCGAAAGCGGCCGTACATCCAGTATCTCTGTGAAGAGTTCGTCGGGGCAGACTACGGCTTCGCCAGCGACTACTACGACGACGCGCTCCGAACGCTCTGTACGACGGACGCAGACCTCGAATACTGGCTGGAGCAACTCGACGCACACATCTCCGGTGTCACACTCGACGCAGTACTATCGGGAGAGTCGTCCTCGAAAGCGGACGGCCGCCGAGATGAAACTGAAGACAGCGTCGATACAGCGGCCGGATCAGCGAGCAACGACAAGTCGACTATCCACTCCGAGCGGACGGACGACGTTCTCTACGTATCTGATTTCACTGACGGACCGCTCAGTACCGACGAGTTCACCGGTGGAGCAATAGATGTCGAACACTTGGCCGTCGGGACACTGAAACTCGAGTACTTCGTCGGTGACGTGTTCGAGAAGTTGCGCATCGATGAACCGACGACCGTCGAGAGACACACCGCTAGCGTCGAACCGACCGAATCAGGAACGAGAGACACGAACATATCGTCGTCACTCCAGAAGCGGCGGATATTCTCGACCTACGTCTACATCCTCGAGGAACTCGGCCGCGAAGACGCCCTCTCGCAACTCTACGAAGAGATCTATCTTGAGAGCAAACGGTTTTGTAAAGAGCACGCCCGACAACTGGTTGACGAGGGCAACAAAGACCGTGCGATCGAAGTCGTTGAAGATGGTATTCATACGTTCCGATCGCCTCGTAACCTTCGTTGGCTCGCTGCCGACCTCTACGAGGACCGGAATGTGGACGAGTACCGTACCACGCTGAAACAGTTGTTTCTCGATCATACGGAGTGGGCAGCGTACGATGACCTGAAGTCAGTCTGTGACGATCAGGAGTGGCAGTCGATCTACGAGGAATTTGAACGGCATTTCGAACGGGACGCTAGAAAGGACCTCGTCGCACTGTACGTCCACGACGACGATCTGAAAAAAGCGTTCGTCGAACTGAAAGAGAACGCAGATCTCTCGTCAGTTCGCCAGTACCGTGATCCGGTCGCAGCCACTGCGCCGGTCGAGTACTTCGAGCTCTACCGGGAGCTGCTCGTCCCGTTTGCCGCCAACGACACGGGGCGACGCCACTACCGAGACATCGCCGACCACCTAGAAGAGATACAAGGATTGGTCCCCGAAGCGCGGTTTGAGGGGTTCGTCGATTTCCTGAAAGACAAGCACTCGAACCGTCCGGCGTTCTTGGACGAACTGGAGAAGGCCGGGTTTTGAGCAACGCCGTGCTGTTCGCTGAGAGTTCACTTGTCAGCTACCCACCACTGAAGCGCTGTCTTTTACCCACAAGTTCACTGAGTCCCAAACAGACGTTTCAGACGCTGTCGAACCCAATCTATTCTCGGAAGATCGAGGTGAGGAGTGAATCGGGCGATGATATCGGCAGTGGGGGGTTGCTGAATGTGGTAAGCGAGATGAGCAAAATCGTCTCATAGGAGTGTTAAATCTGTAGATATCGAGGCTTCGGTCGGATTTATTGACCGCAACAACAACTCGATCTGTGGGTAAGAGACAGAGCTAAAACACGAGGCTTGCTCCTCGATTCTCCGTCACGAACCGGGGAGCGACACCGTCGAGGCGTACGTCGATGCCGTCGAAGTCGCCGCAGACGGCTACATCTCGGCTCTCAATCTCGTCGAGGTTCACTCTATCGCATCCGTCTTTAGCTAAGAGAGAAACCGCGTGACAGCAGCGGCTTATCGAGGCTTCTTTTCGAGAGGAATGAGGAGGCGGCAAGTGTACACCAAGACGCCTCCTCATCGAGAATCATGCGTCGGCTCACTACACTGTTTCCCTCCGAGTTCCTCGAAGAGCATGCCGAGGAACTCGGCGTGGTCGAGCGTGAGGGGAAGCTTCAGGTTCCTGTTCTCGTGTGGGCGCTCGTGTTCGGCTTCGCCGCAGGCGAGAGCCGAACACTCGCCGGGTTCAGACGCTGCTACAACTCGACAGCTGATGAAACGATTTCTCCCGGTGGCTTCTATCACCGGTTGACACCAACGCTGGCGGAGTACCTCTGCGACCACGTCGAGCACGGCCTCGACGAGGTCGCTGTTCCTGACACCGTTGACGCTGATATCGACCGATTCAGGGACGTGATGATCGCCGATGGAACGGTATTGCGGTTACACGAGTTCCTTTCTGATGAGTTC
>NZ_NEDJ01000117.1 GCF_002114285.1 Halorubrum ezzemoulense DSM 17463
GTGGTGGCGGCGGTAGTCTCCCGACTACGTTCTCCCTCTCGAACCTTGATCCGCAGAATATCACTGTGACGCAAGGTGAACGGTTCAATGTATCCACGACAGTCACAACGAGCCGCTACAGCGACAGCACTCAGGATGTTGAACTCCGTGTTGGGAACGACACGGTCGCCACTCAAGAAGTAACACTTGACCAGCAGGGTAGCACGACTGTTACATTTACTGGGATCAACACGTCGGGAATCGAAGGCAGCCTTGAGTACACCGTTATGACTGAATCGGATAGTCAAACTGGAACGCTGACCGTTGAGGTCCCAGATGATGGTGACGAGACAGATGACACGGATAGTGACGAGGGTGCTGATGACGGCATGGGAAGTGACGATGAAAGTGATAGCGCTGACGAAGACTCCGCAAGCGGAGAGGATGAAACAGACGAAGGAGAAGATACGGACGGCTCAACGCCTGGATTTGGGGTTGTAGCTGCCCTCATAGCATTGCTAGTCGTTGGGCTCATTTCCCGGCGCCAACACAGCTGATAACGTCGTCATTTTTTCCTCTCACTCTTCGGTAGGTGATTGTTGATACAGTCACTGTGTTCCCCTGAGTAGCTACAACTCCCGATTTGAGTCTCTCTAAGCCGAATAGAATTCACCCGCGACAGACCGAAGTCACAAGATAGCAAGCCATCAACAATATGCCACGAAAAGCGTAACTAAAGACGGATGGTAGGCGAAATTCCTCACAAAACTGCCACCCACTGGTTCACCCCAACAATACGAACAACGCGATCCCGATGACTGCGAAAACTGCGTATATCCCCGCCATCACCTCGCGTTTGAGTGGACTGCCCAGCGGCTCGGCGGTGAGCCGGCGGATCGGCGGTAAGATCGCCACGCTGGCGAGGATCAGCGGCCACGACTCGGCCGCCGGCACGCGGGTCATCGCGATCACGATCGTTCCGTAGCCGAGGACATACGACCCCCGCCGCCACAGCTGTTCGCGGTCGGTGAGTTCCTCTGTCGACGGGAAAACGTCGGTCCCCCTTGATCCGCTGCCTCCGCCGCCCCCGCCGTCGGATCCGGCGACCTGCTCCGCCTGCCGCTGGACGTACTCGTCTAGCTCCTCAGCCGCGTCCTCTGTCTGCGGGGCGCCACACTGTGCGCAGTACCGCGCGTTGTCGTCGACCGGTGCGTCACAGCGGGGACACGATGGCATATTGCCGTGATTCGGGCTCCCGCAGGGCTTAATTCTTCGGACCGGCAGAGGCGTTTGCGTCGGGTGATTCTCGATTTCGGCGGCCGAGTTCGCCGGCCTCATTACACGGTCTGATAATCAGTGGCGGCTTCTCCCGGGCGACCTACACCCCCGTGGCCGGCGATCCGATCGAGATACGCCACACAGCGAACAACCCCAACGGGTGGCGTACCTGCTCGTCGGCGGGAACCGGCTCAGCGACACCGGCCAGTCGGTTGGGTACGTCGACGTGATCAAGATCACCGGCCAGACGACGTTGACATCCTCCTCCGGCTAAAGCCCTGTCTCTTACCCACAAATCGAGTCGTTGTTGAGGTCAATAAATCCGACCGAAACCTCGATATCTACAGACATAACACTTCTATAGGACGATTTTGCTGATCTCGTTTACCCTATTCAGCAACCCCCCACTGCCGATATCACCGCCCGAATCACTCCTCACCTCGATCTTCCGCGAATAGATTGGATTCGACAGCGTCTGAAACGTCTGTTTGGGACTCAGTGAACTTGTGGGTAAGAGACAGGCCTAAAGGCGCGGGTATTCTCCTTGCTCTTTATAACGATCACCACCCGGACGATCGGGACGAACCAGACCAACGGGCGGAGCTGTACCCGCGACGACGCCTCGTGTGGTCTCACGTTCAGGAACGCGGACGGCGATGTGACAGCGACTTCCCTCGCCAACGTCAGCGGCTTCGCTGGCGCGACGGCCGCCGCCAGGCTCGTTCGCCCGCTCGTCTCGCAGCGGTACCGGCTCGCGATCACTGACGGCACCCTCGCCGTTGACGAGTCGGGCATCGTCCAGCCGACCGAGGTCGAGGAAAAAGCCGACCTCGGCTTGGAGAATCCGGCGTTCCGCGACGACATCGAGGTGTTCACCAGCATCGACCTGGCCGCCCTCGACAGCGACAGCAACGGCGACATGAAGTCGCTCGCCGGGCTCCAGGCCAACGGGCTTGACCGGACTGCGGTGACGAAGGGCAACCGGATCGTCTTCGGGTCCGAGGCGACCGGCATCTGGGGCGCGCTGTTCCACTTCTCGGCAGCGCGCGACGCGGGCCCGCTTGAGGCCGGCCAGACGGTCGACCACCGCGTGCTGAGGGACTTCCTGACCGCCGAGGATGGGGTGTCGCTCCGCGTCAGGCAAACGAACCCCGGGATCAACGAGCCCGCCTCGCGGCTCAACCTGTCGCGGGCCGACCCGGAGGACATCACACTCTTTCTCGCCGACGCGGCCGAACTGGAGACGCCCGACGCGCCCGGGCGCTTCTACCTCGTGAATCGACACGAGCGACGGAGGGACGACCACCAGCGCCGCGAACGACGACGCGGCTGACGGGCTGGACGACGACGGCGAGTCGACCGACGAGACGGCATCCGACGACGGGGAGGGCCCCGCCGGCGAGCACGCCGCCAACGGGACTGACGGCGATGGCGCGCTGTCCGAGGGGCCGACCGACGACGGCTCACGCAGCTCGAGGCTGATCCCCTCCCGTTCGGCGCCCACGAGGCGTTCGGCGGGGCCGTCCTCGTCGGCGCGGTCCACCTCCTCAGGCACTAGGTCTGACCGGCGCTCCGACCATCGGCCTTCGCGCGAGCCGCCGCCTCGGGCTTTTCCGCCGCTGCTCGTCGCTCCTCGCGCCCGCGCCGCGCTCGACTCGTGACAGCTCCGTTCTCATCGCTGAGAACCGCGGGGGAGCGATTAAGTGATCGCTGCGCCCGGTTTCAGACAACAATGGCTACGCGGGTACTCATCGCCGACGACTCGGAGTTCATGCGGAACCTGCTCCGGGAGATCCTCGAGGGCGAGTTCGAGATCGTCGGGGAGGCAGAGAACGGCGTAGAGGCGGTCAACATGTACGAGGAACACGGGCCGGACCTCGTGATGATGGACATCGTGATGCCGATCCGCGACGGTATTGAGGCAACGACGGAGATCCTCGAAGACAATCCCGACGCGACGGTGATCATGTGTACCAGTGTCGGGCAGGAGGAGAAGATGAAGGCGGCGATCAAGGCGGGCGCGGAGGGGTACATCACGAAGCCGTTCCAGAAGCCGAACGTGCTCGACGCCATCGGTTCGGCGGTATAATGCGCGTCGACGTCCGCGCACTCGGCGCCTGTAACCGCCTCGCGGAACGGGGGGCCAAACAGGCCGCCGGCGCGCTCTCGGATCTCACCGGGACCGACCTCGCGGTGGAGGTGACGGGCGCGAGCGTCGCCAGCGGCGAGGACCTCGCCGAGTCGTTCGCCGGCCGGGAGTCGATCGGCGTGAGCGTCGGGCTCCGCGGCGGGTTAGACGGCGAGGCGGTCCTCGCGTTCGACGCGGTCACCGCCGACGCCCTGCTCTCGCTTCTCCCCGGCGGGCAGTCGATGGAGCGCAGCGCCGTGACGGAGGTCGGCAACATCGCGCTCGGCGGCTTCCTCGACGGGTGGGCGAACTACCTCGGGAAGGCAATCGACATGTCGCCCCCGCGGTACTTTGAGGCGGACGGCGCGGCGGTGCTGCCGGACGGCGCGCTCGCGGGCGACGGCGTGTTCCTCTTCGAGAGCCGCCTCGACGCGACGACGACCGACCTCGACTTCTCCATCTACATGCTGCCCGACTCGGGGCCCTTCCGCGACCTCATCGTCGGGAAGACGGCGCCCGCGGCAGCGGCCGGCGGCGAGGCGGCCGGCGGCACGGCGAGCACGGCGGTGCCGTACGAGTCGCTGTCGACGTTCTCGTCGCTGGCGAAGAAGGGGTCGGCGAACGCCGCCGACAACATCGCGATGATGACCGGGTTAGAGACGAGCGTCGACGTGAGCCGGCTCCGGTTCGTCCCGCTCGCCGACGTGCCCGCAGAGGTCGGCACCGAGCCCCATGCGGGGACGGTGTTTGAGCTCCAGGGAGAGCCGAGCGGCTACCTCGCGATCCTCTTTGAGGAGTCCTCGGCGGCGGCGGTCGCGGATGCGATGCTCCCGATGGAGCCCGACGAGCCGCTCGGCGACATGGCCGAAAACGCGCTCTGCGAGCTCGGCAACGTGATGACGAGCGGGTTCATCGACGGCTGGGCGAACGTGCTCGGCACGTCGATCACCCACTCGCCGCCGGAGTTCGTCCACGACATCGGCGCCTCGACGATCAGCCCGCTCGTCGCGAAGCTGAGCGAGCGACAGGATTACGGGTTTGTGATCGACACCGCTATCGAGACCGAGGGGATCCAAGCGCGCTGTGACGTGTACGCGCTCCCCGACGAGCGCGAACTGGCTCGGGCGCTCGACCACCTTTCCGACCCGTGACCCGCTCGCTCTCCGACGATGGGCCTGACGACCCGCCGGAGCGGACGGAGAGCGACGCAGTCGCCGACCCGGCCGCCGTCACCGGTGGCGCGGCCTCCGACGACCCTGGGCGGATCAAGGTCGGCGTGGGCGAGCTCGCGGTCACCGCCGATGACGCGATCCTGACGACCAGCGGGCTCGGCTCCTGCGTCGCGGTCGCGCTCGTCGACCGACGGGCGGGCGTCCGCGGACTCCTCCACGCTATGCTGCCCGCGGGCGAGGGACGGACGACGGCCGCCTCGCGGCCCGCGAAGTACGTCGACACCGGGATCGACTCGCTGATCGGGGGGCTCGACGACGCCGGCGCCGACCCCCGCCGTCTGGAGGCGCGGGTCGCCGGCGGCGCCGAGATGCTCGACCTCACCGACGCGGTCGGTCCGCGGAACGTCGAGCGGGTCGGCGAGGTGCTCGACGCCGCCGGCGTCCCGATCGTCGCCAGCGACGTCGGCGACGCGGTTGGCCGCACGGTCCGGCTCCGCTCGGACGGTCGGCTCGTCGTCCGCGCCGCCGACGGCTTCGAGCGGGCGATCTGAGCGCCGATCGGCGGCCGGTCCGGTCCCGTCTCAGTTCTCCGCATATACTCCTGTAACGTCTGATATTCGCCCGACGGCATGCTTTCTCACGGTTGATATTTTGAGGGGTGAATTGAAGTGCCTTCTGCGGGTCGTACACGGTAATGGGCCTCGAACTACCGGTGTGGGGAGCTCCAACCGCCGTCTGGGCAGTCGCCACGCTGGGGCTCGTCGGTGCGAGCGTCCTCGACAGGTTCCTCGACGACGACGGATCCGGCGACGACGGTTCCGGGGGTATGGACGGCGACGACGATCC
>NZ_NEDJ01000118.1 GCF_002114285.1 Halorubrum ezzemoulense DSM 17463
GTTTTTATATTTCAAAATATGTATTTATACCTCTTTCCTGCGTGGAGAGTAAAATAAGCGAATACAACTTCCGCTATAGTGGGCAAATCACCCCAGAAAAAGGATTATAACCGAGGCTGGTGTACAATATCGGTAAGAAATGAGCGAGCGCATCGAAGTCGACCGCAGCGAGCCTTTAGAAATGGACCAACGAGGGAGGGTAACAATCCCTGCCAACATCCGTGCAAAGCACGGCATCGATCCTGAGATGGAGGGCAATATCTGGGTTGAGGTCGATATCAAATATTTCGAGATTCAACTTGACGAAGACGACACGGAGGAGTCGGCCTAACGTAGCCACTCAGTATGTACGTGTTAGCCCCAAAGGGGCTGACACGAGCCACGCACGATTCAGCGCATGTGATTATGGAAAGGTCCTGTGCGCTGAACCGTCACTGTGTGTGAGCCGTGCTTGTTCCTCTGTGTCCCAGAGTCTTAGTTTTGCCTCATCGGTAGCTAAGTCGCTATTCTGGAGGGATGAGTCGTGGGAGTCGATAATTTCGACGGCGACGACGTCGCTGACTAGCCGTCGATTATCTACTCATTTGGAGTATCACAGGGGAGTACAAATCAAAACTCGACTGATTCTCCCTGTCGTTGTATTGGAGTGGAAGCATACACATAACAGAATTATTATATTCTATTCTTGGTCTATTTTCTGTCGAGTTTCCAAAACAAAGACACTTTGAACTCCATCATGGGAAGTACGTTGTTGGTGAATGGAAAGACAGTGCGAACAAACATTTGCTATGTCCTCGCCCAGTTGGAGCCTGGACGACTCCTCCATGGGTTCGACGGCCGGCAGAATACGCCCCGCAAGCTTGTCTCGACGCCCCTCGAGGCTGACCGTCCGGTGACCAGTGCTGAACTCGATGAGTGAGCCGGAATCTCCAGCCGACCGCGACGAGATCACCTCACCGATCTCATTGAGGTTGGTCTCATCGTGCCTTTTTGAACACAAGACTGTATCGGGGTAGGGGCGATCATTCACGCTTTCACGGTGTCAGAACCCGATTCTTGAACTCAGATACAGTAGCCGCAGCTGCCGTCGGTAGCTGAATGTTCAGAACTATGGTATCCAACGTCCTTGCTTCAGTGATGAAGGCGATCCCTCTCCTGGATACGTCCGGAGAAAGAGAGCAGGCCGCGAGCCCTTAATTCGCCGCCTGCGTTGGGTTATGAGTAGTATACTTCCGAGTCAGCTCCCGGAACTGGCCGTGCCAGCTCCGGGAGCACAGCTTCTCGCCGTCGTCTTCCTTCGACTGCGAGAAGCCCATTTCACTCATCCCTGGATTAATCAGAGCTCGTCAGGATCGAGATCTCCGGCAAGATACTGCTCACCAGTCTCGGTGATCCTGTAGTAGCCTCGCTTGACGCGCTCGACGAGGCCGTGATCGACAAGCACTGAAAGTCGACGGTTTACTTCGCTTCGTGCCTTGTCAATGTTGAACGCAATAACGGATGGAGACAGGACCAGTCCAGATGTTGCTAGTGCCTCGAGAATACGGTCGTCAATGGGCATTTGCATCCACGGGGCTGGCTCTCTCACGGAATTCTCCTCTATTTCACACCACTATTTCAACCGATATATCAAGCGTGATAACTATTTGATGAATATAACCTCACTAATAGATGAGATTTTTATACCTATCATACATATATCTGCTCGTGAGCCATGGCATCACACAGTAAGCCTCAGATCCGAGGAGTCGCTTGGAATGGACTCATTCAACAAATGGGTTCAGCAGCTGTTGAACTACTTGCTAAACACCACTTTACCGAGGCTGACCTCGGCGGGATAGCGACGTGAGAGTAATGACAGAGAACTGCTCTCCGAATCCCGAAGTGATCAATCCGGAGATGAAATTAGAAGATGTTCGAAACGGGGTAAATGCGAATACCTGTGAGGGACATGGGCGGTCAACTGCGTCTGGACGAGGATATAACGCTGAACGCCTCGTTAATGCCATATTTGACGAGTCTGGCACCGCTTTCCGCGGGGCAATTGACTCACATATTGATACTTATGTCCCTGGTGAGATTGGCTACGATATTGAAGTCAAATCCTGTGTCGCTCGGTATCAAAATAATACCAACGAGTCGGGCCGGTACGGCCAATTTCGAATCTGGAAGCACCACCACGATGAATTACTAGCTGAATCCTCAGAGCACGATTCGATAAGAGCGGTATACTTTTTTGTCGTGTATTCAGTCAGATATGGAATCGAAGAGGAGGTAGGGAAATTACTCGTACCTGCTGAGGTAGTTGACGGTGCGCTTGATAACTGGTCTCTTGAAGATCACGTGACGATGGGCGAACAACGAACCCGTCAGATCTCGTGGCACCTCCTACTGAGGCGATTAGGCGTATCGGCAGATCGATTCAAATCCGAGGACCTTATCGACCTCACAGATGAGTGACTCACGACTCACACCAGTTGCGTTCGACATCGAGACCTCTGGATTCGATGCGGACGCTGTCATCACCGTTGCTGGGTTCGCGCACGGTCTCGGTGAATCGCTCATTCTCAATACTGGCAGCCACAGCGAGGTTGATCGCAACACACTGGTGAGAGCGCTTGATGAGGAGTCAACTGGGACAGCCCAACTCGACGTCGTTGCTAACGAGGGCGAACTCCTCGAGGCGGTCGCGTCGTTTGTCACGAACCAACTCGATGGTGACACCCACTATGTGACCGCATTCAATGGTGAGACGTGGAATGGTGGGTTCGATCTCCCCTTCTGTCGAACGCGATTTCTCCAACATGGACTGCGGTGGCCCTTTGGTGACATCGCGTACGCCGATATGATACAGGTGGTTGACCGGTTCAATACGCAAGATCAGACTGACCTCGTTGGGGTGTATGATGTCCTTGTTGGTGAGGAGACCTGCGACCCGTTTGACGATAGCGCCGAAGCTGTTGATGCGTTCCAAGCTGGCGACTGGCTTCCACTCTGTAAGCACAATCTGGCCGACATCCAGCGAACCCGGAAGTTGGCTGAACTGGCCGGACGGTTTGTCGCCCAATCGGATTTCAAGATGAAGAATCTACAGCCACCACATCGATGAAGGGTTCACCATAGGAGAGATGGGCCACGAGATGCGGAACGACATACCGATGGTGAGGACAGATAGGTATCTAACACACCGTCGAGGGTGTCATAGAACTCTTCTCACACCGTCGACCCACACAGTGATTCGCTCAATACAGTTGAGACACTGAGCTTAGCCGTTCGAATCGACATCGCCGAGTACGGCCAGAGCGCCGATGCTGCTGGTCGCAAAGAATACGGCACCGCCGACGAGGATCGGTGGGATAGTCACGGAGTGAAACGAGTCCAACACGTAGTTCCACTGTACGTCCCCCGTCTCGCGGTCGAAGACGGTGATCGTCTCACGGAGTTCGGTAGAGACGTACTCGGATCCGTCGACCATGGCAATCACCGTATCGCTCCCGATACAGAACCCCTGGGCGTACACATCGTCGTCGTGTAGCACCCGCGTCGTTTCGGCCGCGAGATCGACCGCGAGTAGCCCCTCGGCGTTCGCCACGAACGCTGTCTCCCCGTCCACGGCCACCGTCGTGCTTTCCGTCCCGTCGATCTCGGCCAAGCCGATTTCCTTGGTCCTCTCCCCCGTTTCGGGGTCGTGGACGCCGAGACTGTTCCCGTCTACGACGAAAACGCCCCGCTCGGTCGCTACCGGATCGGCGCTCGTCGACACCTGCTCCAGTGCTTTCGTCCAGCGGGTTGTTCCGTCCTCGACGTCGAACGCCGCGACGCTGTCCGTGCCGTCGACGGCCCCCACCGCGTAGACGGTGCCGTCGTGGATCGCGGGCGTGACGCGCTGCTGTGTCACCCCAGCCGTCTCCCAATGTGGTTCGCCGTTCTCCGCTCGGAAGGCTTCGAGGCCGTCACGGGATGGAACGACGACGACACCCGACCGTTCGTCGACGGCGAGCAGTTCCGGAGCGTACGTCGGCCTCTCGCCGGTTTCGGACTCTTCGAGCGGCTGTCGCCAGAGAATGTCACCGTTCTGTCGGTCGAGGGCGACGAGCTCCTCATCGTACGCCACGAGGAAGCGTTCGTCGACGAGCGCCCTTCCATGGTCACCGTCCCCTTCGAGAAGTGTCCGCCACTGTTCGCTACCATCCTGTGCGTCAAGTGCGATGGCGCTTCCCTCGTTGCTGGGGTCGAAGTTTGTGGTGTAGACGATTCCGTCGGTGATCACCGGATCCCACCGTGTGAAAGTCGCCGACTCCCACGCTAGGTTTCCCCGCGGAGGTGCGGAAACATCCGACACAAACGTGTTCGCGCTGTTTGCCCCGTGTTGTGGCCAAGTCCCGTCAGGGACGGCGGGCAACGGCGTGTCCGGCCTGCCCAACGGAAGGACCGATAGGCACCCCGATAGTGCTGCGGTACCGACACAAGCCGTCGCGAAGAATGTACGCCGGTTCATACGGGCGATTGACGGGTCAGTGACCGAAGTCTCGTACTTTCTGGAGGGCACATTCCTGTCGTCGTTCGTTTGGGTAGTGTTTAAATACTCATGCTTGATGTGTAAGCGCGTTCTATCAGCTAATTCGGCTATGAATTCACGGAATAAATGTCGTGACAACTCTTCTATGACACCCTAACACCGTCACTAGAAATCGTAGCTGCGTGGTGGCCACTCGCGAACCGTGGTCATATTGCCGTCCTAGAGAAGTACTTTCACTCCGCTCGCCCGAAGTATAAGTCACAGAGTCTGTAATATCGGGGTGAGGGAGCAAAGCTGAGTCGGTCTCACCGACCGAACCAGCTCTAAAACAGTGTCACACGCTCCCTCTCCCCTGAAAAGAGCTACCGATCTCGTGAGAATGACCCCCGATAATTCAGAGACGGTCCGTGGCACCTGCTCATTCTGTGGCGATACAGTTACCGGCCGACACGCGATCATCGAGTATGAAACAGATAGCGGTAGACCGGGCGTGTGGGCCGAATGCCCCGGCTGTGGCGAGATCGTCGATCCCATGAATGCTCAGTAAACAGTTCATCCAGCAAATTGTGAGACTCGAGCCGTCATCGACAACGCACCACGAGTGCCGTCACTGTGGATACAGCGTGGAGAAAGACGTCGATGAGTGTCCACAGTGTGGCTCTCGCGAAATCGCGGCCTACGATCTCGAGTAATTGCTGAGGTGGTCACGGTGGGGAAAGAAGGTTCAATACCTTATGTAGCACCCGAGCGCTAACATGGCTCCAATTGTTACATAAGGTATAGAGCAGCCGTCACCACCCAC
>NZ_NEDJ01000119.1 GCF_002114285.1 Halorubrum ezzemoulense DSM 17463
GTGGGAGTATTCTCCCGGATGAGTGGGCAGGCGGCGACCCGTGGTTCCCAGAGGATCGCTCACTCCAGTACTTCACGGTACGCTGGTGGGCTTAACTTCCGTGTTCGGAATGGGTACGGGTGTGTCCCCACCGCTCTGGCCGCCTTTATGACGACTCTCGGAGTCGAACCGAGACTCTTTACAGAGACTCCTGTGTCGGTCGTGGTTCGGTACCAACCGTGTGTACGTGCGATCCAGATACCGCCTGAACTCATGCGAGTCGTGGCGCGTCAGCGCCAATGAATGTGGCTTGGTCTGTTAGTTCTCGTGGGCTTAACACCTCGTTGCCTCGGTGCGTACACCCCGAGTCTATCGAACTCGTCTTCTACGAGTGACCTCTGTGGTACCTCTTTTCCATGTGGGTTTCGAGCTTAGATGCGTTCAGCTCTTACCCCGTGTCGCGTGGCTACTCGGCATCTGCCCTTCCGGACAACCGATACACCAGTGGCGACCAAACGTAGTTCCTCTCGTACTATACGTTCGTTCACGTCAGGTACCTCACACCCCCAATAGATAGCAGCCGACCTGTCTCACGACGGTCTAAACCCAGCTCACGACCTCCTTTAATAGGCGAACAACCTCACCCTTGCCCGCTTCTGCACGGGCAGGATGGAGGGAACCGACATCGAGGTAGCAAGCCACTCGGTCGATATGTGCTCTTGCGAGTGACGACTCTGTTATCCCTAAGGTAGCTTTTCTGTCATCTACGGGTCCCATTCCGGAACCTCGTAGGTTCGCTAGACCACGCTTTCGCGTCAGCGTTCCTCGTTGGGAAGAACACTGTCAGACCATCTTGTGCTCTTGCGCTCTTCGCCGGATTCCCGACCCGGCTGAGATGATCTTCGGGCGCGCTCGATATCTTTTCGAGCGCGTACCGCCCCAGTCAAACTGCCCGGCTACCGGTGTACTCCTCCCGGAGTGAGAGTCGCAGTCACCGACGGGTAGTATTTCAATGCTGACTCGGTGGCGTGCTGGCGCACGTACCTGTGTAACGTCTCCTACCTATGCTGCACATCGGCGACCACGTCTCAGCGACAGCCTGCAGTAAAGCTCTATAGGGTCTTCGCTTCCCCTTGGGGGTCTCCAGACTCCGCACTGGAACGTACAGTTCACCGGGTCCAACGTTGGGACAGTGGCGCTCTCGTTTATCCATTCATGCAAGCCGCTACTGAAGCGGCAAGGTACTACGCTACCTTAAGAGGGTCATAGTTACCCCCGCCGTTGACGGGTCCTTCGTCCTCTTGTACGAGGTGTTCAGATACCCGCACTGGGCAGGATTCGGTGACCGTACGAGTCCTTGCGGATTTGCGGTCACCTGTGTTGTTACTAGACAGTCGGAGCGCCCGAGTCACTGCGACCTGCTCCTTAGAGAGCAGGCATCCCTTCTTCCGAAGGTACGGGACTAACTTGCCGAATTCCCTAACGTCGGTTCTCCCGACAGGCCTTGCCTTGCGCTGGCAGAGCACCTGTGTCGGATCTCGGTACGGACATCGTGCTTGCCTTTTCACGGGCCCTATGTACGGCTGACTTTCGCTGTTTCGCGTTTCGCTCGCTTCGTGCCGTGACGGCGTCCACGAGTTTCCACGATTCGACCGGGCGAGTGCCCGGCTCAGCGTTCCACACGGCGTCGGCGTTTACTGCACGATGGCGCTGGAATATTAACCAGCTTCCCGTCGGTGTAGTCAAGTTGTGGTACACCTTAGGACCGGCTAACCCTCGGCTGAACGGCAGTGCCGAGGAACCCTTGCTCTTCAGGCCGTCGAGGTTCTCACCCGACTATCGCTGCTACTGTGACCAGGATTGTCGTTACTGGACGGTCCACACGAGCTCTCGCCCGGGCTTCCGTCCGACCAGTACGCCAACCTACGCGGTTGCCCCTGTCAAGGGCACGGCCAGGTCTCGGTGGTAGATTTGAGCCCCGATCATTTTGGGCGCCTCAAACCTCGGCCGGTAAGCTGTTACGCTTTTCTTAGCGGGTAGCTGCTTCTAAGCTCACCTCCCGGCTGTTTAGGGCTTGAGACCACCTTCGAATCGCACTTAATCTACACTTTGGGACCTTAACCCGGCTCTGGGTTGTTCCCCTCACGGTACACAGGCTTACCCCGCGCACCGGACTCCCATCGTCTACAACGCCTGCGGGTTTGGAGTTCGACAGGATGGCCGACTCCTCTCGGAGGCGGGTCATCCAATCGGTAGCTCTACCCCGCGGGCTATCTCGGATGAGGTCATGCTTCGACATGTTTCGGTTGGAACCAGCTGTTGCCAGGCTCGATGGGCCTTTCACCCCTACACACGAGTCACGAGAGGGTATTGTAGAACACCAACTCTAACAGGCCTCCACGTGGCTTTCGCCACGCTTCACCTTGCTCGCGCGTAGATCGCCTGGTTTCGGGTCGCACCTGATTGACTCCCCGCGCTTGAACACGGTGGCCCTCGCAATGCTGCGGCCGTATCGGTTTCCCTGCGCCTTCCCGGGTTCGCCGGTTAGACTCGCCAATCAAGTGCACTCCCTGGGTCGTTTTTCAAAACGCACGACACGACGCCGGCTCGTCTCTCTTCCTACTAGAGGATCGCTCCTCGGTCGTTTCAAGAGACGCCTTGTACGCCCTGTCGCTCGATCGCCAGCTGATTTCAGGCCCTATTGCACCGCCCTTCTCGGGGTGCTTTTCAGCGTTCGCTCACGCTACTTGTTCGCTATCGGTCTCGAGGAGTGTTTAGCCTTCTCAGGGGATGCCTGAGATGTTCATAGAGGATATCCGACCCCTACTACTCTGGATTTGACGCCATCTGTACTGCTCTCTCATACGGGGTTGTCACCCTGTTTCACGCTCCGTTCCAGGAGACTTCTGAGAGAGTGTCGAGATTTGGTTGTCAACCCGAACACCACATTGGTCCGAAGACCTTCGGTTTGGGCTGTGTCGCGTTTACTCGCGGTTACTGACGACATCGCTGTTGCGTTCTTTTCCTGCCCTTACTGAGATGTTTCAATTCAGGGCGTTCCCTATTGCGCGTGGCAATTGTTGAACGGATTCCGATTGGGAGATCTCGTGTTCTTTCCCTCCATGCGGGTCCCACGAGCTTTTCGCAGCTTGGCACGTCCGTCGTCGGCTCTCGAGCCGAGCCATTCACCAGCTGGCACAGTAGCCAGTAGTGTGTCAGTCGACTCTCGAAGGAGAGTCACTGACGGTCAAGTGACATAGTGTCACCCGACTGTATATGGTTCACTGACGTTCCACGAACTCGGATGAGTTCAGTGGACGTCTGGATCGCACGTATACACGGTTGTCATTGAATCGCCCCGGGTGTGACGGGGCGTTCGTCGAACCCTTCCCATCCGCGGTTTCCCGGGATGGTGCATCGGTCGTCGTGTCCGAATCGAATCGCGTCTCCCACTTAAGGGGACGGATTCGCTTCGGACGGACATGGACTCACTGGGATTCGAACCCAGGGCATCCTCCTTGCAAGGGAGGCACTCTACCGCTGAGCTATGAGCCCACCTTCCCTGGTGGGAAGGTTCTCGCGTGTTGTGTGAGCCGTGGTCGTTCTGCGGTGTCCAAGCCGGTGGGTGGGCGGACAGTCACAGTCCAATGCGAATGAGTAGTGACCGTCGTGGTGACGGTCTAAGGTGAGCCGCCCAGAGGGCGGTCTCGGGTCGGTGGAGGTGATCCAGCCGCAGATTCCCCTACGGCTACCTTGTTACGACTTAAGCCCCCTTGCGAAGCCCAGATTCGACGTTCGTGGAACGCCTCATCCGGACCTCACTCGGGTGCTTTGACGGGCGGTGTGTGCAAGGAGCAGGGACGTATTCACCGCGCGCTTGTGACACGCGATTACTACCGAATCCAGCTTCATGTGGGCGAGTTGCAGCCCACAATCCGAACTACGATCGAGTTTCTGAGATTACCGTCTCCTTTCGGAGTTGGAACCCTTTGTCTCGACCATTGTAGCCCGCGTGTTGCCCAGCACATTCGGGGCATACTGACCTACCGTTGCCCGTTCCTTCCTCCGTGTTAGCCACGGCGGTCCCCCTACTGTCCCCAGCTACCTCGCGGTACTGCTGGCAAGTAAGGGTGCGGGTCTCGCTCGTTGCCTGACTTAACAGGACGCCTCACGGTACGAGCTGACGGCGGCCATGCACCTCCTCTCTGAAGCTCGGATAAGGTCATCAACCTGATCGTCATTACTACAGTCGATGCTGGTGAGATGTCCGGCGTTGAGTCCAATTAAACCGCAGGCTCCTCCGGTTGTAGTGCTCCCCCGCCAATTCCTTTAAGTTTCATCCTTGCGGACGTACTTCCCAGGCGGTCTGCTTAGCGGCTTCCCTGCGGCACAGCACCCACTCGTAGTGGGAGCCACACCTAGCAGACATTGTTTACGGCCAGGACTACCCGGGTATCTAATCCGGTTCGAGACCCTGGCTTTCGTCCCTCACTGTCGGATCCGTTCTCGCGACGTGCTTTCGCCATCGGCGGTCCGTCCAGGATTACGGGATTTCACTCCTACCCCGGACGTACCCGTCGCGCCTTCCGGTCCCAAGCCACGCAGTTTCTACCGGGCGCCCACCTGTTGAGCAGGTGGATTTCCCGATGGACTTGCGCGGCCAGCTACGGACGCTTTAGGCCCAATAAGATCGGCCATCACTTGGGCTGCCGGTATTACCGCGGCGGCTGGCACCGGTCTTGCCCAGCCCTTATTCTGGTACCGCCTTAGGGTACCGAAAAGCACAGGCGCTATGCCTGTGCACTTGGGATCCCCCTATCGCACTGTCGTGCAGTGTAAAGGTTTCGCGCCTGCTGCGCCCCGTAGGGCCCGGAATCTTGTCTCAGATTCCGTCTCTGGGTTCTCACTCTCATGACCCATACCGATTATTGGCACGGTGGGCCGTTACCCCACCGTCTACCTAATCGGCCGCAGCCACATCCTTCGGCGCCGGAGCGTTTGGCATACCACTCATTCCAGTGGTGGTATGGTATACACTATTAGCCTCAGTTTCCCGAGGGTATTGTGTTCCGAAGGGTAGTTTGGCCACGTGTTACTGAGCTATTCGCCACGAGTCTGAACTCGTGCGACTAGCATGGCTAAATCGGATCCCAATAGCAATGGCCTCCGGCAGGATCAACCGGAATGAGTATCCTTCAGGCCTGATTCCCGGCCTGAAGGGGGTGTTGGCGGGTGTCAACTTCG
>NZ_NEDJ01000011.1 GCF_002114285.1 Halorubrum ezzemoulense DSM 17463
CGCAGGTCCGTTCCAGCGAATCAACCGCTTGACGACCGGTTCTTCCGGTAGCTGTCCGTCGGGTCGGACAGCGGTCGTCAGTGGCGACACTGTCGCGTCGGCGGCAGTCCGCCGCCGACAGCGACGGTCCATCCCGAAAATTATGCTCACCAGCGGTTCGAAGATCCTCCACAGCTAGTTCCATCTGATTCATCGCCATCAGACGAGACTACGCGGCTGTCGATGTGATCGACTGAGACTAGCCTAGCACGACGAAACCACCAACCACCCATAGGACTTTAGTCCGACTCCGTCACGTGTATCTCACGAACCACACGAAGGCGACGGCCCCCGTCACGCTGCGTGACGAACTCAAACCCGTCACTGGGGGTTCGGCTTATATACACCCGGCCGCCGTCCTGTCAATTTACTCCGTCAGAAAACGTGACGGGCGCGACGGGATTTGAACCCGCGGCATCTTGGTCCGGAACCAAGTGCTCTGTCCGCTGAGCTACGCGCCCTCACGAGCCGGTATCCGCGGCGAGCGTTTAACGCTTCTGACTCGGATCGTCGTCCGAGGCCCGCGGGTCAGTCTGCCACTCGAACGCTTCGCCCGTAGAGTCGGCGGCGGCGCCACCGGCGGACGCGCCGCCGTCGGTTCGGGCTCGGTCGGTCGTGTCGCTCTCGCCGTCGATCGCGCCCGCGGCGTCGAACAGGCGGCCGACGAACAGCAGTCCGGGGCGGCGCTCGACGACGACTCCCTCGACCTCCTCTTCGAGCGGATCGACGCCGCCGAGGAGTCGATCGTGGTCTTCGCCACCGAGGTCTCCGCGCAGTTCGACGTCGACCGCGACGGACCGGCGCTCCTCGACCGGCTCCTCGCGGCGATCCGGGGCGGCGTCGACGTCTCCGTACTCATCTCGCCGAGCGTGTTCGACGACGCGCGCGCCGCCGTCGACGAGGACCGGGCGACGCTGACGATCGCGCAGGGGCCCTTCGAGCTACGCGTCACCGAAGACGCGTACGGGAACTTCTATCTCATCGACGGCGAGGAAGTGTGCCTAGAGGTCGCCGACCCGCTTTCGCCCGACCGGCTGTTCGGCATGCTCGACCTCCGCGACCGGGGATTCGCGGCGCGCGTGAACGAGGGCTTCGAGGCCGCGTGGGCGGACGGGGCCGTCGTCGACGAGGTGTGACGCCCGCGGATCCGGCCGCTCGGGGGGTCGTCGGAGCGCGACCTGACCACCAGTCTGGACGGCCGCACCGGGTCCGGATGGATCGGGGCGTCCGTCGATTATCAAAACCAATTTCTCCGGCGCGCAGCTTTATCACCCCGCGTCCGTACCGTCGGTAGAACCCATAGTGACCTTCCGGCCATCCGACACGTCGACGCCCGACCGCGGCGGCGACGAGGGCGACGCCTCGGCGACGGATCCCCCCGAGACCGACGACGCAGAGCGGGCGGCTCGCGCGGAAACACGACCGGAGACCGTCAGAACGTGCGGCGCGCCCGCCGACCGGGAGTCGGGGACTCGCGACGGGGGGCCCCCGGACGGCGGCTCGGTCGAAGCGGACCGGTTCCTCCTCGCCGTCGCCGTGGACGGCGAGGTGTTGTTCGCCGGCCCGTCGGCGACGGACATCGTTGGCGTCGAGCGCGACGCGCTCGTCGGGAGCGACCTCCTCGACCGCGTCCACCCGAGCGACCGCGACCCGGTGGCCGACGCGCTGTCGGCGGTCACAGCGAACCGGACGGTCACCCACCGCATCCGCCGCGCGAGCGGCGGGTACGCGTGGGTCGAGTCGATCGTCGAGGAGGAGCTCGCCCCGGAGTTCGGCGGCCGGATCGTCACGGTCCGTCGAGTCGACGTCGACCGAACCTTCCCAGAGCGCTACCGGGCCTTCCTCGAGTACGGTAGCGACCTCGTCACCGTCGTCGACGGCGACGGCCTCGTCGTCTACGAGAGCCCCTCCGTCGAGGAGGTGCTCGGCTACGAGCAGGGGTCGACCGTCGGGCGCTCCCCGCTCGGCTACGTCCACCCCGACGACCGCGAACGGGTGACGGAGCGGTTCTATCGCGCGCTCGACGAGCCGAACGCGGCGCCCACCCTGGAGTACCGCTACCGCACTGCCGACGGCGACTGGGTCTGGCTGGAGTCGCGGACGCGCTCGCTGCCGGCCGACAGCCCCGTCGGCGAACTGCTCGTCAACTCCCGCGACGTCACCGAGCGGAAGGCGCGCGAGCGGCGGCTCACCGACCGGAACGAGCGGCTCGACCGCTTCGCGAGCATCGTCTCGCACGACCTCCGGAACCCGCTGTCGGTGATCCGCGGCTCCATCGAGATGGCGCGGCTGCGCGGCGAGACGGAGCCCCTCGAACGCGGCGAGCGCGCCGTCGAACGGATCGACCAGCTCGTCTCGGAGCTGCTCACCCTCGCCCGGCAGGGGACCGGCATGGACGAGCCGACCGAGTTCGCGCTCGCGAGCGTCGCCCGCGACGCGTGGGAGACCGCCGCCGAGGGCGACGAGCGCGTAGAGCTGGTCGTCGCCGGCGACGCGCAGGTGTACGGCGACCGGGGGCGGATGCGGCAGGCCCTGGAGAACCTGTTCCGCAACGCGAGGGAGCACGGGACGCCGGGCGCGGCGGAAGCCGCGGTCGACGGTTGCGAGGACGTGCCGACAGACGGGGACGAGGAGGCGCCGGCGTCCGGCGACGACGCGCTCACCGTGCTCGTCACCGCCACCGACGAGGGGTTCCTCGTCGCGGACGACGGGGCCGGGATCGACCCCGAGGACCGCGGCTCCGTGTTCGAGTCCGGGTTCACGACCCGAGCCGACGGGACGGGGTACGGGCTCGACATCGTCCGCGAGATCGTCGAGTCCCACGGGTGGACGGTCGAACTCCGCTGCGACGCCGACGGCCCCGTCGGGCTCCCGGACGGGCGGCAGCTCCGGATCCCGGAGGGCGCGTGCTTCGAGGTGTGCGCCCCCGACCCGGCCGACACCGACCCCGAGGAGCCCTGGATCGATCGGTAGGGGGAGGACCCGGCGCGTTTATTCCTCGCGGCCGCCAATTCGGCCCGTGAGCGTCGCCGACCTGACGGTCCGGCAGGCCGAGCGCGCCGACCTCCTCGCGGTGGTCCGGATCGAGCGCGCCTGCTTCTCGGACCCGTGGCCGCACGACGCCTTCGAGCGACTGCTGGACGAGCCGGCGTTCCTCGTGGCGGAGCGTGAGGACGCGGTCGTCGGGTTCGTCGTCGCCGACCGGACGCCGAACCACGGCCGGGACATCGGCCACGTCAAGGACCTGGCCGTCCACCCCGACGCCCGCGGCGAGGGGATCGGGCGGACCCTCCTCCGGTCGGCGCTGGCGCGGCTCCGCGCGACCGGCGTCGCGGTCGTCCGCCTGGAGGTGCGCGAGGGGAACGACCCCGCCCGCTCGCTGTACGCCGACGAGGGGTTCGAACCGGTCCGGCGGGTCGGCGGCTACTACCGCGACGGCGAGGACGCGCTCGTGCTCGTCGTCGACCTCGCCGCGTGGGCCGGGCGAGCGGGGTCGGGCGGCGGCGACGGTGTAGAGTCGAGGTAACGCGCCGCACGCCTATCGGCTTGCGGCGCGGGGTTTGCCAAGGCTTAGTGTCCGGGAGGCCGACCCGATCGGTATGAGTTCGGTTCCCGAGCGGTCCGAGATCGACGCCGAGTACAAGTGGGACCTCGACGGCATCTACGCCGACGACGAGGCGTGGGAGGCCGCCTACGAGACGGTTTCCGACCGGATCGGCGAGCTGGCCGACTACGAGGGGCGCGCGACCGAGGACGCCGCAACCCTCCTCGAGCTCCTCGAACTGCGCGAGGAGATCTTCCGCGAGCTCCAGCAGGTGATGACGTACGCCCGGCTCCGGAGCGCCGAGGACACGCGGAACCAGGAGTACCAGGCGATGTCGGCGAAGGCGTCGTCGCTCGGCTCCGAGGCGTCGAGCGCGATCTCGTATCTCGACCCCGAGATCCAGTCGCTGACCGAGGCGGACGTGGCGGACTTCGTCGACGACGAGCCCGGGCTCGCGGAGTACGAACACTACTTCGACGACGTGCTGCGCAAGAAGCCGCACACGCGGTCGAGCGAGGTCGAGGAGGTGCTCGCGGACCTCTCGGAGGTCACCGACGCGCCGAGCGAGATCTACTCGATGTTGACGAACGCCGACATGACCTACGGCGTCGTCGAGGACCCGGACGGCGAGGAGGTCGAGATCACGCAGGCGAACTTCACGAAGCTCCAGACCAACCCGGACCGCGAGTTCCGCGAGCGCGTCCACGAGACGTTCTACGACGAGTGGGCCGACGTGCGCAACGCGGTCGGCACGTCGCTGGAGAAGGCCGTCCGCGAACACGTCACGAGCGCCGAGATCCGCGACTACGACTCCGCGCGCGCCGCGGCGCTCGACGGTTCGAACGTCCCCGTCGAGGTGTACGACACGCTCGTCGACACCGTCGACGACAACCTCGACGTGCTTCACCGCCACGCCGACCTGAAGGCCGAGGCGCTCGGCGTCGACCGGCTACAGAGCCACGACCTCTACATGTCGCTGACGGGCGACCAGGGTCCGGACGTGGAGTACGAACAGGCCCGCGAGTGGGTGATCAAGGCGGTCGCGCCGCTGGGCGAGGAGTATCAGGAGCGACTGGCGGAGGGGCTCGACTCGCGGTGGGTCGACGTGTACGAGAACCGCGGGAAGCGCTCGGGCGCGTTCTCCTCGGGCACCTACGACACCCAGCCGTACATCATGATGAACTACCAGGACGACATCGCCTCGATGTACACGCTGGCCCACGAGCTCGGCCACTCGATGCACTCCGAGCTGGCGGGCGACGCGCAGCCGTGGCACGACGCGAGCTACGAGATATTCGTCGCGGAGATCGCGTCGACGGTCAACGAGACCCTGCTCACCCACCACCTGCTCGACACCGTCGAGGACGACGAGCTCCGCACCCACGTCCTCGACGAGTACCTCGAACGCTTCCGCTCGACCCTCTTCCGCCAGACGATGTTCGCGACGTTCGAACAGGAGATCCACGAGCGCGTGGAGGCCGGCGACGCGCTCACCCCCGACGCGTTCGACGAGATCTACGGCGACTTGAAGGGGGACTACTACGCGCCCGCCGAACTCACCGGCGGCATCGAGCGCGAGTGGCAGCGTATTCCGCACTTCTACTACGACTTCTACGTCTACCAGTACGCGACCGGCATCTCCGCCGCGGCCGCGATCGTCGAGCGCGTCCTCGACGAGGGCGACGAGGCCGCCGCCGACTACCGCGAGATGCTGCGGGCGGGCGGCTCCGACTACCCGCTCGACGTGGTCGAACTCGCCGGCATCGACATGGCCTCGCCCGACCCGATCGAGTCCGCCATCGGGATCTACGACGAGTACCTCGACGAGATCGCGGCGCTGCTCGACCTAGAGTAACGCCGACGCGCGGGAGTCGACTGATCCCTCCGACGGGCCGGCGCAGTCCGGCCCCCGAACGACCGAGCCGGCGGCCCAAAGCATATGATTCGCTCGGCCGAACCCGCCCGCCGGGAGGGACCGCAGGCTGCTCGTCGTCCCGGGTGTCCTCCTCCTGCTCGCCCTGATCGCGGACGTGAGGGTCGTCCGCTGGGAGGCGGCGCTCCGCGCGGGACCGGGGCTCGAACGACACCGGACCGTGAACGCGACCGGCCTCCCCGCGAGGTGCGCAGAGGCCGCCGTCGCCCTCGCCGACGGCGACGACGTCTCGATGCGGGGGTATCGGATCGCTCCCGGCTCCCTCGATCTCGTCGTCGAACCCACCTCCGCCTCCGGTCGGTGGGCGCTCGGCGACGCGAACTGCGCGGACCGCCTCGCCGGAGTCGACGACCTGCGCGTCGACGGCCGCTCGTACCGGGTGCTCGGTCAGTACTTGCGCGGGCGAGTTGACCGGACCGCGCTGTTCGGGCTGGCGCGGCTCGGGAGCGGAGTCGTGGGCGTCGGACTGCTCGCGGTCGGGCTCCTCGCGACCGTCGGTCGGGACTCCGAGTGACGGCGGTGGCCGGTTCCGACCGGCCGCTCACCGGGAACCACCGCCGCTCATCCTCCAATTTTATTAGCTGTCTGAGCAGTTACCGACGGTATGGAGTGGCACGAGCGTTCGGAGGCCGGGGCGGACACGCTGCGCCGACAGGCGGTTCGAATTCCGCTCCCCGACAGGGAGGCGGAACGGGACCTCCACGAGAACATGGCCCGGATCGCGGACGCCGGCGAGCGGAAGGCCCGGCTACTCGACGATCCGGACGTCCCGCTGACGGAAGTGTACGAGGACGAACTGGACGAGATGCGACAGAGCTTCGAGTACCGCTTACAGCAGGTCGCCGGCGAGGAGTACTACGACGTCGCGACCGCGTATCTCGACGGCGAACGCGACGACTGGATCGGAGCGCTCGCCGCGTACTACTTGGAGTGTTACTACCGCTTACAGGAACGCTACACTGTCGACGAACAGATATTCTTTCTGTTGATCCTCCGATACCCGGACTGTTTCACGGTGAACCTCAGTTTCCTCGGCGGTGAGATCAGCCGAGACGCGGTTCGGTACGAGTCCTCCGCGCTCGCGGACGCGGACCTCACGGAACGTGGTCAGGAGCAGTACTACGCGGACAGCCAGTACTCCCAACACGAGGCCGCGGAGTACCTCCGCGAGAGCGTCGGCTGTATCCGCGAGGCGTTCCCGGACCCGGACGCGACCTCGGCCGAACGGTGGCAGTACGGCGGGTTCATCCATCTCACCGGACGGCAGGGGCCGACGTTCGCGGAGCTCCTCGACTCCTGGGCTCCGGACCCGGACCGGTTCGACGAGCCGGCCGCCACGCCCGATATCGTTCCGGAGGGGCCGGAGGCAAGACGAGCGAAGCGAACGCTCCTCACCGACGCCGAAGTGTTGATCTGACGGTCGCGGACCGGTCTCGACGGTCGGCGGCAACCGGGCGGACTCGTCGCGGCCCAGCTTGCGGGGACCGGTCCGACCGTCCCGGCACCGATTTACCGCTCCCCCGCGACACGAGTAATCATGGACGAACGCGTACGCGAGCACGCCGAGGTGCTTGTCGACTGGAGCGCGCGGATCGAGGCCGGCGACGACGTGGTTGTCAGCGTCGCGGAGGACGCCCACGAGCTGGGGGTCGCGGTCGCCGAAGCCCTCGGCGAGCGGGGCGCGAACGCCACGATGATGTACGGCTCCGCGGAGCTCTCCCGCGCCTATCTGAAAGGCGTCGAGGCCGGGACCGACGGCGATGTCGAGGCGGACGACTTCGACTCGGACCCCGCGGTCGAGCGCGCGATGTTCGAGGCCGCCGACGCCTACCTCCGAGTCGGGGGCGGGCGCAACACCACCGCGGTCGCGGACGTCGACCGCCCGACCCGGCAAGCGTACGCGAAGGCGCGGCAGGGCGTCCGCGAGGCGCGGATGGACACCGACTGGGTGTCGACGGTCCACCCGACGCGGAGCCTCGCCCAGCAGGCGGGGATGGCCTACGAGGAGTACCAAGAGTTCGTCTACGACGCCGTCCTCCGCGACTGGGAGTCCCTCGCCGACGAGATGGCCGAGATGAAGTCGGTCCTCGACGCGGGCGACGAGGTCCGGATCGTCACCGAGCGTGACGGCGCTCCCGACACCGACGTGACGATGTCGATCGCGGGCCGCACCGCGGTTAACTCCGCCGCCTCCGTCGCGTACGACTCGCACAACCTCCCTTCCGGTGAGGTGTTCACCGCGCCGTACGACACCGAGGGCGAGGTCTTCTTCGACGTGCCGATGACGATCGACGCGACGCGGGTCCGGAACGTTCACCTCGCGTTCGAGGGCGGCGAGGTCGTCGACTTCTCAGCGGAGTCCGGCGAGGAGGCAGTCGCGGACGTCCTCGACACCGACGACGGCGCGCGGCGGCTGGGCGAGCTCGGGATCGGGATGAACCGCGGCATCGACCGGTTCACCGACTCGATCCTCTTCGACGAGAAGATGGGCGACACCGTCCACCTCGCGGTCGGCCGCGCCTACGACGCCTGCCTGCCGGAGGGCGAGTCCGGCAACGACAGCGCGGTCCACGTCGACATGATCTCCGACGTGAGCGAGCGCTCCCGGATGGAGATCGACGGCGAGGTCGTCCAGCGGAACGGGACGTTCCGGTGGGAGGACGGCTTCGAGGCGGAGAACTGACCCTGTCAGAAACGGGGCAGCGAAGGGCGGACCGCGGCTATTCGGTCGCCGCCTCGATAGCCGCTTCGAGGTCGGCGACGATGTCGGCCGGGTCCTCGATGCCGACGGAGAGGCGCACCATGTCTGGGGTGACGCCGGCAGCCTCCTGTTCCGCTTCGGTCAGCTGCTGGTGCGTTGTCGACGCCGGGTGGATGACGAGCGTCTTCGCGTCGCCGACGTTCGCGACGAGCGATGCGAGGTCGGCCTCCTCGACGGTCGCGCGAGCCGCCTCGTAGCCGGCCTCCAGCCCGAACGTGAGCATCCCGCCGTAGCCGCCTTCCAGGTACTCGCTCGCCTCCTCGTGGGTCTCGTGGCTCTCCAGCCCGGGGTAGTTCACCCACGCCACGTCGTCGTGGTCGTCGAGGTACTCGGCGACGATCCCCGCGTTCTCGCAGTGGCGGTCCATGCGCAGCGGGAGCGACTCCGTCTGCTGGAGCGTGTTCCACGCGTCGAACGGCGACTGCTGGTCGCCCAAGTCGCGCAGGCCGCGAGTGATCGCCGCGAAGGTGAACGCCGCGTCGCCGAACCGCTCGGCGAAGTTGATCCCGTGGTACGCGGGGTTGTCCTGCGCGATCTCGGGGTACTTCTCGGCGTGGTCGGCCCACGGGAACGAGCCGCCGTCGACGACGACGCCGCCGACCGTGGTGCCGTTGCCGGTGAGCCACTTCGTCGTCGACTCCCAGACGAGGTCGGCGCCGTGTTCGAGCGGCCGGCAGAGGTACGGCGTCGCGAACGTGTTGTCGACGAACAGCGGCACGCCGTGGTCGTGCGCGATGTCGGCGATCCGCTGGATGTCGGGCGTGACCAGGGCGGGGTTCCCGATCGTTTCGAGGTGGACGTACGCCGTGTCCTCGTCGATGGCCTCGGCGTACCCCTCGTAGTCGAGGGGGTCGACGAACCGCGTCGAGACGCCGCGGCGCTCGACGGAGTGAGTGAGGTAGGTGTAGGTGCCGCCGTACAGCGCCGACGAGGTGACGATGTTGTCGCCCGCCGAGGCGAGGAGGAACGTCGTCACGTCGAGCGAGGCCATGCCCGAGGCGGTCGCGACCGCGCCGACCCCGCCCTCAAGCGAGGCGATCCGCTCTTCGAGGGCGGCGTTGGTCGGGTTCATCAGCCGGGAGTAGACGTTGCCGGCCTCCTCCAAGCCGAACAGGTCCGCGGCGTGGTCGGCGTCGTCGAACTGATAGGCGGTCGTCTGGTAGATGGGCGTCGCGCGGGCGCCCGTCGCCGGGTCCGGGTCGGAGCCGGCGTGGACGCTTCGCGTGCTGAACTTCGGGCCGTCGTCCCCCTCGTCGGATGGCATGGATCTGTGTTCCGCTGCCGCGTAGTTAAAGCCGACCGGCCCACGCGGGCGTTTCCGGTATCTCTGAGATCGGCGGTCGAGCGCGTGCGAGGACGACGGCGGGAACGACGGATCGCGAGAGATGACGCGTCAGCGCGCGAACTCGTGGCAACCGTTAACAGCGTCGGGCCGTAACTTCCGGTATGGGAACACAAGGTCCGCGCGGCGATTCCGCCGAGCTGGAGGAGCTGCTGGGGGAGATCCCGGACGGGGTCTGGCAGTACCTCGCGCTCGGCGTCGCCCTCCTCGTCGCCGTCGCCCTCCTCGGGCAGAGCCTCGCGTTCGGCGTCGCGGCGCTGGCGGTGCTTTTGGCGGCCGTCACGGTCGTCAGCGCCGTCGAGATCGTCGACGCCTACGACAAGGAGGCGCTCACCGTCTTCGGCGAGTACCGCGAGCTGCTCGAACCGGGCGTCCACCTCATCCCCCCGTTCGTCTCGCGGACGTACGCGTTCGACATGCGGACCCAGACGATCGACGTGCCGAGCCAGTCGGCGATCACGCGGGACAACTCCCCCGTGACCGCCGACGCGGTCGTCTACATCAAGGTGATGGACGCGAAGAAGGCGTTCCTCGAAGTCGACGACTACAAGAACGCCGTCTCGAACCTCGCACAGACCACCCTCCGCGCCGTCATCGGCGACATGGAGCTCGACGACACGCTCTCGCAGCGGGAGCTGATCAACGACCGGATCAACGAGGAGTTAGACGAGCCCACCGACGAGTGGGGGATCCGCGTCGAGGCCGTCGAGGTCCGCGAGGTGAGCCCCTCACAGGAGGTCCAGCGCGCGATGGAGCAACAGACCGGCGCGGAGCGCCGCCGCCGCGCGATGATCCTCGAAGCGCAGGGTGAACGCCGCTCCGCGGTCGAGCAGGCCGAGGGTGACAAGCAGTCCAACATCATCCGCGCGCAGGGTGAAAAGCAGTCCCAGATCCTCGAAGCGCAGGGGGACGCCATCTCGACGGTCCTCCGCGCCCGCTCCGCCGAGTCGATGGGCGAACGCGCCATCATCGAGCGCGGCATGGAGACCCTAGAGGAGATCGGGAAAGGCGAGTCCACCACCTTCGTCCTCCCGCAGGAGCTCACCAGCCTCGTCGGCCGCTACGGCAAGGCCCTCTCCGGCTCCGACGTTCAGCAGATGGAGGGGTTAGAGGGCAAGGAGTTCGACGAGGAGACGGAGAAGCTGCTCGGGTTGGAAGACATCGAGAGCGCCCTCGAACAGATCGACACCGTGGCCGACGACGACCTCCGCACCGACGAGACCCGGGACGGGGACGCGGCCCGCGACGTCGACCTCGCCAAGCAGGAGGCGGCGACCCGCGAGGCCGACCGCGACATCGAACTGGAGGCCGAAAGCGAGCGGCCGAGCGACTGAGACGCGCGGGCGATCGTGAGCCGGGTCAGGGCCGCCAGCGGTCCGGGTCGACCGCCCAGAGGAGGGCGACTGCGACCGCGCCGCCGACTCCTCCCGTGACCAACGAGAGGGGGTCGGACGCCCCCGCCGCGAGCGCCGCGAGCAGCAGGACGGAGCCGGCGAGGAGGGCGACGGTGTCTTCGGTTGTCGTCGCGCGGACCACCGGCGCCACGGCGCCGCCGACGGCCGCACCGGCGGCGATCCGCGCGGGCGGACCGGCTGTGAGGGCGGCGTGTGCCGCCGGGTTCGTCGCCGTCGCGGGGGCCGATCCGGGCGCCGCGACGAGGCCGACGCCGAACGCGAGCGCGGCGACGGCGCCGAACGCGGGCGCGACCAGCGCCGCGCGGGCGGAGCCGTCGCCCCCGGTCGCGGCGGCCGCGCCGCCGACGAGCAGGACCGACCCGGCCGCGAGGAGCGCGGGGGCGGCGAGCGACGAGAGAGGAGCGGGTGCGGTCAGTGCGATTCCGTCGGCCGCGGACGAGGAGGGGACGAACGCCGGCGCGACCGTTCCCGCGAGACCGATCGCGGCGACGCCGACGACGAGGAGGGCCGAACCGAGGAGTCGACTGCGGAGTGACATGCGTGACCGGAAGCGTCCCGGCCACAAAACAATCGCGGGACCGGGCCGGGATCGCGACGGAGGGGGGCCCGACCGTCACACCGTGATGCCGGCGCGCTCGTCGCCGATGGCGACGATCACGCGCTCCGGGGGGCCGCGCTCGTCCGCGAGGCGCAACAGGAGCGTCTTGACGACCGGCTCGTCGGCGTCGATCTCGCCGCGGACGCCGCCTTGGTCGACGGCGATCCGAAGCGAGTGGTCGCCGGTGCGGCTGATCCCGCCGAGCCGGAGGCGGACCTCGGGCGCGGTGAGCCGCTGGGCGATCACTAAGATCGCGTCGCCCCCGTCGTCGACGAAGTCGGTGCGCTCGACGAACGCGCGGGACTCGGTCGCGTCGGGTTTGAGCGCGCCGCGGGCCGCGGCGGCGGACCGGAAGGAAGCGGCGTGAGTCGGTAGCTCCTCCGGGCGCGCGAGGACGCTGCGCGCGTCGACCATCGGGTTGCCGTCGACGTACCGGCTCCGCACGCCGAGGTCGCGCGGCGTCGAGGCGGCCACGTCGTGGAGGCGGTCGACGCACCCGGTGGTGGCGACCGCGAGCGCTCCGGAGACGACAGCACGACGGTACACGGGCGAGAGTGTGGCACAGCGACGTAAAAACCCCGCCGCCACGGTGACGCGGGCTGAGAATCGGGCGCTACTCGTCGATCATCGGCGCGGGCACGCCCTCGTCGCCGCCGTCGATCTCGAACGCGCGGCGCAGCTCCGCGATCCGGTCGCGGATGTCGGCCGCCAGCTCGAACTCGAGGTTGCTCGCGGCCTCGTCCATGCGGTCCTCGAGGGCCTCGATCTGGGCTTTCGCCTCGGCTTCGCTCTCAACGTCGCCGACGCTGACCGACGAGGTGTCCGTCTTCGAGCCGGGGAGGTTCGTCTCGCTGACCGGCTTGTCGATGGTGGTCGCCTCGTAGCCGTGCTCGGCGTTGTATTCCAGTTGGATCTCGCGCCGGCGCTGGGTCTCCTCGATCGCCGCCTCCATCGAGTCGGTCACCTCGTCGGCGTAGAGGACGACCTCGCCGTTGACGTTGCGCGCGGCCCGCCCCATGGTCTGGACGAGCGTCGTGGTGGAGCGGAGGAACCCCTCTTGGTCGGCGTCGAGGATGGCGACGAGGCTCACCTCCGGGATGTCGAGCCCCTCGCGGAGCAGGTTGATCCCGACGAGCACGTCGATGTTGCCCAGGCGGAGGTCGCGGATGATCTCGTGGCGTTCGAGGGTGTCGGTCTCGTCGTGCATGTACGCCACGTCGACGCCCGCTTCCTCGAGGTACTCCGTGAGATCCTCGGCCATCCGCTTGGTGAGCGTGGTGACGAGGACGCGCTCGTCGCGCTCGATCCGGTCGTCGACGCGCTCGAGGAGGTCGTCGACCTGCCCGGTGGCCCCCGTCACCTCCACCTTCGGATCGACGAGGTGGGTCGGCCGGACGATCTGCTCGACGATCCGGTCGGAGGTCTCGCGCTCGTAGTCGCCCGGCGTCGCGGAGACGTAGAGGGTGCGGTCCGTCTTCTCCTCGAACTCCTCGAACGTCAGGGGGCGGTTGTCGTAGGCGGTCGGGAGCCGGAACCCGTTCTCGACGAGCGAGTCCTTCCGCGACTTGTCGCCCTCGTACTGCCCTTTGATCTGCGGGATCGTCTGGTGGGACTCGTCGACGACGGTGAGGAAGTTGTCGGGGAAGTAGTCCAGCAGGGTGTAGGGGGCGTCGCCGGACTCGCGGTCGTCCATGTGGACCGAGTAGTTCTCGATCCCGGAGCAGTAGCCCGCCTCCCGCAGCATCTCGATGTCGAAGGTGGTCCGCTCCTCGATGCGCTGGGCGGCCACGAGGTCGCCCTGCCGCTCGAAGTAGCTCACCCGCTTCTCCATCAGGTCCTCGATCTCCGCGATCGCCTGCTCCAGCTTGTCGTCCGGGATCGAGTAGTGCTCCGCCGGGTGGAGCATCACCGCGGGCTCCTCGGAGACGACCTCGCCGTGCATCGGGTCCACCTTGATCATCCGGTCGATCTCCTCGCCCCACAGCTCGACGCGCACCGCGTAGCGCCCGTACATCGGGTATATCTCGACGGTGTCGCCCCGGACGCGGAACGTCCCCTGCGTGAAGTCCACGTCGTTGCGCTCGTAGTTCAGGTCGACGAGCCGGGTGAGCAGCTCCTCGCGGCCGACCTCCTCGCCGACCTCCAGGCGGAGCGCCATGTCGCGGTAGTTTCCCGGGTCGCCTAGCCCGTAGATGGCCGAGACGCTCGCGACGACGATCACGTCGTCGCGGGTCAGCAGGGAGCGCGTCGCGGAGTGGCGCAGGCGGTCGATCTCCTCGTTTATCGACATCTCCTTGTCGATGAACGTGTCCGTCTGCTCGACGTACGCCTCCGGCTGGTAGTAGTCGTAGTAGGAGACGAAGTACTCGACGGCGTTGTCCGGGAACAGCTCGCGGAACTCCTCGTACAGCTGGGCCGCGAGCGTCTTGTTGTGGGCGAGAACGAGAGTGGGCTGGTCCAACTCCTCGGCGACCCACGAGACGGTGTTGGTCTTCCCGGACCCCGTCACGCCGAGCAGCGTCTGCTTTGTCGCGCCCGACTCGTACCCCTCGACAAGTTGCTCGATCGCCTCGGGCTGGTCGCCCGCGGGCTCGAACGGGGCGTCGACGCGGAGCGGGCGGTCGACGGTCGGGCGGTCCGGCGAGAGGGGGGAGTCGGCGTCGCTCACGATACGCGTCGTTGGGCGGCGGGCCACTTGAGCGGCGCGGCTACGTCGGTGACTGCGACGAAACCGGTTCCGCGCGGACGGTTCCGCTCGGGGGAAAACCGATTACTGATCCGACGGAACACCCGGTCGTGTCCCTCCTCACTCCCCCCGTCGCCTTCGGCGCCGCCCTAGTGCTGTTCGTCTGGCTCGCGTCCGGCGTCTGGGTGAACCTCGACGCGCACGCCCGCGGAAGTGACTATCCGGCCGTCTGGGGCGTCTTCGCACCGCTCTCGGGAATTGTGCTGTTCTACTACCTGCTGTGGTGGCGCCGCGGACGGTCTCGCGAGTACCCGCCGTCGCGGTGGGAGCGGGCCACCGCGATCGTCGCCGTCGCCGGTCCCGCGGGGCTGGTCGTCGGGAGCCTCGTCTCGCCGCCCGATCCGATATCCCAGCTGACCGTCTGGCCGGTCGCGTTCGCCGGCTGCCTCCCCGTCGCGTACTGGGTGGTCGGAAGAAGACTCGACGCGACCGGCGACTCGTATATAAGCGGTTGGTAACGAATCGGCGACGAACACCGCCAAAGCCCCAACCGCGAGGGCGCAGTACGCTCGTTGCGCTCCTCGGTCGCTCACTCCGTTCGCTCCCTGCGGTGCTTACGTCGTCATCAGAACGCTCCGCGTTCTGATTGGCTCATGAGAGCTTCGCTCCCCTGAACGCCTACTGCGCCCTCGCGGCAGCGTGGCGCTACGCGCCACGGGCAGCCGGCGGCTTCGCCGCCGGCGACTACCCCTTTGGGTCCCACCCCGCACGGCACCGCGCCTCACACCTCCCCAGCCTCGTCGGTCGCCGTCGCTTCGCTCGGCGACCGACTCCCTCGCGCGTGCGGTTCGCGGCCTGACGGCCGCTCACCGGCACGCGCCACCGCATCTGTTTATAACCAGTCTCGCGTCGCCACCAGTCCCGCCCCTCCGGACGAAAACGTTTCCCCCTGTCCGCGCGACGCTCCCCGTATGCGCATCGCCGTCCCCAACAAGGGCCGCCTGCACGAGCCGACGCTCTCGCTGTTGGAGCGCGCGGGGCTCCACGTCGAGGAGACCGCCGACCGACAGCTGTACGCCGACACCGTCGACGAGGACGTGACGGTGCTGTTCGCGCGGGCGGCCGACATCCCCGAGTACGTCCGCGACGGCGCGGCCGACCTCGGCGTCACCGGCCTCGATCAGGCGGCCGAGTCCGGCGGCGTCGTCGACGCCGCGAGCGCGGCGGCCGAGGGCGACCTCGTCGACCTGCTCGATCTGGGCTACGGTTCCTGTCGGCTCGTCCTCGCCGCGCCCGAGGCCGGCGGGGTGTCGGCGGTCGAGGACCTAGCGGACAGGACGGTCGCGACCGAGTTTCCGAACGTCACCCGCGACTACCTCGACCGCGTGGGCGTCGACGCCGACGTGGTCACGGTGACGGGCGCGACGGAGCTGACCCCGCACGTCGACATGGCGGACGCCATCGTCGACATCACCTCGACGGGGACGACGCTGAAAGTGAACCGGCTGGCGGTGATCGACGACGTGCTCGACTCCTCCGTCCGGCTGTTCGCGCGCCCCGACGTGGTCGACGACGCGAAGGTCGAGCAGGTGGTGACCGCCTTCGAGTCCGTCCTCGCCGCGGACGGCCGTCGCTACCTGATGATGAACGCGCCGAAAGAGCGGCTCGACGCAGTGAAGGACGTGATCCCCGGGCTCGGCGGCCCGACCGTGATGGACGTCGAGGCCGACGAGAACGGCAACGGGATGGTGGCGGTCCACGCCGTCGTCGACGAGCGCGACGTGTTCGAGACGATCTCGGATCTCCGGTCGGTCGGCGCGACCGGCATCCTCGTCACGGAAATCGAGCGCCTCGTGGAGTGAGCGAGAGGCGAAGCGGTCAGTCCCCCGCGTCGTCGCCCTCGCCGATCAGCCGCTCCTTCTCGGCGCGCGACAGCGACTTGACCGCGTACTCCCGCGACATCGCCGCCGACTTCGAGTCGAACGACTCGACGTGGCGGAGGGTGACGGGGGTCCGCCCGCGGGTGTACTTCGCGCCCTCGCCGGCGTCGTGTTCGGCGACGCGCCGCTCGACATCGGTCGTGTACCCGGTGTAGAGGGTGCCGTCGGCGCACTCGATGACGTACACGTGGTGGTCGGCCACGGTCGGCCGTCCGAGCGCGAGCGGCAAGTGTGTGCGGGTGTGCCCGGAGGGGCAGGCGAACGGAGCAGTCGCTCCCCGTGCGCTCGTCCTTCGATCGGCGTTTCGCCGGTCAGTCCCCGGTTCGAGTCCGCTCGCGAGACACCTCTGCGATGCCCGCGTTCGCGGAGCACTTCGGGCACGCGTTCAGGTCGCCGCGTTCGTCCGCGAAGACGCGAGCGAAGCGGTCCGAGACGTGCGACCCGCAGTGGTCACAGCGTGGCATGTGATGCCGACGTGCGTCGGCAACTACCATACGGGCTCGACGAACTAATACCCTTTTTCGACCCAGTCGGCTGCCGGTATACGGTCGGTTAAGCGAGTCCGGATGTCGCCGGATCTCCTCGCTCGATCCCCCCGCTCACTCGGCGCGCGCGGCGTCGACCGCGCGGGCGATCAGCCCGGCCTGCGCGCCGGCGACGAACCCGGCGTCGACGTTGACGGTCGTCAGCACGGAGCACGACTGGAGCGCCCCCTCCAAAGCCGCCACTCCCTCGCCGCCGACGCCGTAGCCGGTCGAGACGGGGAGCGCGATCACGGGGGCGTCGACGAGGCCGGCGACGACCGTCGGGAGCGCCCCCTCGCGACCCGCCGCGACCACGACGGCGTCCGCCTCGCGGACCCGGTCGGCCTGGTCCACGATCCGGTCGAGGTTGGCGACGCCGACGCCGTCGACCCGGTCGACGGTCGCCCCGATCTCGCGGGCGACGACCGCGGCCTCGCCGGCGACGGGCGCGTCCGCGGTGCCGGCGGCCACGACCGCGACCGCGGCGTCGAGCGAGGGGAGTTCGAAGTCGGCCGCGTGCGCGACGACGGTCCCGGTCCGATCGTCGCGCTCGACCGTCGCGTCCGGTCCCACGTCGCCGACCGCCGACGCCACCGCGGCCGCCGTCGCCTCGTCCGCCCGCGTCACGAGCGCCCGGCCGGTGGTGTCGAGCGCCGTCGTCGCCAGGGCGGCGACCTCCGCAGGTGTCTTCCCCTCCGCGAGGATCGCCTCTGGGATCCCGCGGCGTCGCTCGCGGGCGGCGTCGAAGCGCCCCGCGTCCGTGGTCGCGTAGCCTGCGAGCCGCGACTCCGCCTCCTCGATGCCGATCTCACCCGCCTCCAGCGCCGCTAACGTCTCTCGCATGGGGCGTCGTCGGGGGCGGCCTCGGTCGAAGCTGTCGGTTCGAGCCGGGCGCGCCGCGCGCGAGGTCGAGCCGGGGTCGAAGCGCGTTCGCGAGCGTCACGCGACGACGCGCGCTCCGTCCGGACCGCGCTCGGAGTGGGGTCGGGCCGCGTTTCGCGTCGTGCTCGCGGCGGCGCGGAGACGAGAATCTCACAAGACTTATACGCGCTTGTACTCGCGGCCTCCCGCGAACGGGCCGCACGGCGCCCCTCGCGGTCGAATTCAGGAACTCTTATTAACCATCACCGGGTAGGCCCGATCGCATGGCAGACCTCATTGTCAAAGCGGCCGTCAAGGAAGCCCTGGACGACAAGAACGTCGCTTCGGACTTCTACGACGCGCTGGACGACGAAGTGGACGAGCTGCTCGAAGACGCCGCGCGCCGCGCCGAGGCCAACGACCGGAAGACGGTCCAGCCGCGCGACCTCTAAGACGGAACTCGTTTCCGTTCCATTTTATTTGCGTGCCGCCCGCCGAGCGGCCGCGCTGCGGGGCGTCGCCCGGGGATATCAGACCGACTCGATCCGGACGCCGGGCTCGGTTCCGACATGTATCTCGTCGGTCATCCCGACGAACAGCCCGTGCTCGACCACGCCCGGAACCTCGGCCAGCGTCGCCGACAGGGCGACCGGGTCGGCGATCTCGCCGAACGCGCAGTCGAGCACGAGGTTCCCGTTGTCAGTCACCACCGGACCGTCCTTCCGCTCCGCGCGCCGCAGCGTCGGCTCGCCGTCGGCCTCCCGGACGGCCGCGGCGACGGCGGTCCGTCCCGATGGCAGCACCTCGACCGGGACCGGCCGGTCCAGCCGCGGCGACTCCTTCGAGGGGTCCGCGACGACGAGGAAGCGGTCGGCCGCGGCGTCGACCAACTTCTCGCGGGCGTGGGCCGCGCCGCCGCCCTTTATCAGAGCCCCGCCGGTGTCGGGGGCGCCGCCCCCGTCGACGCCGGTCGCCACCTGGTCCGCGCCGTCGATGGCGAGGTCGATACCCGGGCCGTCGAGACCGACCGCCTCGGAGAGGTCGAGGCAGGGAATCCCCGCCCCGACCGCGAGTTCGCGGCTCGCGAACGAGGTCGGGACGCCCCGGACGTCGAGGCCGGCGTCGACCCGGTCCCCGCGCCGCCGGATCGCGTGCGCCGCCGTCGACCCCGTCCCCAGTCCGACCACGTCGCCGTCGGTGACGGCCTCGGCCGCCGACTCGCCGGCGCGCCGCTTCATCGCGTCGCTCCCGCCGCTCGTCTTCATGCGACGAGGTGCGGGCGGAGCTATTGAAAAGGCGTCGGCGGTTCGCTCCGACCGCGCGACCGCCGAAATGTATTACTCGCGACGCGATCAGTCGGAAGTATGTCCTCGGCAACCGCTGTCCTCCCGCTGTTCGGCCTGACGCTCCTCGGTGCGATGTTCGTGACCGCGGCGCTTCAGTCGCGCGGTCGACTCCCCTTCGCGGTCCCCGAAGGCGCGTACGTCGCCGTCTCGGTCGGGGCCGTCTCCGTCGTCGCGCAGTCCCTCGTCGGGTCGGACCGAGAGACCGTCGCGATCCTCGCCGTCGGGGCCCTCGCGTGGGCGACTGGGTACGAGACGGCGCGCGGTGACGACGAGAGGTAGGTCGCCGCCTACTCCAACCGGTCCAAGACGGCCTCCGCGTCGTAGGCCAAGGAGAGTTCGCGGGAGCGGCCGCGGCCGTCGACGTCGGCGTACTCCGCGTCGATCACGCCGAGCTGATCGAGCTTGTTGATGATCTCCGAGTAGCGGGTGTAGCCGAGCCCCGTCTCGTCGTTGAACGCGTCGTACACCGCGCCGGCGCGCTCGCCGTCGTGCTCGGCGAGGACGCGGACGAGGTCACGCTCGGAGTCGGAGAGCCCGCGCAGCGACCGCGAGAGGTGGACGTGCTTCGACTTGTCGTACGCGTCCTCGACGTCCTCCTTCGAGACGGTCTTCGAGGCGCGCATCTCCGCGTTGAGCCCGGCCCGGCGCAGGAGGTCGATCCCGACCCGGAGGTCGCCGCTCTCGGCGGTGAGGTCGGCGACCCGCTCCAGTTCGGCGTCACCGATGACGCCCTCGTGGAAGCCGCGCTTGGCGCGCTCGGCGAGGATGTCGTAGATCTCGGTCGCGTCGTAGACGGGGAAGTACACCTCCTCGGGCCGGAAGACCGACTGGACACGGGTGTCGAGGTCGTCGATCACGTCGAGCCCGAGGTCCGAGGAGACGACGATGACGCCGATCTTCGCGCCGGAGTGCGCCTCGTGGGCGCGGAGGAGCGAGTACAGCGTGTCGGAGGCCTCGTTCTCGTAGAAGAGGTAGTTCACGTCGTCCAAGGCGACGACGAGCACCTCGTCCTCCTCGACGAGGCGGTCGGTGATCTGGCCGAACAACTTCTTAAACGAGATGCCCGACGACGGGGGTTCGTACTCGAAGATCCCCTCGAACAGCCGGGAGAACACCGCGTAGCGCGTGGAGTCGACCTGGCAGTTGACGCGGACCGTCCGCACCTCGGTCCGGGCGCCGAGCTCGCCGAAGAGCTTCTGGACCGCGGTGGTCTTGCCTGTTCCCGGCGGTCCGCGAACCATCGTGTTGAGCGGGCGGGAGCCGCGAACCGCGGGGCGGAGCGCGTACTTGAGGTTCTCCAGTTGGCTCTCGCGGTGGCGGAACGTCTCGGGGACGTGGTCGATCTCGAACACCGACTCGTCGCGGAACACCGACTCGTCCCACGAGAGCATGTCCCCGCCGTCCCCGGTCATGCGAGTACCACGAGAGGCCGCGCACTTAACCGTTGCCCGGCGTCGGGGCGGAACTGAAACTTGTCGCGCCAGCGTCGGATAAGAGCGATTCCGCCGATCGGTCGTTCACTCTCGGTCCGGCAAGCTTCCGTCCGCGTCGGGCGAGATATCCGCCGGGTCCGCCTCGCCTCCCGCGTCCGCCTCGCGGCGCAACACCAGCACGTGGCGCGTCAGCGACCGGTGAACCCGGCGCTCGAACGCCGCGTCGACGGTCCACCCGGCGTCGCGGGCGGGACCGCGCCAGTCGCGGTCGGCGATCAGCACCGCGCGCGGCGCGACCCGGGCCGCCTCCGCAAGCGCGCCCGCGACGAGGTCGGCCAGCTCGTGGCGCGCGATCTTCGACTGTCGGCCGTAGGGGGCGTCGAACGCGACCCCGTCGACGGCGTCGTCGGGAAGCGGGAGCGCGGTCGCGTCGCCGCGGGCGACGTGCCAGTCGGGGGAGGGAGCGTCGGCGTCGGCGGCGAGGTATGCGCGGAAGTTCCGCCGCGCGCCGTCGGCCATCTTCGCCTGCGCGTCGCAGGCGACCGCGTCGGCGCCGACGAGGCCCGCTTCGAGGGGGAGACCGCCGGTGCCGCACATGGGATCGAGCAGGGTCCGCCCGGGGGCGGCGCCCGCGAGGTTGGCGTAGGCGCGGGCGTCGACCGGGGCCATGCTCCCCGGCTGGAAGAAGGGGCGGTCGGTGGGGTCCGGCGCGAAGTCGCGGGCGGCCTCGGCGGCGACCCACCCGAGCGCGCACAGGTCCGCGTCGCCGCCGTCCGCGCCGGCCACCGCGTCGTGTTCGGTGCGCGGGCCGGCGGCGAAGAGCGCGCGAAGGACGTGGTCGGGGTCGTCGAGGTCGACGTCGAACCCGCGGTCGACGAGGACGCTCCCGAGTTCGCGCTCGACCGCCTCGGTGGAGACTCCCGACGTTCCCCGGACGTCGCGGGCGCGGACCGCCACGCTTCCGGAGCGGTCGAGCGGCGCGGCGCGGAGCGCGGCGACCGCGGCGTCGACGTCGGCGTCCGTCCGCGCGACCGCATCGTGGGCGGCGCGCGTGTACGCGAGGCGCCGGGCGTGCGCGCCGTCGACCCCGCCGGTCCGAGCGATCCCCGGCGCGAGGAGGTCGACGCCGGTCGCCGCGGTCGCCGCTTCGCGGGCGGCGAAGGCGTCGGTCTCGCCGGCGAGTTCGAGCCAGTACACGCCGACCGCTCCGCGCGGCGACGACAATAGCGTGGCGGTTCCGACCAGCCACCTTTTTAACTCGTTCGGGCGAGGATGGAGGTAATGAGGGCCGACCCGAAGGAGACGATCACCGTCGAAAACGTCGTCGCTTCCACGGGGATCGGGCAGGAACTCGATCTCCAGAGCGTCGCGATGGACCTCGAGGGCGCCGACTACGACCCCGAGCAGTTCCCCGGGCTCGTCTACCGCACCACGGACCCGAAGTCGGCCGCCCTGATCTTCCGCTCCGGGAAGATCGTCTGTACGGGCGCGAACTCGGTCGAGGCGGTCCACGAGAGCCTCGACATCGTGTTCGCGGAGCTCCGCGCGCTCCAGATCCCGATCGAGGACCCGGAGGTCACCGTCCAGAACATCGTCACGTCGGCCGACCTCGGCGAGAGCCTGAACCTGAACGCGATCGCGATCGGGCTCGGCTTGGAACACATCGAGTACGAGCCGGAGCAGTTCCCCGGGCTCGTCTACCGGCTCGACGAGCCGGAGGTCGTCGCGCTGCTCTTCGGCAGCGGGAAAGTGGTCGTCACCGGCGGCACGAGCCCCGCCGACGCCGAGGCAGCCGTCGACGTGATCGTCGAGGAGCTGAACGGCCTCGGGCTGTTGGACTGACGCGGCGAGCCCGCGATCGAGACGGGGCCGCGATGCGGCGACACCGCGACCGCGTTCCGCGATCACTTTTACCCGTCGCCGCGTATGGCGACCATGCTCTTACAGACGGTGACGCCGGTCTCCGTGCTCGGGACGACCGTCCTGTTGGCGCTGTTCCTCTGTCTCACCGCGCACGTCGCGGCCCGGAACGTCCTCGGCGACGCCGACCCGCGGCGGGCCCTCTACATCGGCCCGCTGCCCGCGGTGATCAGCGTCGCCGGCAATGGGCTCGAACTCCCCGGGGGGCTCATCCTCCTCGCGGCGCTCCTCGTCGACGGGACGATGTTCTGGTGGAGCTACGAGCAGCCGCGGCGGGCGGTCGCCGCGATGACGCTGATCCACGCCGTGGTCACGACGCTGCTGGCCGGGCTCCTGATCCTGGTCTCGATCCTGCTCGCGTCGATGCCCGGATAGGACGGCCGGAAGTGACGTCGAGGCGAGCGCCCGGGAGCGAGACCGCGCGCCCGCGTCACGGCGACGGCGGCGGGCCGTCGTACGCGTCGTGGTCCTGATAGAAGTTCAGCATCGCGAACTTCAGCTTCGCGGGGTCGACGTCGAGCAGCTCCTCGCGCTCCTCGGGCGGGAACGCGGACCGGACCGAGTACTTCCCCATGTCGGCAGTCGTGTAGCGCCGGTCCGCGAGGATCCGGACGCCGTAGTCGTCGGGGCCGCGGATCACTCGGCCGAGCGCCTGTCGCGTCTTGCGGATCGTCGGGACCTCGACCGCGTACGTCCACCCCGGGTCGCGGGCGCGGTCGCGGTCCGCGAACGCGCGGTCGTAGGCGTCCTGGACCGCCTCCGTGCGGTCCGAGAGGTGCGGGTACGGGACGCCCACGACGACGACCGTCCGGGCGTCGTCGCCGTCGAAGCTCACGCCCTCGCCGAGCGTCCCCCACAGCGAGGTGAACAGCGCGGCGCCGTCGCTCTCGACGAACTCGCTGCGGAGCCGCTCCTCGTCCTCGCCCGGCCCGTCGAGGTGGATCGGACCGAGGTCGACGGCGTCCGCCGCGGCGCCGCCGGCGGCGCTTCCGCCCCCGCTCGCCCCAGCGAGCCGCTCGTGGTAGCGCTCGGCCTCGGCGTACGACGGGAAGAAGGCGAGCGTGTTGCCCGGGGTAAAGCGGATTGCGTCGCGGAGCAGCGACGACACGGCCTCCTGCGTCTCCGGGTCGTTTCGGTCGGCGGCGAACAGCGGCGGCACGTCGGCGGCGAACGTCCGGCGGTTCGCCTCGGGGTACCCCATCTCGTAGGCCATCGAGGCGACGTCCTCCAGCCCCAGCACGTCCTCGGTCACGTCGAACGGGCGCAGCGTCGCGCTCATCAGGACCGAGGCGGCCACCTCGTCGAACAGCTCGCTCGTGACGCTCCGCGGGATACAGGTGTACAGCTCCGCCCGGCCGTACACCTCGTCGGTGCCGCCGTCGCGCCGGACGGAGAGCACGGGATACTGACCGAACTCCGCGCCCTCGTCCATCCACGTCGAGACGAACCGGGCGGCCGCGAGCGTCTGCGACTCCGACCGGGTGGTCGCCTCCCCGTCCCGGTAGCGGCGCTCGTACTCCTCGTCTATCGCCTGGCCGAGCTGGACGGCGAGCTCGGTCTCCGCGTCGATCCCCGTCCCCTCGTAGTTGCGGAGAAACGCGAGCGTGAGGTCGTCGCGGCGGTCGTCGTTGGCGACCGCAATGTCCTCCCAGTTCTCCGTCACGGACTCGGAGCCGCCGAAGCCGAGCGCGTCCTCGTACGTCTCGACGAGGGCGTCGCGGAAGGCGCGGAGGACGTTCTCGGCGGGCTCCGCGCGGGAGTCGTCGCTGTCGGCCACCTCGTCTAAGGCGGCGTCGAGCGTGTTCTCCGTCAGCGTTCGGGTGGCGTGGTCGCGGGCGGCGTCCTCGATGTTGTGCGCCTCGTCGAACACGGTGATTATCTCGCTCGGGTCGCGGTCGATCCACCGGAAGAACTGCTCGCGGATGTTCGGGTCGAGCAGGTGGTGGTAGTTACAAACGACCAAGTCGACCCCCTCCATCCCCTTCTTCAGCAGCTCGTAGCCGCACAGCGCGCGCTCGTCGGCGTACTCGTACACGTCGTCGGGGGTGCGGACGTCCTCGAAGAGCCACCCGAAGAAGTCGTCCGTGTCGCGGGTGAGATTGTTGCGGTAGTGTTCGCAGACGTTCGCGGCGTCGTACTCCTCCATCTCCGCCTCCAGCTCGTCGAGTTCGTCCATGACCGACTCGCGGGCCTCGGCGGCGCCCGTATCGCCCTCGCGGCTCTCGGCCAGCAGCTCGCGCTGTCGCGACTCCAGCTCGCGGACCTCGCTCTCCGTCTCGACCATCTCGCGGGTGGTGTCGCGGAGGGTCTGACACTCCTGGTAGTCGACGTCGATGTGGCACATCGACGACTTCCCCTTGAACACGACCGCGCGGATGGGTTCTTCGCGCGTGATCGCGCGGGCGTCCTCGACGAACTGCCGCATCTGCTGGTGGACGTTGGTCGTGATGACGACCGTGCGGTCGTGCTCGCGCGCGTGTTCCAGCGCGGGCACGAGCGCCGAGAGGGTCTTCCCGGTCCCGGGCGCCCCCTCGAACAGCACGTCCTGTCCGCGGTCCAGCGCGTTGGCGACCCGGTCCATCGCCTCGCGCTGGTTCGGGTACGGCTCCTCGTACGGGAAGAACCGCAGGTGCGGCGACTCTGACACGGGGCGGAGTTCGGCGGCGTCGGCTAAAAGGGGTCGGGTGGCGGGGCGGAAGTGGTCCGGGCCGGCGGGGTCGCCAGACGACCGCGACGCGACCGGCCGCGACGCACCCGCCTTTTTAACGCCCGGCCGCGACCACTCCCGACAACGAATGTTCGACGAGATCCTCGAGAAGTTCGAGGGGTCACCCAGCCAGCAGGCGGTGATCCGGCTATTCTTGGAGCGCGGCTTCTCCGTCAACGAGGAGGGGCGGGTCGTCTCCGGCGGGATCGAGATCCCTTACACCGGCATCGCGCGCGAGCTCGACGTGGACCGGCGCGTCGTGGACTCGACGACCGACGCGATCCTGGCCGACCCCGAGCTGAAGCGCATCTTCACCAACATCTCGTCGGTCCCGAGCCTGATGGACCTCGCCCCGGTCCTCGACCTGACGGTGCTCACCATCGAGGTCGTGGCCGCCGACGAGGCCGGGATCGTCGCCGAGGTAACGGGGATCCTAGCCGACCGCGGCGTCTCGATCCGGCAGGTGCTGAGCGAGGACCCCGAGTTCACCGACGACCCGAAGCTGTACGTGATCACCGACGCCGAGCTGTCGGGCGACCTGCTCGTGGAGATTCGCGACCTCGGGTACGTCCGCCGCGTCGGCTTCTGAGGACCCGACCGCCGGGTCGCCCCTGACCCCTCGACCAGTTTCACCGCGCGACGGAGCGGGCCGCTCCGACGAACGCTTTCGAGAGATAGCGAACCGCGACCGAGCGGTGACGCTCGGCGAACTTCACTTTCACTCGGGTGTAAACCAGTCTTTATACGGGATGGCAAACAAGCACTGTGTACATGCCTGAAGACGAACTCGAGGACCTCCCCGGCGTCGGCCCGGCAACCGCGGACAAGCTCGTGGACAACGGATTCGAGAGTTACCAGTCGATCGCCGTCGCGAGCCCCGGCGAGATGTCGAACACGGCCGACATCGGCGAGTCGTCCGCCGCCGACATCATCAACGCCGCCCGCGACGCCGCCGACGTCGGCGGCTTCGAGACCGGCGCGAGCGTGCTGGAGCGCCGCCAGGAGATCGGCAAGCTCTCCTGGCAGATCGACGAGGTGGACGACCTGCTCGGCGGCGGCATCGAGACGCAGTCGATCACGGAGGTGTACGGCGAGTTCGGGTCCGGGAAGTCACAGGTTACCCATCAGATGGCGGTCAACGTCCAGCTAGAGCCGGAGAACGGCGGCCTCGACGGCGGCTGTATCTTCGTCGACTCCGAGGACACGTTCCGACCGGAGCGGATCGACGACATGGTCCGCGGGCTCGACGACGAGATCCTCGCCGACGAGATGGAGCGCCGCGAGATCGAGGGGACGCCCTCGGACGAGGAGGCGCTCGAAGAGCTCGTCGAAGCGTTCCTCGACCAGATCCACGTCGCGAAGGCGTTCAACTCCAACCACCAGATCCTGCTCGCCGAGAAGGCGAAGGAGCTGGCCGGCGAACACGAGGAGACGGAATGGCCGATCCGGATCGTCTGCGTCGACTCCCTCACCGCGCACTTCCGCGCGGAGTACGTCGGTCGGGGCGAGCTTGCGGATCGCCAGCAGAAGCTCAACAAACACCTCCACGACCTGATGCGGATCGGCGACCTGTTCAACACCGCCATCCTCGTCACGAACCAGGTCGCGTCGAATCCCGACTCGTACTTCGGCGACCCGACGCAGGCGATCGGCGGCAACATCCTCGGACACGCCTCCACGTTCCGGATGTACCTCCGCAAGTCGAAGGGCGACAAGCGGATCGTCCGCCTCGTCGACGCGCCGAACCTCGCCGACGGCGAGGCCGTGATGCGCGTCCAGAACGAGGGTCTGAAGCCGGAATAACGGTGTTTCCGGGACATCGGTCGGCGGAGAGGGCAGTCTGACACCGCCGAGATATCGATTCCGTCGAGGAACCGCGAGACGGGTTGACAAACGTCTACTTCTGCCGACGAGGCCGGAACGACCCGAATTCGGGACGGAGAGCCCGTCCGACGCCCAAGCGCGGGACGGCGGTGCGGCAATACTCGCCAGAGGGGACCGCGCCCGCCCCGAGAACGCCGCTCGGCGACGGATCACGCCGAAATAGATAGCTGAGCTACACAACGACCGTCGAGTTCGAGCGCAACAATTGCGGCGGAACCGCGAGAAAAACGTCCTTATATTCCATAGCCACGTCCTTATATCGGACGACCGCCGTATTATCAACCGTGTTTTTTGTGAAACTCAACTCTAACGTTTATGTATAGGCGTTCCCGGAAATCGAAACGTGATTCAGCACATGAACACGAGCGAAGCACGGTTTGAATCGGACGAGCGTTCAGTAGAGGTGGATGAATTGTGACGGGCGGCGTCCTCGCCACGATCGATCCGAGCACGTTCGCGTCCGCGATGAACGGGACGTGGATCCTCGTCGTGACGTTCCTCATCTTCTTCATGCACGCCGGCTTCGCCATGCTGGAGGCCGGGCAGGTGCGGTCGAAGAACGTCGCCAACCAGCTGACGAAGAACCTCCTGACGTGGAGCGTCGGGGTGGCGGTGTTCTTCCTCATCGGCACGGCGTTCACGAGCCTCGTGAACGGGTCGTCGGGGATCGCCTCCGCCGCGGGATCGCTGTACTCCGGCGGCGAACTCGCCGTCGAGTCGGGCGTGGTCGGTCCCTACGTCAACTGGCTCTACGGCGCGGTGTTCGCGATGACCGCAGCGACGATCGTCTCCGGGGCGGTCGCGGGTCGCGCGAAGCTCCGCGCGTACGTCACCTACACGTTCCTCCTGGCCGCGGTCATCTACCCGATGGTCATCGCCTTCACGTGGTCGGCCTCCGGTGACGGGCTCGTCGCACAGCTGACGGGCACCGCGTTCCACGACTTCGCCGGCGGCATGATCGTCCACGGCATGGGCGGCATCGCGGGCCTCACGGCCGCGGCCATCCTCGGGCCGCGGATGGACCGCTACGGGAAGGACGGCTCGACGAACGTCATCCCCGGTCACTCGCTGACGTTCGCCGTGCTGGGGACGCTCGTCCTCGCGTTCGGCTGGTACGGCTTCAACGTCGGCACGGCGTCGGTGGTCAGCGGCGGCGTGTTCAACACGCTGACGCTCAACCTCGTCGCGATGGGGACGACGATCGCGATGGCGTCCGGCGGGATCGGCGCCGCGCTCGTCGTCTGGGCGAAGACCGGGAAGGTCGACACCCTCTACGTCGCCAACGGCCTGCTCGCCGGGCTCGTCGGCATCACCGCAATCCCCGACACCACGGCATGGTGGGGCGCCGTCGTCGTCGGCGGGCTCGCCGGCGCGCAGCTCCCGATCGTCTTCGAGTTCGTCTCGGACAACCTGAAGATCGACGACGTCTGCGCGGTGTTCCCGGTTCACGGGAGTGCTGGCGTTCTCGGGACGCTCCTCTTCCCGTTCGTCGCCGCACCGGGTCAGCTCAGCGCGGGCATCGGCGCCCACTTCGTCGCTCAGCTCGTCGGCGTGGTCATCATCGGCGGCTGGACGATCACCGCAACCGGTGCGGTCTGGTACGTGCTCAAGCTCGCCGGCGAGGCGCGCGTCACCGCCGAGCACGAACAGGAGGGCCTCGACATCTCGGAACACGGCGTCGAGACCTACCCCGAGTTCGGCGGCGACCGCGTCGCGACCGACGGCGGCCCGTCGGTGATCGACACGACCGAGTCCGATGGGGAGTCTCCCCGGGCCGATGGCGGCGCGGCGGCCGGCACGGACATCAAGATGGTCACGGCGGTCGTCCGCCCCGACAAGCTCGGAGACATCAAGCAGGCGCTCGCGGAGATCAACGCCCCCTCGCTGACGGTGACGAACGTCTCCGGTCGCGGCAGCCAGCCCGCGAAGAAGGGCCAGTGGCGCGGCGAGGAGTTCACCGTCGATCTCCACCAGAAGGTGAAAGTCGAGGTCGTCGTGGCCGACATCCCGGCCGACGAGGTCGCGGACGCCATCGCCGACGCCGCGAAGACCGGCGAGGCCGGCGACGGCAAGGTGTTCATCATGCCGGTGGAGGACGCGCTCCAAGTCCGCACCGGTGCGACCGGAACGGAGGCGGTGTAGCGACGCTCCCGGCGGGCAGACACCGCGCACGGATCGACGGACGGACTTTTTTCGGGCGGGCGTGACGGCGGTTCGGCAACTACTTTCAGCCCGCCGACCCAACCGGTCGGTATGAACCACGAGCGCTCGCGCGAGTTGTACGACCGCGCGCTGTCGGTCATGCCGGGCGGCGTCAACTCTTCGGTCCGGGCGACGATGCCGCACCCGTTCTTCGTCGAGCGCGGCGACGGCGGCCACGTGATCGACGCCGACGGGAACCGCTACGTCGACTGGGTGATGGGGTACGGCCCCCTCCTTTACGGCCACGACCTGCCCGACCCGGTGGAGGCGGCGGTCCAGTCGCACGTCGCGGAGGGACCGATGTACGGCGCGCCCACGGAGATCGAGGTCGAACACGCCGAGTTCGTGGCGCGGCACGTCCCGAGCGTCGAGTCGATCCGCTTCGTCAACTCCGGCACGGAGGCGACCGTCTCGGCGGTCCGACTGGCGCGCGGCCACACCGACCGCGACAAGATCGTCGTGATGCGGGGCGGCTACCACGGCGCGCAGGAGTCGACGCTCGTGGAAGGGTCGCCGGGCGACGCGCACCCGTCGACGGCGGGGATCCCGGAGGCGTTCGCCGAGCACACCCTGCCGATCCCGTTCAACGACCCGCAGGCGGCGAAGGAGGTGTTCGCGGAACACGGCGACGAGATCGCGGCCGTGATCGTCGAACCGATACTCGCCAACAAGGGGATCGTGATGCCCGTCGACGGCTACCACGAGACGCTGCGGGACCTCTGTGACGACCACGGCTCGCTACTGATCTTCGACGAGGTGATCACCGGGTTCCGGGTGGGCGGCCTCGGCTGCGCCCAGTCGAAGTTCGGCGTCACCCCCGACGTGACGACGTTCGGGAAGATCATCGGCGGCGGCTTCCCGGTCGGCGCGATCGGCGGGAAAGCGGAGATCATCGAGGGGTTCACGCCCGCTGGCGAGGTGTTCCAGTCCGGCACCTTCTCCGGGCACCCGGTGACGATGGCCGCCGGGAAGGCCGGGCTGGAGTACGCGGCCGAAAACGACGTGTACGAGCACGTCAACCGCCTCGGTCGGCAGCTCCGGGAGGGGATCGCCGAGATCTGCGCCGAGCGCGCGCCGGAGTACACCGTCGTCGGCACCGACTCGATGTTCAAGACGGTGTTCACCCGCGAGGCGCCGGACGACGTCGACGCCTGTTGCGCGGGCGGCTGTCGGCAGGACCCGGACTGCGCCCGGTACGACTCGTGCCCGAAGACGGGCGCCGACGTGGCCGACGCTGCGACCGACCGCTGGGAGCGGGTGTTCTGGCAGGAGATGAAAGATCGAGGCGTGTTCCTCACCGCGAACCAGTACGAGTGTCAGTTCACTTCCTACGCGCACACGGAGGAGGACGTCGAGACGACGCTCGAAGCGTACCGCGAGGCGCTGTAGACCGGGCGACCGGCGATCTCCGGGCCGTCCGGCAAACCTTGCGCGCGCCGGGCGGTGCGGAACAGTTTTATATCGGAGATCGGTACATACACGCGATGACCGCAGTGGCTCGTCTCGACGCCTCCCTTCTCCGAGGCCGACGAGCCCTGCGACCGCGACGAGACGTCCGACCGCCGCGACCGGCTTCCGGCGCGGCGCGACGACGAGGCCCTTCGGGCCAGTAATCTTCATCCCTCGTCGCGTTCGCGCCGTTCCGTTCCGGAGAGTCTCGACTATCGTCACCGCGAGCGGCCGCGCTGTCTTTTTCTTACAATCCCGAAACCACTGAATTTAAGACCGTAGGCCGGGTGTACTCTGGTAATGACGAGCGTTGCACTCGCGTTCAGCGGGGGACTCGACACCACGGTCTGCGTACCGCTGCTGAAAGAGGAGTACGGCTACGATGAGGTCATCGGCGTGAACGTCGACGTCGGCCAGCCCACCGAGGAGTTCGACGAGGCCGAGGAGACCGCCGAGGCGCTGGGGCTCGACATCCACGTCGTCGACGCGAAGGATGAGTTCGCGGACCTCTGTTTCGACGCGGTGAAGTCCAACGCCAGCTATCAGGGCTACCCGCTCGGGACCGCCCTCGCGCGCCCGGTCATCGCCGAGGCGATCCTCGGCGTCGCCGAGGAGCAGGGCTGTGACGCCATCGCCCACGGCTGTACGGGGAAGGGGAACGACCAGCTCCGGTTCGAGGCCGTCTGGCGCGGCTCCGATCTTGAAGTGATCGCCCCCGTGCGCGAACTCGGCCTCACCCGCGAGTGGGAGATCGACTACGCCGCGGAGAAGGACCTGCCCGTCGAGGCCGGCGACGGCGGCGTCTGGTCCATCGACGAGAACATCTGGTCGCGCGCGGTCGAGGGCGGGAAGCTGGAGAACCCGAACTACGAGCCGCCGGAGGACATCTACGAGTGGACCGCCGAGCCGGAGGGCGAGACCACCATCGAGGTGACGTTCGAGGAGGGGATCCCCGTCGCCGTCGACGGCGAGGCGATGGACCCCGTGCCGCTCATCCAGCACCTCAACGAGCACGCCGGGGGGTACGGCGTCGGCCGCACCGACGTGATGGAGGACCGCATGCTCGGGCTGAAGGTGCGCGAGAACTACGAGCACCCGGCCGCGACGGTCCTGCTGACGGCCCACCAGGCACTCGAAGATCTTGTCCTGACGAAGAACGAGCGCTCGTTCAAGAAGGGGATCGAGCAGGAGTGGTCGGAGAAGGCGTACGAGGGGCTCGTGTTCGCGCCCGTCGTCGACGCGCTGAACGCCTTCGTCGACGAGACGCAGGACGTGGTGACCGGCACGGCGACCGTGAAGGTGTCCGGCGGCGACTGCCGCGTCGTCGCCCGCGACTCCGAGTACGCCGTCTACTCCGAGGAGATGGCCTCGTTCAACACCGAGGACGTCGCCGGCATCGCCCAGTCGGACGCGACGGGCGTCGCGAAGTACCACGGACTCCAGGAGCGCCTCGCCAACGACGTGAAGGCGAGCGTCTCGAAGCCCGAGCTCGCGACGGACGGGTCCGGCGAGACGGACGGGTCCGACGCGGACGATAACTAGATGACCGACGACGATCCCGACGCGAGCGACGCGGACGAGGCGGCCGGCGGTGACGACACCGCCGTCCGGCGCGAGCGCTTCAGCGGCGGACCCGCCCGCGAGTTCCTGTCGAGCCTCGCGGCCGACGCCGCAATCTTCGAGGCGGACCTCGCCGTCGACCGGGCGCACACGGTGATGCTCGCCGAACAGGGGATCGTCGACGGCGGGGTCGCGGGCGAGATACTCGCCGCGCTCGACGAGGTGGAGGCCGCCGGCCACGGCGCGCTCCCGGACGGCGAGGACGTCCACGAGGCGATCGAGACCGCCGTCATCGACCGGGTCGGCCCGGACGGCGGCCGGATGCACACCGCCCGCTCGCGCAACGACGAGGTGGCGACGTGTATCCGGTACCGGCTGCGCGAGGACCTGCTCGACGCCGCCGAGGCGACCGTCGCCGCCCGGGAGGCGCTCGTCGAGGTCGCCGAGGAACACGCGGAGACGGTGATGCCGGGGTACACCCACCTCCAGCCGGCACAGCCGACGACGGTCGCGCACTACCTGCTGTCGTACGAGGGCGGGCTCGCGCGCGACACGGAGCGGCTCCTGGACGCGTACGACCGCGTCAACCGGTCGCCGCTCGGCGCGGCCGCGTTCGCCGGGACGCCGTTCGACGTCGACCGCGACCGGACCGCGGAGCTGCTCGGCTTCGACGGGACGGTCCGCAACTCGATGGACGCCGCCTCGGCGCGCGACTTCCTCGCGGAGACGGCGACGGCGCTCGCGACGCTCGCGACGACGCTATCGGGGCTCGCCGAGGACCTGATCGTTTTCTCGAACAAGGGGGTCCTCGAGCTGGCGGACGCGTACGCCTCGACCTCGTCGATCATGCCCCAGAAGAAGAACCCCGACACGCTGGAGCTGACCCGCGGCGTCGCGGGCGACGCGATCGGGGAGGCGACCGGTACGTTGAGCCTCCTGAAGGGGCTGCCGCGGGCGTACAACCGCGACCTCCAGCGCGCCCACGCGAGCGTCTTCGATATCGCCGGCGACGTGCGCGAAGCGACCGAGATCGCTGCGGGCGCGGTCGCGACCGCCGAGTGGGACGCGGACGCGCTCGCGGCCGCCGCGGGCGAGGGGTTCTCGACGGCCACGGGGGTCGCCGACCTGCTCGCGATGGCGGGCCTCCCGTTCCGGACCGCCCACGAGATCGTCGCGAGCGCCGCCCCCGCGGTCGGAGACGGCGACGACCCAGCGACCGCCGCCGCAAAAGTTGACGAGGCCGCACAGGCGGTACTGGGCGAGTCCCTCTTCGAGCGCGTGTCCCGCGACGAGGTGGAACGCGTCCTCGATCCGGCCGCGAGCGTCGCGAGCCGCGACTCCGCGGGCGGCCCCGCGCCGGAGGCGGTCGCGGCGGACCTGACGGCCGCGACCGCAGGGATCGACGCGGACGCGACGGCGCTCGACGACCGCCGCGAGGCGCTGGCGGCGGCGGCCGAGGCGCTCGACGCGGAGGTGGCGACGTATGAGTGATCGCGGGACCGACCGCGGGGGTCGCCGCGGGCGGACACCGAACCGGCCGCCGCCGCCGAACCGACCGCCGCAGCCGGACCGACTGCGACGACCGCCGCGACCGGGGGTCGACCGACGACCCCCGGTCGCGAACTCGTCTCCGCGAGGGGACGAACAAGTAACTAGGATCTGATAGTCCGGTTCGTCCGGGCGCATTCGGCCGCTCTCGAACCGATAGCCGGTGCTTTGGCTAGTGTATGTTTTTTGGTAAGTTCGGAAGATTTATGGTATCGAGTCACCCAGAGTGGAGTACGATGACAAGCGACACCGACACGCTGACCGCGGAAGACCCGATCGCGGGCGAGGAAATCGAGATCCCGGCCGACGTGGAGGTCGGCGAGATCATCGACAGTCCGGTCACGGGGACCGAGCTGGAGGTCATCTCGCTCGACCCGGTCGTCTTGGAGGAGGCGCCAGAGCTCGAGGAGGACTGGGGCGAGTAGATGGCGACGACCGCCGCGGCCGCGACACCCGAGTGGTCGACATGCGCGTGAACACCGACCCGAACGGAGGGGAATCGGCGTGCGCGTAGGCGTCCTCTACTCGCGGATCCGGAAAGACGAGAAGCTCCTGCTCGGCGAGCTCCGCGAGCGGGGCCACGACGTGGCGAAGATCGACGTGCGCAAGGAGCGGTTCGGCCTGGACTCGACGACGGCCGCCGTCGACGACCTCGACCTCGTGGTCGACCGCTGCCTGTCGACGAGCCGGTCGCTGTACGCGACGCGGTTCCTCGACAGCTACGGCGTCCCCGTGGTGAACGGCCCGGAGACGGGCGACGTCTGCGCCGACAAGGCGAAGAACTCGCTCGCGCTCGCCGAGGCGAACGTGCCGACCCCGGCGACGGAGGTCGCGTTCACGACGGAGGCCGCCCTAGAGGCGATCGAGTCGTTCGGCTACCCGTGCGTCCTCAAGCCCGTGACCGGCTCGTGGGGGCGGCTGATGGCGAAGATCGACTCGCGGAACGCCGCCGAAGCGATCTTGGAACACAAGGAGACGCTCGGCCACTACGAGCACAAGGTGTTCTACGTCCAGGAGTTCGTCGACAAGCCCGGCCGCGATATCCGCGTGCTGGCGGTCGACGGCGAGCCGGTCGCGGCGATGACGCGCTCCTCGGACCACTGGCCCACGAACGCCGCGAAGGGCGGCGAGACGGAGCCGTTCGAGCTCGACGAACGCGCGACCGAACTCGTCGAGAAGGCCTCGGAGGCCGTCGGCGGCGGTATGCTCGGCGTCGACCTGATGGAGGTGGGAGTCGAGGCGGAATCGGACACCGCCGAGACCGGCGTCGGCGCAGACGGCGACGGCGCGGCCGACGACTATACCGTCCACGAGGTGAACCACACCGTCGAGTTCAAGGCGCTCGACGCGGCCACCGACGTCGACGTCCCGGCGCGGGTCGTCGACTGGCTGGAGGCGAAGGCGACCGAGCTGGCCGACGGAGCCGTCGCGGGGGCCGACGCGTGACCGTAGACGCCGAGGACAGCGGCGCGGCCGCCGACGCCTACACCGCCAGCGTCGTCGGCGGCACCGGGTTCACCGGCGGCGAGCTGCTGCGGCTCCTCGCCGGCCATCCGAACTTCGAGGTCGTCCAGGCGACCTCGCGGTCGGCCGACAACATGACCGTCGGGCGCTCGCACCCGAACCTGCGCGGGCTCGACCTTCGCTTCTCGGACCCCGAAGACCTCGAATCGGTCGACGTGCTGTTCGCGGCGACGCCGCACGGCGTCTCGATGGAACGCATCGACGAGTTCACCGAGGCCGCCGACACCGTGGTCGACCTCTCGGCGGACTTCCGGCTCCCCGAGGCCGACGCCTACGACGAGTGGTACGACGGGCACGAGTCGCCGGAGTACTTGGAGCGCGCGGAGTACGCGCTCCCGGAGATCAACCGCGGGAACCTCCCCGGCGCCGACCTGATCGCCGGCGGGGGCTGTAACGCGACCGCGACGATCCTCGGGCTGAAGCCCCTCGTCGACGCCGGCGCGCTCGGTCCCGAGAGCGGCGAGGTCGTCGTCGACGTGAAGGTCGGCTCTTCGGAGGGCGGCGCGGGCGGCGGCGCGGCCTCCTCGCACCCGGAGCGCTCGGGCGTCGTGCGCCCGTACGCCCCGACCGGCCACCGCCACGAGGCGGAGATAGAGGCGTACATCGGACTCTCCGTCTCCTTCACGGTCCACGCGGTCGACATGGTCCGCGGCGCGAGCGCGACGTGTCACGTCTTCCCCGACGAGCCGGTCTCGAAGGGGGACCTCTGGGGCGCGTACCGCGACGCCTACGCGGACGAACCGTTCGAGCGGATCGTCTCGGGCGGGGGCGGCGTCTACCGCTACCCCGAGCCGAAGGCGGTCGCCGGGACGAACCACGGCGAGGTCGGCTTCGAGCTCGACCCCGGCAACCGCCGTATGGTCGTCTTCTCGGCGATCGACAACATGATGAAAGGCTCCGCCGGGCAGGCGGTCCACGCGGCGAACGTCGCCCTCGGACTGCCCGAGACGGCGGGCCTCGAGTTCGACGGGCTCCACCCGGTGGGTTCGCCGTGACGGGGAGTGGTTCCGAACCGGCGGCCGAGCCGCCCGTCGTCGTCAAGGTCGGCGGCGCGAAGGCGGTCGACCCGGCAGGCGCGGTCGGCGACGTCGCGCACCTCGCGGCCAACGGGCGCCCCGTCGTCGTCGTCCACGGCGGCTCGACGGTCGTCGACGAGACGCTCGAACGGCTCGGCATCGAGCCCGACTACGTCGAGTCCGCCTCGGGCGTCACCGGGCGGTTCACCGACGCGGAGACGATGGAGGCGTTCGCGATGGCGATGGCCGGCAAGCTCAACACCGAACTGACGGCACAGTTCCGCTCGGCCGGAGTCGACGCGGTCGGCCTCTCCGGGGTCGACGGCGGCCTCCTCGCCGGGCCGCGTAAGTCCGCGGTCCGCGTCGTCGAGGACGGGAAGCGGAAGATCCGGCGCGGCGACCACTCCGGGCGGATCGAGTCGGTGAACGCCGACCTCCTCGCCGACCTCCTCGACGGCGGCTACACGCCGGTCGTCTCGCCGCCGATTGCGGGCGACGAGGGCGACGGCGAGGTGACGGCGGTCAACGCCGACGCCGACCGCGCGGCCGCGGCGGTCGCGGGCGCGCTCGACGCCGACCTCGTCCTCCTGACCGACGTGGCGGGCGTGTACGCCGACCCGGACGACCCCGAGACGCGCATCGACGCGGCCGCGACGCCCGACGAGTTGGCGGCCGTCGAGGACGCGGGCGAGGGGTTCATGGGCAAGAAGGTGATGGCCGCGAGAGAGGCGCTCGAAGGCGGAGCCGGCCGCGTCGTGATCGCGGACGCCAACGTCCGCGACCCGGTCGTCGCCGCGCTCGGCGGCGAGGGGACGACAATCGAGCGGGCGGCGCTCGGCGGCGACGGAACAGCGGGGGGAGACGACGAGGCGGCGGACGGCCAAACCGGAGAGGCGGACGGCGACAGCGGACCCGCCGAGCCCGACGGAGGTGAGACCGCGTGAGCGGCTTCGTCTTCTCGGAGAAGCCGATCGGGATCGCCTCGGGAGATGGGGTACACCTCACCGACACGAACGGCACGGAGTACCTCGACTTCGGGGCCAGCTACGCCTGTACGCCGGTCGGCCACTGCCACCCGGAGGTCGTCGACGCCGCGACGAGCCAACTGGAGGAGCTGCTGTACGTCCAGGCGTCGTACCCGCACGCGGCGCGGACGGCGCTGTACGAGCGGTTGGCCGAGGTCGCGCCCGTCGACGTCGACAACGTCTGGCTCTGTAACTCCGGGACGGAGGCGAACGAGGCCGCGCTGAAGTTCGCCCGGCACGCGACGGGCCGCGAGAAGATAATCGCGACCACGCAGGGGTTCCACGGCCGGACGATGGGGACCCTCGCGACGACGTGGAAGGACAAGTACAAGGACGGGTTCGGCCCGCTCGCGGGCGGCGTCGAGTTCGTCGAGTACGGCGACGCCGAGGCGATGCGCGAGGCGGTCGACGAGGACACCGCCGCGGTCATCTTGGAGCCGCTCCAGGGCGAGGGCGGGATCAACCCCGTCCCGACCGAGTACCTTCAGGCTGTCCGCGTCGCGACCGCCACCTCCGGCGCGGCGATGATCCTCGACGAGATCCAGACCGGGCTCGGGCGCACCGGAGACATGTGGGCCGCCGACCGCCACGACGTGGTACCGGACATCCTCACGACCGCGAAGGGGCTCGGCAGCGGGCTCCCGATCGGCGCGACGCTGTGTCGCGACTGGATCGCCGAGGACTCGGGCGACCACGGCTCGACGTTCTCCGGCGGGCCCGTGGTGTCGGCCGCGGCGGGCGCCACCCTCGACGTGATCGAGCGCGAGGACCTCCCGGCCCACGCCGAGGCGGTCGGGAACTACCTCCGCAGCGAGCTCCGCGACCGCCTCGGCGACGACGTGCGCGACGTGCGCGGCGACGGGCTGATGGTCGGGATCGAGGTGCGCCGCGGGTCGAACCGCCTGCTGCGCGACCTCGCCATCGACCACCAGATCCTCGCGCTGCCGGCGGGGCGGACCGTGCTGCGCCTGCTGCCGCCGCTGACGATCGAGCGCGAGCACGCCGACGCCGTCGTCGACGCGATAGCCGAGGTGGTCGGCTGATGGCGGCCGGCAAGGAACAGGATCGGGAGGGCGGCGAGGCGGCCGACGACGCCGCGGCCGGCGGCACCGACGTCGTCGCCGGCGGCGGCTACCCCGCGGCCTGCGACACGCCCGCCCGGAAGCTGCTGTACGACATGGTCTCGATCCCCTCGCCGTCGCGCAACGAGGAGCGGGCGGCCGAGCGCCTCGTCGACTTCTTCGAGGCGAACGGCCGGGAGGCGTGGATCGACGAGGTCGGCAACGTCCGCGCCCCGGCGAACGACGCCGTGCTCCTCACCTCGCACGTCGACACCGTCCCCGGCGACATCCCTGTCGAGGTGCGGCCCGCGCCGTCCGAGGACGAGCTGCCGGAGCCCTCCGACGTCCGCGTCGGCGACCCCGGCGACCCCGTGTTGTGGGGTCGTGGGTCGGTCGACGCGACCGGACCGCTCGTCTCGATGGCGGTCGCCGCGGTGAAGACCGGCGTCTCCTTCGCGGGCGTCGTCCGCGAGGAGGTCGACTCCAGCGGCGCGCGCCACCTCATCGGCGACCGCGACGCGCCGGAGGCGGTGGTCAACGGCGAGCCGTCGGGCTGGCAGGGGATCACGCTCGGCTACCGCGGCCTGCTCGAGGGGACGTACGTGAACACCAGCGAGTCGGGCCACTCCTCGCGGCCGGAGCCGAACGCGATCCAGCACGCGATCGACTGGTGGCACGGCGTCGAGGAGGCGTTCACGCCGGACGACGCGGAGACCGCCGTGTTCGACCAGGTGACGACCAAGCCCATCTCGGTCGACGGCGGCCTGAGCGACGACGGCCTCGCCGTGGAGGCGACGGTGGACGTCCAGCTGCGGATCCCGCCGTCGCGGCCGGTCGACGAGATCCACGAGCTCGCGGAGGCGGAGCTGTCGACCGGCACCGTCCGCTGGGGCGAGCCGATGCCGCCCGTGATGGAGAGTCCGCGGACCGACCTCGCGCGGGCGTTCCGCGTCGCGATCCGGTCCGCGGGCGGCGACGTGCGCCTGCTCCGGAAGACCGGCACGAGCGACATGAACCTCTTCGCGGCCGCGTGGGACTGCCCGATGGTCACCTACGGGCCCGGGAACTCCGACCTCGACCACGCGCCCGACGAGCGGCTCCCGCTACCCGACCTCGACCGCGCCGTGCGCGTGCTGACCGAGGTCTGCCGCGAGCGACTGTAACCCGACGTACCTCCCCGAAACCGACTGTTTTCGAACGACACCACCACCCGACACCACACCAACGATGCCCCTCGCAACCGACGACTTCCTCGACATCGACGACGTGACGCCCGCCGAACTGGACGCCCTGCTCGACCGCGCCGCCGCGATGAAGGCGGGCGAGACCGGCCCTCGACTCGGGGACGCGACGCTGGGGATGATCTTCGAGAAACCCTCGACGCGCACCCGGGTCTCCTTCGAGACGGGCATGACTCGACTCGGCGGCCACGCGATGTTCCTCGGCCCCGACGACATCCAGCTCGGCCACGGCGAGCCGCTGAAGGACACGGCGCGGGTCCTCGGCCGGTACGTCGACGGCGTGATGGCCCGGCTGTTCGACCACGAGGACGTGGAGACCCTCGCCGAGTACGCCGACTGTCCCGTGATCAACGGGCTCACCGACGAGGCGCACCCCTGTCAGACGCTCGCCGACCTCCTCACGATCCGGGAGACGGTCGGCGAGGACGCCACGGTCGCGTGGGTCGGCGACGGCAACAACGTCGGGCAGTCGTTCGTCGTCGGCGCGGCGATGGCCGGCGTCGACGTGGAGGTCGCCACGCCCGCCGACTACGGGATGGACCCCGACGTGTTCGACCGCGCCGCCGAGTTCGGCGCGGACGTGGCGCCGACGGCTGATCCGGCGACCGCTATCGAGGGCGCCGACGTCGTTTACACCGATGTCTGGATCTCGATGGGGCAGGAAGACGAGCGCGAGGAGAAGCTCGCCGCCTTCGACGGGTTCCAGGTGAACGCCGACCTGCTCGCGGACACCGGCGCGAAGGTGATGCACTGCCTGCCCGCGCACCGCGGCGAGGAGATCACGGACGGCGTGCTCGAATCCGACCGGGCATTGGTCTGGGACCAAGCGGAGAACCGGATGCACGCGCAGAACGCGCTGCTCGTCGAGCTGCTCGGCGAGTCGTGAGGGCGCCGCTGGCGGGGCCGAACCGGAACTGCCGCGGCCTCACCGGCGGTACGGCGGCTCGCGGTCGTCCATGAGGAAGACGCTGTCTTGGTTCGGGTCGAAGTACACCTCCAGCGCGCGGAGGGCGCCCACGTACGCCGCGACCGCGGCGAACACGAACGAGATAGCTGCCGGAACGACGAGGCCGAGGACCATACCGAGTCGATCCTGCCGCGGCGGACTAATGCGTGTCGGCGGAGCGGCGGCGCGTGCCGACGAGCGCCCGCGGGGCGCGAGTCGCACGCGCGAGGGACGCGGTGAGCGACGGGCGACCGAAGGGAGCCCGGAGTGAACCGCGAGGCTGGGGCGGTGTGAGGTGCGGCGCCGTGTGGTCGGGGCGGGACTCGAAGGGGCAGTCGCCGGCGGCGAAGCCGCCGGCTGCCCGTGGCGCGTAGCGCCACGTTGCCGCGAGGCCGAAGCACGCCGCAGTAAGCACCGCAACGAGGGAGCGTCAGCGACCGAGTGAGGCGCGCAACAGGGCGCGCGAGTCTCGCGGCTAGGGCTTCGGAGGTGTCGTCGGCGATCAGCAGGTGTCTGCGTAGATCCGGGCGGCTGGGGATTGGGAGGCGGTCGCCGTAGAACCGCAGTTCACGAACGACCGAGCGTCTGAGGCGCTGACGGTGTCTGCTGTCGATCCGCAATCAGTGGTAGAAACAGCACCGACCGGATCTAGTTCCCGGTCCAGCGCAGTATCGCGAGCGTCCCCTCGAAGAGGGCGATCATCGTGAGCGTCACGATGATCGGCGCCATCCCGGTCGGATCGGGGCTGAACAGGAACGCGATCCCGAGGAACGACCCCCAGCAGACCAGCCGCTTCGCCTCCAGCCACTGCCGGGTGACGAGATTCATCATGATCGCGAGCATGATGAAAAGCGGGATCTGGAAGACGATCGCCATGAACGCGAGCATGATGACGATCAGGTTGAACGTCTCCGCGAGCCCGAAGGCGATCGTCGCGGCGTCGGAGGTGTAGGTGGTGAAATACGAGAAGATCGCGGGCAACACGAGGAAGTGCGCGAACGCGATCCCGACACCGCCTAAGATTAGGCTCGTCGGGACCGCCGCGAGGTAGTAGCGGCGCTCCGTCTCGTAGAGTCCCGGGCGCATGAACCGGTACGTCTCGTAGACGAACGCCGGGAGCCCGACCACGACGCCCGCGAGACCGGCCACCTTCAGGCGGGGGAGCGGGAGTTCGAGCGGGCCGTACAGCCGCGGGCGGTTTGCCAGCGGCGCCGGGATGTGGTAGCGCCAGAAGTAGTTGATCAGCTCCGTCGACTCGGTGACGACGACGAGCGTCGCCAGCCCGCCGATGAGGAAGACGACCGCGAGCCGGCGCATCATCTCCTCGATGTGCGCGGCCAGCGGCATCTCCTCGTCCGTCTCCGGCCCTTCGATACCCTCGAACGGCTCGTCCTCGACGGCCGTGGCGGCGTCGGCGGTCGGTGCGTCCGCGGTCGTCGCCGGCGTGCCGCCGTCGCCGAGGCTCTGGGCGTCGTCCGTTGCCGGGAGGCCGTCAGTCGACGGGTCGGCGGCGTCCGCGGAGCCGGTGGCCGCGGAGGCGGCCGAGTCGGCGTCAGCGGAGGCGGTCGAGTCGGCGTCAGCGGAGGCGGTCGAGTCGGCGTCGACCGCGGCAGGGTCCACCTCGGGTCCGACCCCTGCTTCGACCTCGGACTCGACGCTCTCGGACGCGGCGTCGACGGACTCGACGCTCTCGCCGCCCTCTCCGGCGGCGTCGCTCTCGGGTTCGCCCTCGTCGGTCGACCCGTCAGCGGCGGCCGAGTCGTCGTCGCGCGGCCGGTCCGAGTCGTCCATTCAGTTGCCCTACGCGACCGGGCGGTTATCAACCTTTTCGGATGGCGGCGTCGCGCGGGGGCGAAACCGGGTCTCGCGGCGGCGACGGAGCGACCGAAGCGGCGGCCTGGCCGGGCCCGGCGGGCTCGTAACTGCTCAACGGCCCCGCGACGGCTCGGTGGCCGGAGCGCCCGCGGTCGAAAAGGTTGATAACGGCGACGACCGTCGCCTTTCGTATGGCGAGCGCCCTCGACGAAGACACCCAGCAGTCGATCGCGGAGGGCCGCGAGACGGCGAAGGCGTTCCTTCGATCGATCCAGAAGGATCTCCAGAAGGTGTTCGTCGTCTTCCTCATCGGCTTCCTCGCGACGTTCTGGGCGCTCCGAACGTACATCTGGGACCGGCTGCGGGAGGTGACCGAGTCCAACATGAGCGCCGCCGTCGCCGAGGAGGCGGACATCATCGCGACGACCCCGTTCGAAGTGATCCTCCTCCAGGCGAAGATCGGGCTGATCGTGGGCGCGATCGCCGCGATCCCGCCGCTGATCTACGTCACCCGCGACGAACTCCGCGCTCGCGGTATGTGGCCGCAGTCGCCGATCGCCCGCTGGAAGCTCGCGCTCCTCGGACTGCTCGCCGCGGGGCTGTTCTCCGCCGGCGTCGCCTACGGCGTCTTCGCCTTCTTCCCGCTGATGTTCGGCTTTCTCGCGGAGTTCGGGCTGGAGGCCGACATCCAGCCCACCTACGGGATCGTGATGTGGACTGAGTTCATCGTCTTCCTCTCCCTCTCGTTCGGCCTCGCCGGACAGATGCCGATGGTCATCACCGGGCTGTCGTACGCCGAGATCGTCCCGTACGAGACGTTCCGCGACAAGTGGCGCTACGCGGTCGTCGCCATCTTCGTGTTCGGCGCCGTCTTCTCGCCGCCGGACCCGTTCACCCAGCTACTGTGGGCGTTCCCGCTGGTCGCGCTGTACGGCTTCAGCCTCTACCTCGCGAAGCTCGTCGTCACGGCGAAACGGAGCTCCGACCGGATCGACGTGCTCGGCGCCGTGCGGAACCACTGGAACGTCGTCGGGAGCGCGACCGTCCTCGGTGGCGCGCTCGTGTACGGCTTCTACGAGTACGGCGGTCGAACCGCGGTCAACGACCTGCTCCGGCTCGCGGGGAGCACGCGGCGGTTCCTCGAACCGGGCGCCGGGCTCGGCGTCGACCCGACGACCGCGCTCGGCGTCTACGCGGCCGCGTGGGCGATCGCGTTCGCGGCCGTCGCGACGCTGTGGGCGGTGTACACCGACCTCGACACCGCGAGCGCGGGCTACCGGTACGGCGACCCGACCGCCATCGACGTGGGCGAACTCGACGCCGCGGGCGTGCGGGCGGCCCCCGCGGACGCGTTCGCCGAGATGGGCGAAGAGGAGTCGCTCGCGCTCGCGCAATCCGCGATCGACGACGACGACCCGGAGAAGGCGCAGGCGATCCTCGACCGCTTCGACGAGGCGAACGAGGGGAGCGACGGCGACAGTGGCGCGGACGGCGACGGCGGCGCGGACGACGCCGGCGAGGACGGGCTCGTCGGGAACGTCCAGAACCGGACCTCGCGGGCGAGTTCGACGTTCCTCGCGGAGCTCACCGACGGCAACGAGGAGGAGGCCGAAGACGACATCGGCGGCTACTACACGGACCTCAAGTTCATCTTCGACTCGCTGCGCACGCGGTCGTTCCGGATCGTCGCGGTGTTCGGCGCCGTGATGGCGGCCGCGTTCACGTGGCTGTACCTCGGCGGGCTCGGAACGGTCCGGGGCGACCTCGAACGGCGCGTGCCCGCGGAGGTCGAGGGTGGGATCAACATCATCACGCTCCACCCGGTCGAGGCGCTCATCTTCATGGTGAAGTTCTCGGTGATGCTCGGGATCTTCGCCGCGTTCCCCGTGGCCCTCTACTACGCGTGGCCCGCGCTCCGCGAGCGCGGCTTCGTCGCCGGGCGGCTCTATCAGGTGTACCTGTGGGCGGGCGCGCTCGGCGCCGGGATGATCGGCGGCTTCGCACTCGGGTACGCGTACATCGCCCCCGAGATCATCGGCTGGCTCGTCACCGACGCGCGCCTCGCGGACATGGTCATCACCTACCCGGTGAGCGACTTCCTCTGGCTCGTCATCTACACGACCATCGGGATCGGCTTCCTCGCGGACATCCCCATCGCGATGGTCCTGCTGAACAACGCCGGCGTCCCGTACCGCGTGTTCCGCGCCCGCTGGCGCGAGGTGACGATCGGGATCCTGCTCGTCGCGGCCGTGTTCACCCCCGCCGACGTGATCACGATGTTCCTCGCGACGATCCCGTTGATGTTGGCGTACGGCGTCGGCGTCGGCGTCCTCTTCCTCGTCACCTTCGGGGGGCGGCGGGACCTCTCTCCGCCCGCGGAGTTCGTCGGGGAGTGAGTCCCCGCGCTCGGCGCGGCCGACGGCGAGAACGGGCGCTGCCGGTCCCCGCGACCGACGACTATTCCCGCGCGCGCCCGCAACGGACGAAGTGAAATGAGCAAGGACTACATCGAGGTCCGCGGCGCCGAGGAGCACAACCTCAAGGACCTCGACGTCCGGATCCCGCGGGAGGAGTTCACCGTCGTCACCGGGCTCTCTGGCTCGGGGAAGTCGTCGCTCGCGTTCGACACCGTCTACGCAGAGGGACAGCGCCGCTACATCGAGTCGCTGTCGGCGTACGCGCGCAACTTCCTCGGACAGATGGACAAACCGCAGGTGGAGTCCGTCGAGGGGCTCTCGCCGGCGATCTCGATCGACCAGAAGAACGCGGCGAACAACCCACGGTCGACGGTGGGGACCGTCACCGAACTCCACGACTACCTCCGGCTGCTGTACGCCCGGATCGGCACCCAGTACGACCCCGTCACGGGCGAGGAGGTCGGCGAGCAGTCCGCCCAGGACATGGTGAAGCAGATCCTCGACCTGCCCGAGGGCACGCGGGCGAAGATCGCCGCCCCGGTCGTCCGCGACCCGAAGGGCGCCTTCGAGGACTTATTCGAGGAGCTGGTGAGCGACGGGTACAGCCGCGTCGAGATCGACGGCGAGCCCGTCGATCTCACCCTCGACGACCCAGACCTCAACGAGAACTACGACCACACGATCGACGTGATCGTCGACCGCGTTCGAGTGGCCCCGGACGCGCGCTCGCGGATCACCGACTCGGTCGAGACCGCCCTCGAGGAGGCGGGCGGCGTCCTCAAGCTGATCGTCCCCGACCCGCCCGAGGACGTTCCCTTCGCGTCGAACGCGCGCTCGACGGGATCGCTCGCGGCCGACGCCGACGGCGACGACCGCCTCGTCGTCGAGTTCTCCGAGGAGCTGGGCAACCCCAACTCCGACGTACAGTTCTCCGCGATCGAGACGCGCTCGTTCTCCTTCAACAGTCCGTACGGCGCCTGCCCGGAGTGCGAGGGGATCGGCTCGACGAAGGAGGTCGACGAGGACCTCGTCGTCGAGGACCCCTCGAAGCCGCTGAAGCACGTGTTCGAGCCGTGGAGCTACGACCGCACCTACTACTCGCGCCAGCTCGACAACGTCGCGGAGCACTTCGGCGTCGACCTCGACACGCCCTTCGAGGAGCTCGACGAGTCGATCCGGCGGCAGTTCCTCTACGGCACCGACGGGAGGGTCCACTTCGAGTGGACGACGAAGAACGGCACGCGCGAGAAGACGGAGCGCTTCGAGGGCGTCATCCCCAACTTGGAGCGCCGCCACGTCGAGACCGACTCCGAGCGCGCCCGCGACCACATCGAGGAGTACATGGCCGTGACCACCTGTCCCGAGTGCGAGGGCACCCGACTGAAGGAGCAGTCGCGGCACGTCCTCGTCGCCGGCACGTCGATCACCGAGGTGAACGAGCTGTCGATCGCCGACGCCCGCGAGCACTTCGAGGGAATGGAGGCGGAGCTGAACGAGCGCGAGACGACGATCGCCGAGGAGATTTTAAAAGAGATCCGCGCGCGGCTCGGCTTCATGGAGGAGGTCGGGCTGGAGTACCTCACGCTCGACCGCGAGGCGTCGACGCTGTCCGGCGGCGAGAGCCAGCGCATCCGGCTCGCGACGCAGGTCGGCTCCGGACTGGTGGGCGTCCTCTACGTCCTTGACGAGCCCTCCATCGGCCTCCACCAGCGCGACAACGACCGTCTGCTCGACACGCTCGAAGGGCTCCGCGACCTGGGCAACACGCTGCTCGTCGTCGAACACGACGAGGAGACGATGCGGCGCGCCGACGAGATCATCGACATGGGCCCCGGCCCCGGCAAGCGCGGCGGCGAGGTCGTCGCGCAGGGCGACTTCGACGAGGTGGTCGGGACCGACGAGTCGGTGACCGCCGACTACCTCGCGGGCCGGAAGTCGGTCCCGGTGCCCGACGAGCGGCGCGGGCCAGCCGGCGAACTCGTGGTGACGGGCGCGCGCCAGCACAACCTGAAGGACCTCGACGTGCCGATCCCGCTCGGCACGTTGACGACCGTCACCGGCGTCTCCGGCCCGGGGAAGTCGACGCTCGTCAACGACATCCTCTACAAGGGGCTGGCGCGAGAGATGAACGACAACACCTCGGTCGATCCCGGCGCACACGACGCGATCGAGGGGCTCGACGGGGTCGAGACGGTGCGGCTCATCGACCAGTCGCCGATCGGGCGGACGCCGCGGTCGAACCCCGCGACGTACACGGACGTGTTCGACCACGTCCGAGAGCTGTTCGCGGAGACGAAGCTCTCGAAGCGCCGCGGCTACGAGAAGGGCCGCTTCTCGTTCAACGTGAAAGGCGGCCGCTGTGAGGAGTGCGGCGGGCAGGGGACCGTCAAGATCGAGATGAACTTCCTCTCGGACGTGTACGTCCCCTGCGAGGAGTGCGGCGGCGCCCGCTACAACGACGAGACGCTCGACGTGGAGTACAAGGGGAAGACCATCGCCGACGTGCTCGACATGAGCGTCGCGGAGGCGTACGACTTCTTCGAGAGCCACCGCGGGCTCGAACGCCGCCTGAAACTGCTGAAGGACGTGGGGCTCGGCTACATGGAGCTGGGCCAGCCCTCCACCACCCTCTCGGGCGGCGAGGCGCAGCGCGTCAAGCTCGCCGAGGAGCTCGGCAAGCGCGCGACCGGCGACACGCTCTACCTACTCGATGAGCCGACGACGGGGCTCCACAAGGAGGACGAGCGCAAGCTGATTGACGTGCTCCACCGCCTCGTCGACGCCGGCAACACCGTGGTCGTCATCGAACACGAGCTCGACCTCGTGAAGAACGCCGACCACGTGATCGACCTCGGCCCCGAGGGCGGCGACGGCGGCGGCGAACTCGTCGCGAGCGGTACCCCCGAGGAGATCGCTCGGGAAGACGCCTCGCACACCGGGCGCTACCTCCGCGACATGCTGCCCGACGTGGACCTCGACGGCCCCCGCGACGACCGTCGGAAGCCCGCGGTCGCGGACGACGACTGAGCGGCGTCTGTGGCGGCTTTCGGGGCGAAATTGGGAAAAGAACTTTTGCTCGACATCGCTTGACACACGGTCATGGAACGACGGTCGTTCCTCTCCGTTGGCGGCGCAGCGGTCCTCGCGCTCGCGGCCGGGCGCTCCTCCACCGCCGAAGGCGCCGGCGGTCCCGCGGCGGCGGTCGAGGCGTACTACCGGCGGGCGAGCGCGAGCGAAGACGCAGAGGCGTTCGCGGCGGACGTTCCGGCGCTCGCGCACCCCGTCTCCCCGCTCTCGACGCTCGCCGAGGACGTGCCGATGGCGTTCGACACCACGGTGAGACAGGAGCTCGCCGACGCCGCGGTCGTTGAGGAGAACGTCTCGGCCGACCGGATCCGCTCGATATCCGGATTCCTGTCGGCCTCGCTCACCGACGAGGAGCTGGAGTCGATCGCCGCGGAAAACGCGGTCGTCTCGGCGACCGTCGTCGGTGGCGACGGGGGCGAGTTCGAGCGTCGGTGGCTCGTCGCGACCGACGACGGCGAGTGGGGCGTCGTGTGGCCCGGCGAACCGGAGGGACCGGTGACAGTCGTCAGGGAGTACTACCGGCGGGCGGGCGAGGCCGAGAGCGCAGCGGCGTTCGCCGACGACGTCCGGGAGCTCTCGCACCCCGCGTCGCCGCTGGGCGAGGTGGCGGCGGACGTGCCGGGCCTCTTCGACGGCGCGCGGCGTCAGGGGCTCGTCGAGGCCGCCGTCGTCGCCGAGGACGTGGACGCCGAGCGCGTCCGGAGCGTCTCGGACTTCTTCGCCGGGGCCGCGGACGACGAGACGATCGAGACCGTCGCCGCGGAGAACGCGGTCGTCTCGGTGACAGTCACCGACGGCGACGGCGACGAGTTCGAACTGGAGTGGCTCGTCGCGACCGCGGACGGCGAGTGGCGGCTCGTCTGGCTCTGAGGGTGCGATCGTAACCGGGACGACGCGGCGCCGAGACCGTCGCGTTACCCCGCCGTCGGCCGACGGCCGGGCGATCCGACGGCTCTCGCAACGACGAGGAGCGCGATCAGGTCGACGGTGAGCGCCGCGATGGAACCGAAGCGGAACAGGATCAAGAGACCCAGTACCGCCACGGCGAGCCCGACGGCCGCGCGACGGGCGCGGTCACGGTCGGGGAGCAAGCGGGACACCTGAGCGCCGACGCCGACCTGCGCCGCGAAGAGGAGGACGCCGAACGGGGACACGGCTGGCATACGGCCCGATTCCGACCGAGCCTGTATGAATATGTCGGCGGGGCGACGAACGCCCGGACGGAGCGTGGGTCGGGGCGACCGCCTCGCGGCGGTGTCGGAGCGGCCGAGGCGACCCCCGCGACCCGCATCTTGATGCCGCGGCGCGCCGTCGCCCCGGTCATGCGAGAGATCACGACGGACGACGTCCCGGAAGCGCTCGGCCCGTACTCGCAGGGGATCGTCTCGGGCGACACGGTCCACGTCTCCGGGAAGACGGGCGTGGACCCCGACACGGGGGAGGCGCCCGACTCGGTCGGCGAACAGACGACGCAGACGCTCGAAAACGTCGCCGCGATTCTGGAGGCGGCCGGGACGACCCCGGACGCGATCGTGTCGGCGACCGTCTACCTCACCGACATGGCCGACTACGACGCGGTGAACGAGGCGTACCGGTCGTTCCTCTCGGAGCCGTACCCGGCGCGGACCTGCGTCGAGGTGTCTCGGCTCCCCGCGCCGCTCGACGTCGAGATCACGGTCACGGCGGAGCTCGACGGCGGCGACTGAGTTCTCGGGGCGGGGGGAAACCCGCTCCCGGCTCAGAACTTCTCCAACAGGTCGCCGTAGAACTCGCCGCCGCGGTCGTCCGCGAGCTTCTCGACGATGAGCTCCGGCGTCGACCGCGCGAGGTGCCCCTTCTTCGGCGAGCGGTTCACGCGGAGTTCGCCGTCGACGAGCCCCGCGGCCTCGATGCCGTCGACCGCGACTTCGAAGTCGGCGGCGGCGCGAATCTCGCGAGCGAGGTGCGAGACGAAGACGGCGGTCGCGTCCTGGTCGTCGAGCGCCTCCAAGATGCCCGCGATGATCTTCGCGGAGGCGCCCGGCTCGGTGATGGATTCGAGTTCGTCCACCAAGACCAGCCGACCGTCGGCGCCGTCGACGAGATCGCCGAAGTCCCGCAGCGTCGCCTCGAACGCGCCGGCGTCGAGAGTGCCCTGCGACTTCGCGTAGTAGTGGATCTCCTCGAATCGCTCGACGGTCGCCGACTCGGCCGGCACGGGCATCCCCATCTGCGCGAGCACGACGACCAGTGCGACCAGATCGAGCGTCGAGGTCTTCCCGCCGGAGTTCACCCCGGAGAGCAGCGTCGCGCCCGACACGCCGTAGTCGACGGGCTCGACATCGGGGAAGTCGACGTCGAGGAGCGGGGAGCGACCGCCCTCGATGCGGAAGCCGGCGGGCGGGGCCTCGCCGCCGTCGTCGCCCGCCGGCTCGACCACCTCGGGCAGCGTACAGTCGAAGTCGCGCGCGAACCGCGCGACGGCGAGCTCGACGTCGAGCTCTAGGGCGTCGCGGACCAGCTCCTCGACCGGCTGGCGGAGGTCCCCGAGGTCGCTCGCGAGGTCGGCCTTCAGCTTCGCCGCCCGGCGGTCCCGGGCCGCGGAGAGCTCGGTCCGGAGCCGCGAGATGGCGCTCTCGTCGTGGTCGACCGGGAAAGATGGGGCGCCGCCGAAGACGGGCTCCGCGAGCTCCGCCTCCTCGGGTTCCAGTCGGAGCGCGTCGGCGAGGTGTTCGCGGGCGGCGTCGACGGCCGCGTCGTACTCGTCGGCGAGCTCGCGGTCCAGCAGGGAGTCCACGCGGGCGCCCTGCTCGACGAGGGAGAGGAAGTCGGTCCCCTCGATGGTGACGTCGCGCTCGCGGATCGCCTCGCGCAGCCGGTCGTCGGCGACAGAGGCGGCCGTCGACACCGCGGCGTCGAGGTCGTCGACGGCGGCGGTGAGCCGGTCCAGCTCCGCGTCGCCGGCGATCGTGCCGTCGTCGTCGAGCCGCGAGAGCGCGTCGCGCAGGCGGTCGAGGGCGACCGGAGGGCCGCCGCCCGAGACGGGGTCGCCGGCCGCCGCGGCCGCCTCGTGGACCGCCGCGGCCGCCTCCAGCCGGTCGCGGTTCTCGGCGAAGAAGGCGAGCAGCCGCTCGGGCACCGTCTCCGCCGGCGCCTCCAGCGCGTCCGGCCGCACGCTCACGTCGCCCTCCACGTCGAGCCCGGCGAACGACTCGTCCAAGACGATCACGGACGCGTACGAGCGGCCCAGCTCGGAGACGTCACGCGCGTCCTCGACGGTCTCGACGGAGAGCTCGGGGACCTCCGCCTCGGCGCGCGCGAGCGTCTCGGCGTCGGCCGTCGCGAGGCAGCGGTCGCGGACGCGGACGGTCGGGGGGTCCGACAGGGGCGCGCAGTCCGCGAGCGCCTTGCGGACCGCCGGGTCGGGGTCGCGGTCGGCCGCGTCGGCGGCGAACGACTGCGCCTCCGCGATCCGCGAGGCGGACGCGCTCGGGTAGAACGTCTCCAGCCGCTTCGCCGCGTAGTCGGTGACGGTGCGCTCGCGCAGCAGGTCGATCGCCTCCCGGTACAGCTCGCGGGCGCGGTCGGTGGCCAGCACGCGACCGTCGTCGCCGTGGCGGCGCCGGATCGCTCCGCGGGCGATGCGGGCCGCGCGGGCCTCGTTGACGCCCGGCGCGCGGGCGATGGCGGCCACGTCGCCGGACTCGACGGTCGCGACCGGGTCGTCGAGTTCGCGCAGCGAAGCGGCCGTCTTGGCGCCGACGCCGGGGATCGCCTCCAGCTCCATCTACCCGCCGGTATCACGGCAACGGTGTAAAGCGTGCGGGTCGCTCCCGCGGATCCCCGCGGCGTCCGGCGGGTCGGGGGGCGGCGCGCGTCTCAGAGCGAGGACCAGCGCGCCGGGTGCGACGCCCTTTTTCGCGCTCGTCGCCAACGCCTGCCATGAGTCAGGACGCGCGTGCCGTCGGCGACGGGTCGCTCGACCCCGAGGCGGCGGCGAAGGCGGCGACCGCCCGCGAGGCGCTCGGCGAGCGCGACGGGGTGCTCGTCGCGTTCTCGGGCGGCGTCGACTCCGCGGTGGTGGCCGCGCTGGCAACGGAGGCGCTCGGCGACGACGCCGTGGCGTGTACCGCCCGCAGCGAGACGCTCCCCGCGGCGGAGCTCGACGACGCGAAGCGAGTCGCCGACGAGATCGGGGTCCGCCACGAGACGGTGACGTTCTCCGAGCTCGACGACCCGAACTTCGTCGCCAACGACGGCGACCGGTGTTACCACTGCCGGACCATGCGGCTCGGCCGGATGTACGAGACCGCGAAGGAGCTGGGGATCGACACCGTCTGCGACGGGACGAACGCGGACGACCCCAGCGAGGGGCACCGACCGGGGCTCCGCGCGGTCGAGGAGCTCGACGTGTTCTCGCCGCTGCTCGACGCCGGGATCACGAAGGCGGAGGTCCGCGCGATCGCCGAGTCTCGCGACCTCTCCGTGGCCGACAAGCCCTCGATGGCGTGTCTCTCCTCGCGGATCCCGACCGGGCTGGAGGTCACCGAGGAGCGGCTGACCCGCGTCGAGAAGGCGGAGCGGGTGCTCCGCGAGTGGGGCTTCGAGGGGTTCCGGGTTCGCGACCACGACGGCCTCGCACGCGTCGAGATCGCCCCCGACGAACTGGAGCGCGCGCTCGACCCGGCCTTCGCCGACGCCGTCCACGAACACCTCACCGACCTCGGCTTCGAGTACGTCACCCTCGACATGGCCGGCTACCGAACCGGGAGCGTGAGTCCGGGCGGCGAGGAGGTGGGCGACGGGGATGCGGGCGACGAGAACTCGGACAACGCGAACGGAGAGCCCGCCGGGAGCGACGCGGCGGACGACGGCGCCGACCTCGGGCGGCGGTACCCGCGCTGAGGCGCCGGCGACCGCCGAGAGCGGCACCGGCGCCGGAATGAGGGCGGCGTTATCACCGGAGAGAACCCGGCGGGAACGCTTATAACCCGTGTTACTAAAGCGACACCTATGCGAGAGGCACAGACGCTGGCGGTGATCGCCGGCGGCGTCGGGGGGGCCGTCGGGGCGTTCGTGGGCGTCGCGATCGGCGGCTCGGCGCTCTCGGTGACGATGACCACCCTCGGGGTCGCCACCGTAGTCGGCGTCGGCGTCATCGCGAGCGCGGTCATCGCCGGCGACGTGGAGTTCCTCGCCGACGCTGACGGCGAGTGAAGAGGGCGGCGCGAACCGCTGCGACGCGGCCGAAAGGGGCCGGGCGGGTGCGAGTTCGGAGTACCGTTCAAGTGCGAGTTTCACGTAAACGGACACGATGGCCGCTGCGGCGTCGTTCTGGGAGGAGTGCGACCGATACCACGAGCTCGCGGAGCGGTTCCAGCGCGGCATCGAGATCACCCACCCCGATCGGCTCACCGGGCGGAGCGGCTACTACAGCGAGTGCGGCTGCGCCTGGTGCGCCGAGGAGGTCAGGTACTTCGAGTACCGCGGCGAGCGGCTGTGAGCGGGCCGTGTCCGAGAGGCGCTCCCGCCGGTGAAAATCGGGGGCGACCGCGCGCTTCAAGGCCCCGCCGCGACGAACGGACGCCATGAGTCTCATCGCGTTCGACTTCGACGGGACGCTCTCCGACTCCGAGATGACGGTCCTGCTCGCGGAGCGGGCGGGCGTCGCCGACGAGGTCGCCGAGATCACCGAGCGGGCGATGAACGACGAACTCAGCTACGCCGAGAGCCTCTACCGGCGCGCGGAGCTGCTGGAAGCCCTTCCCGAGGCGGAGGTCGAGGACGCGTTCGACGCGGTGCGGATCCGGCCCGGCGCCGCGCGTCTCATCGAGCGCCTCCGCGACGAGGGGCACCACGTCGCCGTCCTCACCGGGGGGTTCGAGCGCGGCGTCGAGGCGGCGCTCGCTCGCGAGGGGGTCGCCGTCGACACGATCGTCGCCAACCGACTGCCGACCGGACCGGACGGCGCCCTCACCGGCGAGGCGGAGGGACCGCTGATCGAGGGGACGAAGGACGACGCGCTCGCCGACCTCGCGGCCGAGGTCGGCGTCCCGATGCGCGAGACGGTGGCGGTCGGCGACGGCGCGAACGACCTCCCGATGCTGGAGGTCGCGGGCCTGGCGGTCGGCTTCGTCCCGAAGTCCGCGGTGCGGCCGGTCTGTGATTCGGTCGTCGCCTCCATGTACCGGCTGGGGAAGGTGCTGGAGGCGCACGGCGTCCTCGCGGCCGGGGACTGATCACCGAACCGGTTCGGGCCGGCGATACCTGACCACGTTGGGCTGAAGGGTTAAACAGAAACGGGGGCGATATGTTGGCATGAGCGTCTTCGCCGGGGTGGTCCGATGCTACCGACGCTGACGTATCTCCAGTTTCACCTCGTCTTCAGTCTCCCCGTGCTGGCGCTGCTGTGGTACCTCGCCCCGCGGTACGAGGCGACGCGGCAGCGCCGGGCGGTCGGTGGGATCGCGATCCTCGTCGCCATCGCGTACGCCTACACCACCCCGTGGATCAGCTACATGATCCGCCGGGGCGCCTGGGGGTACGCGGACGGCGCCGTCGTCGCGCGGGCGCTCTCGATCCCGCTCGGCGAGTACCTGTTCTTCGCGATCCAGACGATCGTGGTCGCGTTCGCGCTCCACCGGATCGGTTTCGATCCGACGTTCCGCGAGGGCGACTTCGACCGCGTGCCCCGGGCCGCCGGCGTCCTCGTCGGCCTCGCGATGGTCCCGATCGGGCTGGGGCTCGCGTGGCTCGACCCGTCGTTCCTGTACCTCGGCGGGCTGATCGCGTGGGTCGGGCCCGTCCTCGCGCTCCAGTGGGGCGTCGGCGGCGGCTACCTCGCGCGCACGCCGCGGCTGTGGATCACGGCGACGCTCGCCCCGGCGGCGTACTTCTGGGTCGCCGACCGGATCGCGATCGGCATGGGGACGTGGTACCTCTCGCCGGAGTTGACGACCGGGATCGCGGTCCTCGGCCTCCCGATCGAAGAGATGCTGTTCTTCGTCGCCGCGGGAGTGATGACGATCAACGGCCTCGTCTTGTTCGAGTGGGTGCTCGACTGGAACGACCGCCGCGGGGCGGCGGCGGACGCTGTCGCCGGCGCCGGGTCGGAGCCCGAGCGGGACGTTCGCGGCCCCGAGTCCCCGGCCGACCCGGACCCGGACGTAGTCGATGACTGAGGCGTCGGAGGCGTCGCGGAGCGCGGCGGACGCCCGGTCCGTCGCGACCGCGGGACGCGGGGCCGACGAGAGCGTCGGCGACGGGCGCGACGCCGACCCGGCGGCCGAGCGGGTCGACCGGTGGTTCGCGCGACGTCCGGCGCTGGCGCTGGCGGCGCTGTTGCCGGTCGGCGCCGCGACCCCCCTGTTTCCGGTCGAACTCGGCGTCGCGACGTTCGCGCTCGGCACCCTCGCCGTCGGGATGGCGCACGGGGCAGTGGACCACCTCGTCCCCCTACGGGCCGCGCCGGGCGTGTCGCTCCGGCGGTCGATCGCGGTCGTCTCCGTCGGCTACGCGGTCCTCGGTGGGGCGGTCGTCGCAGCGTTCTTCGCCGCGCCCGTCGCCGCGTTCGTCGGGTTCATCGCGCTCACGTGGCTCCACTGGGGGCAGGGCGACGTGGCGACGCTCGCGATCGCGGGCGTCGACCACCTCCCCACCTCGGCCGAGCGCTGGCTGGCGCTTATCGTCCGCGGCGGCCTCCCGATGGGCGTCCCGCTCCTCGCGCACCCCGAGGAGTACCGGCTGGTGGCCGAGTGGATCGTCGGCCTGTTCCTCGTCGACGGGGGCGCGGCCGCGACGGCCGTCGACCCCCTGTTCGCGCCCGCGGTCCGCGCCGGGGTCGGCGTCGGGATGGCGGCCGCGACGCTGGCGTCGGTCGGGCTCGGCTACCGGCGGGTTCGGAGCGGGCGCGACGCCGGCGGCTGGCGCCGCGACGCCGGCGAGCTGGCCGTGCTGTGGGCGTGGTTCCTGCTCGCCGCGCCGGTGTTCGCGATCGGGGTGTACTTCGCGCTGTGGCACGCGCTCCGGCACGTCGGCCGGCTCGTCCTCGTCGACCCAGCGGCGGCGAGCGCGGCGTCGGCCGGCGACGCGGTCGGCGCGCTCGCCCGCTTCGGGCGCGACGCGGCGCCGCTCACGCTCGGCGGGTTCCTCGTGGTCGGCGCGGTCGGCGTCTCGGTCCCCGCGGGCGTGGCGGCGCCCGGCGACCTGCTCGCCGTGTCGCTCGTCGCCATCGCCGCCATGACGCTCCCGCACGTCGTCGTCGTGGCGTGGCTCGACCGGCGGGAGGGAGTCTGGCGGCCGGGCGCCGGGGCCTGATCGGCGCCGACCGGAGGCGGCCGGTGCCGGCACCGCACCGCTCTTGGTCGGCGACGGCGTCCGTCCGGTAGATGGACGAGATCGCGATCCGCGAGCCGCGACCGAGCGACGCCGAGCCGCTGGAGGCGCTCATCACCTCTCATTTCACCGAGGGGAGCTCCTACGGCGTGGACCTCGGGATCGACGACCCGACGTACCACGTGCTGGTCGCGGTCGAGGGGGACGCCGTCGAGTCGGCAGGAGACGCGGTTGACGGCGAGAGTGACCGAACCGACGCTGTCGACGGCGAGGGCGACCGGGACGGCGCGATCCTCGGCGTCATGGCGCTCCGCGAGTTCACCGATCCGACCGCCGCCGCCGACGAGATGTACTTCTTCGACGACCCCGACCTGCTGCCCGCCGCGGAGCGGTACGGCCACTCGAAATGGGGTACGTCAGGGAGGGCGCGACGGGTCGGGGGATCGGCAGTCGGCTGCTCGGTCGCCTCCACGAGGCCGGCGCGGAGCGGGGCGTCGACCTGTTCCTCGCGGACTCGTGGTACCACGGCGGCGACGACTCCCCGGAGAAGCTGTTCGACGCGCACGGCTACGAGACGATCCACCGCGACCCGATCGAGCGCCCCGCGGCGGAGTGCCCGAAGTGCGAGGAGACGTGTACCTGCGAGGGCGTGCTCGCCGTGCGGCGCGTCGCGGGCGACGCGACCGACGCGGAGGCGAGCCGGTCGTGAACCACGACCGCGTCCACGCCAGGGAACCGTCGCACCACGTCGACCAGTGGTCGGTCGGCGTCGTCGAATCGATCGGCGAGCGCGACGGCCACTGCGTCGTGACGGTGCGGCCGATCGTGCCGGAGAGAGAGGCGGGAGGAGATGAAGCGGTGGCAGACGGGGACCGCGGCGAGCCCGTCGAGTTGACGCTCACGCTCGCCGTACGGGACCTGTTCGTGAGCCGGCTCCCGATCGACGACGGCGAGTCGCCGGTCGGCGAGCGCGTCTGGTACCGGGAGCGGGGCGGGTGAAGGAGGGACGAGCGGAGCGGGCCGTCGCTACTCTAGCTGGTGGTAGTCCAGCTCGTGTCCCTCGTCGAGGGCGGCCTGGACGGCGTCGCTCGGCTGATCGACCGGTTCGGTGCGGAGCGTCATGCCGCCGACGTCGGCCGCGTCGAAGTAGACGTTGCGCCGCCAGTCGGGGTCGGTGTCGGGGTGGTCGGTGCGGTAGTGCGCGCCGCGCGACTCCTCGCGTTCGAGCGCGCCGCGGAGGACCGCCTCGGCGGCGACAAGCATGAAGCCGGCGTCGACGGCGAGCTCGAACGACTCGCTGGTGACCGGCCCGACGCGCATGTCCGCGGCGCGGTCGCGGACGGCGGCGAGGCGGTCAAGCCCCTCGCGGAGCGACGACTCGTCGCGGAGGATGCCCGCGTGCTCCCACATCAGCTCGCGGAGGTCTGCGAGCACCGCGTCGACCTCGTTGGCGCCGTCGTTGTCCGCCATCGCGCGCAGGTCGCGGAGGTGCGGCTCGACGGTCTCCTCGCGGAGGGCGTCGGGCACCTCGCCCGGGCCGTCGACGCGGTCGGCGATCCGCTCGCCCGCAACGACGCCGTACGCGACCGTCTCGGCCAGCGAGTTGCCGCCGAGGCGGTTCGCGCCGTGAACGCCCGCCATCGTCTCCCCGATGGCGAAGAGGCCGTCAACGTCGGTCTCGCCGTGGTCGTCGACGGCGACGCCGCCCATCCCGTAGTGGGAGGTCGGCGCGACCTCGACGGGCTCCTCGGCCATGTCCACGCCGAGGTCTTGGAACCGCTCGTACATTCTGGGGAGCCGCTCCTCGATGAAGTCGGCGTCGCGGTGAGAGATGTCGAGGTAGACGCCGCCGTGCTCCGTGCCGCGCCCCTCGCCGATCTCGCGGGCGATGGCGCGGGCGACCACGTCGCGGGCGTCGAGCTCCATCTGGTCCGGAGAGTAGCGCTCCATGAACCGCTCGCCCTCGGCGTTGAACAGGCGGCCCCCCTCGCCGCGGACGGCCTCGGTCACGAGGCGGCCGCTCCACGGCGCCCACTCGGGGTCGGCCTCGTCGACGGCCATCCCCGTCGGGTGGAACTGCATGAACTCCATGTCCATCAGCGACGCGCCGGCGTCGAAGGCCAGCGCCGCGCCGTCGCCGTTGTTCTCGTCGTCGCGGGAGGTGTGCCGGTTGTAGATCGCCGCGTGGCCGCCGGCGGCGAGAACGACGGTGCCCGCGTTGAACAGTACGAACTCGCCGTCATCCATGTCGAAGCCGACCGCACCGTGGACGGCCTCGCCGTCGGAGACCAGCTTCGTGATCATCACGTTCTCGCGGTAGGGGACCGACAGCGCCTGCGCGCGGTCGACGAGCGTGTTCAGCAGCGACTCGCCGGTGTGGTCGCCGGCGAAGGCGGTCCGGCGGAACGACTGCGCGCCGAAGAACCGCTGGTCGATCGCGCCGTCGTTGGTGCGGGAGTACGCCATCCCCCAGTCGTCGAGCTCGCGGAGCCGCTCGGGCATCTGCGCGGTCACTGTCTCGACCTTCCCGGGATCGTTGATCAGGTGGCCCTCGTTGAGGGTGTCCGCCGCGTGGATCGCGGGCGAGTCCTCGGGGTCGTGGGTCCCGAGCGCGCCGTTGATCCCGCCCCGAGCCCACGTGGTGTGGGCGTCGCCGTGTCCGCGCTTCCCGAGGACGAGCACGTCGTCGACGCCGCGCTCGGCGAGTTCGATCGCCGCGCGCGCGCCGGCGGCGCCGGCGCCCACGACCAGGACGGACACGTCCTCTCGCGCGTACTCGACCGGCTCGTCAGTCGGGGCTCGTTCGTCCATATTCAAACGGAGGGTCCGGAGACGGGTAAGCCTCACGGGCGTGTGCGTGCGCGCGCGAAGGCGGCGCGAACACACGACCGAGGACGGTGGGCGCGTCCCCTATCGCTCCGCGTCCCAGCCGGGCGTGCCGGGCGCGCCGGCGTCGTCCTCGACGGCGCGGGCGAGGCGGTCGCGCGCGTCGCGGTCGAGGCCGACCCGCTCGCCGTCGGCGCCGGCGCGCTCCGTCCACTCGCGGATCGCGGACCCGACCCACGAGTCGGCCTCGCGGGCGTCGTCCCGAGCCTCGGCCATGCGGTCGCGCGTCACCGACAACGATCCAGGGCGAGAGCCGACGGCGGCGCCGGCAAAGCGGGCACGGTCGTCGGCGGTCGCCCTGCCGTCGCGGAGCCGGGCGACGACGCCGTCGAGGTCCTCCGGGTCGGGGTACGCGAACACCGTCGCGCCGAGCGCCTGCGGGCCGAACGCGGGCGCCGGGAGGTCGTCGGCCGGCTCGTCGTCGAGGAGCCGGTCCCCGCCCCCGGCGGCCTCGACGCGCTCGCACTCGGTCTCGGCGTCGAGTTCGAGGTTGTGACCCGGGTAGCTCGAACAGGTGCGCGGGTAGCGGTCGTCGCCGTGGATCCGGCACTGGAGCGTCGTCGGGTCGAGGAAGGCGCAGGCGCCGAGCCAGCGCGGCTCGTCGGTCCCGATCGGTGCGACCGGTTTGGGGGGCTTCCGGAGGCCGACGACGAAGACGGGGCGGCCGTCGATCGCGGCGAGGTCGGTCCCGTCGATCCGAACGCGCTCGTCGCGCTCGGCCGGCTCGAACAGTCGGGGGATCAGGGCGTCGCCCAGGCCGTCGTCGACGATGCCTACGACCTCGTCGCGGGTGAGCGGGACGAGGTCGTAGGTGTCGTCGAGCGGGGGACGAGGCCCGGTGCGGTCTGAGCCCGCCGCGGCCGGATCGAGCGGACGCCAGTCGACGCAGCAGCCGGCGCAGCCCTCACAGCGGAGTTCCATACGGCCCTGCCAACGGTTCGCAGTGTGATAAGTTGTCGGCGGAACGCGAACCGGACGCGAACCGAGTCCGGACGGGACGCGAACCGGGCGCGTCCCGGACCCGGACCGTTTTGCCGACCCCGGCCGAACGTCGTCACGAGATGGACTCGGAACGGGCAGAACTCGGGCGGCTCGCGGTCCGGATCGTCCGAGAACACGAGGCCGCGGCGGTGACGCCGGGGGTGGTCGTCCAGCGGCTGGCGGTCGAGTACGACCGCGAACACGAGTACAGCGAGGTGTTCGACCTGCTCCACGAGCTGGAAGAGACGGGCGAGCTCGTATACCACAACGGGGAGTACAACGAGTTCGCCGCGCCCGAGTGACCCCGAGGGGACGCCGCCTCAGAGCTCGCCCTTCGTGCTTGGCGTGTCGCTGCGGCGCTCGTCGAGCCGAGTGGCGTCGTCGAGCGCGCGCGCCAGCGCCTTGAACAGCGCCTCGACCTCGTGGTGGGCGTTGTCGCCGCGCTCGACCGCGGCGTGGAGCGTCAGCCCGGCGTTGTGGGCTACGGAGAGCGCGAAGTGGTCGGCCATGACGCTGGTGAACTCCCCGACAGACTCCTGTGAGAACTCTCCGGAGAACTCGTAGTACGGCCGTCCCGCCACGTCGACGACGACGCTCGCGACCGCCTCGTCGAGCGGGACGTGGCGGTCGGCGTACCGCCGGATTCCGCGCTTGTCGCCGAGCGCCTCGTCGAACGCCTCGCCGAGGCAGATCGCCACGTCCTCGACGGTGTGGTGGTCGTCGATGTCGAGGTCGCCGTCGCAGCGGACCGTGAGGTCGAACAAGCCGTGCTTCGCGAACGATTCGAGCATGTGGTCGTAGAAGCCGACCCCTGTCGAGACCTCGCTGTCGCCGTCGCCGTCGACCGCGAGCGTGAGTTCGATGGTCGTCTCGCTCGTCTCGCGGGTGACGGCCGCGGTCCGGTCGTGGTCGCTCATACCGGCCCGTCGCGGGGGATTCGTAAGTCGGTTGTGGGTGGCGCGGGGGCCACGGCGGCCGACCGGCGGCGGTCCCGGTCCGCGCTGGGGCAGGCGGGCCGGGTCAGTCAGACCGAGGCCAGCGGTGGATATTTGTCGCGTCGGGGAGGCGTCTCTACACGTATGGACGGCCCCGAGCCCGACGAGACGCGCGACACCGCGCCTTCACCCGCCGACGTCGAGGACCCCGACGCCGTCGACGCGGACACCGGAGAGGGAGAGCTCGAACGGACGATCGGGCTCGCCGGCGGCCTCGCGATCGGCATCGGCACGATGATCGGTGCGGGGATCTTCGTGTTCCCGGGGCTCGCGGCCGAGAACGCCGGACCGGCGGCCGCCGCGTCGTTCGCGATCGGCGCAGTGGTCGCCCTGCTGGTCGCGCTGCCGGCCGCCGAACTCGCCACGGCGATGCCGCGCAGCGGCGGCGGCTACTTCTTCATCTCGCGGGGGCTGGGCACCGGCCCGGGCGCGGTGGTCGGGCTCGGCCTCTGGCTCGGGCTCGTGTTCGCCTCCGCGTTCTACCTCGTCGGGCTCGGGAGCTACGCCGGGCAGGTGTTCCTCGAGGCGGGGATCGCGCTCCCGGTCGACCCTGCGGTCCCGCTCGGCGTCGCGTTCGGCGTCGGGCTCACCGCGCTCAGCGTCTTCGGGACGGAGAACACGGCGGCGCTCCAGAACGCGATCGTGATCGTGTTGCTCGTTATCCTCACGCTGTTCCTGAGCTACGGGAGCCTCGACGCGCTGGGCGTCTTCGGGGCCGAGAGTACCCCCGAGCGCTTCTTCCCGCCCGGCGGGGCGCTTCCGGTTCTCCAGACCGCCGCGCTCGTGTTCACGTCGTACCTCGGCTTCGCGCAGGTCGCGACGGTCGCCGGGGACATCAAGGAGCCCTCGCGGAACCTCCCGCTGGCGATGGTCGGCTCCGTGGTCGTGGTCGGCGTCTTCTACGTCGTCACCATCTTCGTGGCGACGAGCGCGTTCGGGAGCGCGCGGCTCGGCGAGTTCGGCGAGACCGCGATGGTCGAGGTCGCCCGCGAGTTCGTCGGCTTCCCCGGCGCGCTCGCCATAGTGATCGCCGGGCTGCTGGCGACGTTCTCCAGCGCGAACGCGTCGATACTCAGCGCGTCGCGGGCGGTGTACGCGGTGAGCCGCGACGACCTCATCCCCGAGGCCGCGAGTCGGGTCAACCTCGCGTACGGGACCCCGCACGTCGCCTTGGGGCTCGCCGGTGGCCCGATCGTCGTGCTCGCGGCGACGGGACAGGTGGAGCTGCTCGCGGAGGTGGCGTCGTTCCTCCACCTCGTGATGTACGGCCTGCTCTGCGTGGCGCTGGTCCGGCTCCGCCGCGAGCAGCCCGACTGGTACGCGCCCGCGTTCCGCTGTCCGGCCGGGGTCCCCGTCGCCGCCGTCGGCGGGGTCGCGAGCTTCGCGCTTATCGCGTTCATGCAGCCGGCGTCGATCGGCGTCGGCGTCGCGATCATGGTCGCCGCCTACGGCTGGTACCGGTACTACGCGACCGACGTGGAACTGAGAGGTGACTTCTAAGATGTCCGACACACCCGCGAACGACGACGAGGCACAGCCCGGGACCGGCGAGGACGACTCAGGTCCCGAACCCGACGGCGAGGGACCGCCCGAGTCCGGGGGGGACGCGCGGCCCGACCCCGACCGGCCGTCGGTGTTGGTCCCGCTGGCGGTGTTGGAGGGGGAGTCGCTCCCCACCGGAACGCCCGAACTGCTCGCGAACGCCCGCGTCGTGCTGCTCGGGTACCACGTGATCCCCGACCAGACCGCGACCGAGCAGGCGCGCGAGCAGTTCGGCGAGAAGGCCATGTCGAAGCTCGACGAGTTCGCGGCCCGGCTCGCCGCGGCCGGGGCCGACGTCGAGACGCGGCTCGTGTTTACACACGACAAGGAGACGACGGTCGACCGGCTCAGCTACGAGTACGACAGCCTCGCGGTGTTGGTCCCGAACAGCACGGACCGTGTGGAATCGGTCCTCGTGGCGCTCCGCGGGACCGTCGGCGCCAGCCGGAACGCCCGGCTCGTCGCCGGCCTGTTCGCCGACGCGGGCGTTGCGGTGACGCTGTACCACGCGCTCGACGAGGGGGAGTCCCGCGGCGACGGCGAGGCGTTCTTGAACGGGGTGAAAAGCGACCTCGCCGAGCGCGGGGTCGACTCGGACCGGGTCGAGCTGGTGGTGGAGACCGGTGACGTCCCGATCGACGACATCGCGAGCCGGGCCGAGTCGCACGACGCAGTCGTGATGGGCGAGACCGACCCGTCGGTCACCACGTTCGTCTTCGGGATGCCGTCGGAGCAGATCGCCGAGCGCTTCCTCGGCCCGGTGTTAGTCGTTCAGCGCGAGCGTCCGGAGGAGTAGTCGGCGGCGACGCCGCCGGGAGCGCGTCGTCGCCGGCTGAGTAGAGCGCTCAGACCTCGTCCGCGGCCGCCTGTGCCTCTCGGAGCGTGAACTCGCCCTCGTATAACGCCGTCCCGACGACGACCGCGGCCGCGCCCGCCTCCTTCAGCGCGACCACGTCGTCGACCGCCGCCACGCCGCCGGAGGCGATCACCGGGATCTCGACCGCGTCGACCACGCTCGCGACCGCCTCGCGGTCGATCCCATCCAGCTGCCCCTCCACGTCGACGTTCGTGAAGAGGATCGCGCCGGCCCCCAGTTCCTCGTAGCGGGCGGCGGCCTCGGCGGGGTCGAGCCCGGTCCCCTCGGTCCAGCCAGAGACGACGACCTCGCCGTCCTTCGCGTCGAGGCTGACGACGACGCTCCCCGGGTGGGTCTCGTCGATCTCCGCGACGATATCCGGGGTCTCGACCGCCGCGGTCCCGAGGATGACGCGGTCGAGCCCCAAGTCGAGCAGCGCGCGCGCGCCCTCGGCGGCCCGGATGCCGCCGCCGAGCTGGAGGCCGACCGCGTCCGCGCCGTCGCCGCCGACCGCGTCCACGACCGACTCGAGCGCGCCGGCGTTGACGCGCTCGCCCTCGAACGCGCCGTCGAGATCGACGAGGTGGAGGGTCTCGGCGCCCGCCTCGACCCAGCGCTCGGCGGCCGCGACGGGGTCGCCGTAGCGCTTGCCCGTCCCGCGCTCGCCGCCGACCAGCTGGACGACCTCGCCGTCCTGCACGTCGACGGCGGGGATCACTTCGAACTCCGAGAAGTGGCTCATACGGGACTGAAGCCCGCGACGGCGATTAAACGGGTCGGTTCGAGGCGGAAGGAGGGCCGAGCGGGGGGCTCCGGGGGGCCGTCGGCTCACACCACCGAGATGAGCAACTGCGAGACGTCCTCGTCGTAGGCGGCGGGGTCGGTCGCGAGCGCCTCGGCGCTCTCGGCGCCGGCGAGCCGTCGCACAGCGCTCTCGGCGTCGATCGAGTCCGGCAGCGCCGCGTCGAAGGCGTCGAGAAGGGGATCGGTCGGATACGCGCCGCCGGCGACGATCACGTCGGTTCCGTCGTGCCAGACGCCGAGGCGGGCCCCGATGTCGAGGGGTCGATCGAGTCCCGCGGCGGTCCCGTCCGGGAGCGGGACCTCGCCGTCGAGCGCGTACTCGCCGGTCAGCCGCCACACGGTCGCCGTGTTGCCGGACCGGACGGTGGAGATCCCCTCGTCGGCGATTTCGACGTTCTCGCTGCCGGCGCTCCGGAGCTGCCCGCGGAAGGCGTCGGTCGCGGCCGCCTCCACCTCGCGCATGATCCGCTCGCGGCCGATCCCGGCCGGGAGTCGGTCGACGGCGGGCCGGAGGTCGATCCGCGTCGCGAAGAAGACGACCGGCGACCCGGACCCGCCGAGCGTCTCGGCGAGCGCGTCCGCGACGGGCGCGTACTCGTAGATTCCCGTGTGTTCGAGCGCCCGGACGGTGACGGGACCGTACGACCGCTCGAACACCGTCCGCTCGAACTCGTCGGTCCGTCGCCAGTCGTCGACCCGGTCGCTCGTCACCTCGGGGGCCGGGACTGGCCCGTCGCGGGCGCCGAGACAGCCGGCGAGCCCGGCGACGCCGACCGCCGCGCCGCCGGCGAGCAGGCGGCGTCGGGTGGTCGTCTCGCGTGGGGGCGGCGTCGCCGCAGATCCGTTCGTCGGACGCTGCTTCATACGAATTCGACGGCCGCGACGGGGAAATCGGTGTCGCCCCGACCCGGATCCCTTATGTAACCACCGAGTACAACAACCGAGTGATGACCGACGACGAAAGCAGGACACGGCGGCGACGCGCTCGGCCACACACCCGGCGGCGGTTCCTGACTGCGGCCGGGGCGGCGGGGGCCGTCGCGCTCGCCGGCTGTAGCGC
>NZ_NEDJ01000120.1 GCF_002114285.1 Halorubrum ezzemoulense DSM 17463
CGTTTGCGGAGACGGATCGGGATGACGGAGAACTTCCTGAGCGGTACCAGGATATCTACCCGCGATGGGTGAGCGATCCGACCGTCAGCAACGACGTCCACGCTGCGGCCGGAGCGTTACGGACAGCCCGGGAGCATCACGGGCCAGACGGACCAATCTCACCAGAGGAAGTCGGGTTCGCTGGCGACGTCTTGCTAGAACTCACAGAGCCGTGGCCGTTACTCGATGAGGTGCTGCCAGCGCTGTGGGCAGTGACTACGAGAGCGTGTTATCGAGAGGACGCTGCTGTCGCTGGTGGTGTCCTTGTTGAATGTGAGACTGAGGTAATGGGGAGACGCCCACGCCAGTTGAGCCTCCAAGAAGCAACTACTGGGGAACTTGTTGGATGAGTTCTAGAGGAATGAAGATGTCTGTCACCGGTGATTCGTAGAGACTTGGTACACTGGTATCGCCATCATATTTTTTGACGATACCATTGGGCCACTCATGCTGTTCCTAGGATGGCATAGAAGAGTTGCCACGACATTTATTTCGTGAATTTACAGCCGGATCAGCCGATAAAAAGCGCTTGCGGATTGAGTGCCGAGGATTCTGCCAGATCAGGGGGATATTCCAATAGCTGTGCGAGATACACAGCACGCATCGATCACTCAACTTTCTCGACACCGGTAATCTTGAAGCGGGCACCACCATCGGCACTGTCGGTCAGATGAATCTCCCAGCCGTGAGCCTCTACTATCTGTTTGACAATATTCAGTCCAAAGCCGACTCCCTCTTCGGATGTCGAGTACCCGGTCTCAAACACTTCGTCCCGGTTATCGCCAGAGATGCCGGATCCGTCGTCTTCTATATAAAATCCGGTGTCTACCTCCCCAACGGTGATCGTCACGCCTTCGCCACCGTGGTCAACCGCATTTCGGAAAAGATTCTCAAACACCTCTGGTAATCGATCGGCATCTGCTTGTATTGATGATAGCCCCTCAATCTCAAGGGTAGCCTCGGTTGTGGGGGTCGTCTCCCAGCACCGATCGACAATCGCCTCGAGGTCGACACTAGTCGTTTCACCGACGACTTTTCCTTGTCTAGCCAGCGCTAGTGAGTCGTCTATGAGCGCTTCCATACGTGTCAGGGCCTGTTGAGCATCGGTTAGGTGTTGGCTGTCACACTCGCTAGCAGCCAGCTTCGTTCGCCCCTTTGCGACGTTCAACGGACTCCGAAGGTCGTGCGACACGATGCTGGTGAACTCATCGAGCCGGTCACGTTCCCGAACGAGTTCAGCTTCCCGCCCCCGTAGTAATTCTAGCTGTGTAATCCGGCCAAACACAGCCGTCAGTGTGTTGCTCCACAACTCAACAACATCTATCTCTTGCTCAGTAAATGCATCCGGCTCCGTGGAACCAACATTCACTATTCCATGCCGGCCGAGTGGTACGATTACCTCGCTCTCGATAGGTGTGTCTTCATTCGATCGCTGGTCATGTGCGGACATATCGCTGATGTATCGGAGTTCTTGCTGCTGATAGGCCTCCCACGAAAGTGATTGCGTGTCCGCCCCGTACGTTGGGGGGTCAGAAATCAACTCCTGACCACGCTCGGAGATGGCGGCCGGCTCAAGTATATCTTGGTCGTCTCTGCGTAACCAGATACCAGTAGTGTCACATTTTAAGACGGCTTCGAACGCCGCTACGGCAGACTCGGCTGCTTCTGTGGGATTCGTCGTTTCTAGTAGGGTTTGCGTTCTCGACTGCATCTGCTCGAGGGTGGTGCTGTACCGAGCGAGCCGTTGTTCTTGTTGTTTTCGCTGTGTAACGTCACGCATTACCGTAAGAATACCCTCAATCGGGTCGCTGTCAGTGAAGTTCTGCCCACGGCTTTCGACCCACCGCCAGTCCCCATCCACGTCCCGTGCCCGAAACTCAACGGCGACAATCCCATCGGGTTTGTCCTTCAGTCGAGCAAAGTGATCCATGAGTTTCTCGTGGTCGTCTGGGTGGACCTCTTCGAAGGGGTTCTCGCCAACAACATCCAGTGGCTCCCACTCGAGTAACGGCGACGGTGGGCTTTGGTACTTAACAGTCATCTCCTCGTCCATGATGACCAGCAACTCGGGAGAGTGCCTGACGAGTTGTTCGTACAGTCGGAGTTCCTTTTCTCGTTCTTTCTGAGCGGTGATGTCTTGGATTGCGCCTCGAAGTTTGATTATATCGTCACTGTCATGTATGCGTTCACCAGTAGTACGTACCCACTTTTGATCATTTTCTGCCGTGATCAATCGCAGTTCAAGATTGTACGGCTTGCCGTGGGCGCGGCAGTTTTCGATTGCTGTCTGAATTGTTGATTGGTCGTCAGGATGATAAAATTCGATCGCTGTTTCAACCGAGGGGTCGGATTCTTCAGCAGGATCGAGATCGTGGATATTGTATGTTTCCTTCGTCCAACGCTGTTCGCCAGTTTCAAGATCTGCCTCCCACCCACCAACCTTAGCCAACTGTTGCGTGTGTCGCAGTAGATCTCGGTTTCGTTCAAGCAGTTCCTTACGTTCGCTTCGGTCAGTAATGTCTGTGTAGATAGCAAACCCGCCTGAACCGTCATCATAGACCGCATTTTGGAGGAGGAATTTACAGAGTCCGTTTGTTGTCTGTCGGGTTACCTCCCTCGAGTCAAGACTGCCGCCAGATTGGACATGTTCATTGATTTCTGCGGCTTCGTCAGTTCGGTTATCAGGGACGATGTGTGTGTCAAGTGAATCGCCGATCATAGTCTCAGATTCGTACCCGAATGCGTTCTCAAATGCCGCATTAACCTGCCTGACGATTGGCTCATCGGCCTCGTACCGAACTTCTACAGCGGGTTGTGAGAGGTGGTCGAAAAGAGTCTTAAATCGCTTCTGTTCTGTTTTAATCTGTTTTTCGGCCTGTACCTTGCCGACAGCATTCAGAATGCGATTGGCCAGTAATTCGTATTGCTCATTTCCAGACGATTTTTGCAGATAATCAGTGACTCCTGCAGAGGTTGCGTCACTGGCGACGGTTTCACTCCCTTTGCCAGTAAACAGAATAAACGGTAGATCAGGCCACTCCTCACGAACAGCTCGGAGGAACTCAATGCCGTTCTGCCCGGGCATTTCATAGTCGGAAATGACGCAATCAAATGTGGATTCAGCAAGACGATTCAGCCCCTCGCTCGCACTACTTACCGTTTCAGTGTCGAATCGGTCACTCTCTCGTTCAAGAAACGCTGTGGTCATTTCGGCGAAGTCTGGTTGGTCATCAACATGGAGGACACGGATTGTATCCCTGTGCTCTGCTCGGTCAGACATACTCAGAGTTTTTAGTTCAGCTATGAAAAAAGTCAGTACAGCAGTTGAGATAACTGACCACATAGATATGGGCCTCCTCTGTATCTCGCACACACTTTCTGATAGAGCGTAAGTCGATCAGTGATATGCGTCGGAATGTAAATCAACTGTATTGACGGATCTGGCCTGCTAGTGCCGCTTCAACACTGATCTGCTAGAAACGACTGATAGACAGTCTGTAGGGTGAATCTACCAGATCACAACTGAAGGCCCAGTAGTCATTCTGGGAAATTTGTCCACTAAAAGTCGTTGCCGCACACGGTCCCACTACTCGATGAGATCGATCTCCTGACCGCAACTCGGACACGATGCGTTCTGATCTCTGCTCAGGTCGGAAACGTACCCTGTCCAGCCGCAGACGGGACACTGTACTGGATCGGGTTGAGGCATCTCGCTAATACGCATCATTTCCGACGGAAAAGCCCGGTGCTGGTTCACTCTCTCCGAAAGTGAGACATCGTCTGTGGTACTTATTGTATGACACCCTAGGTAGGCCTATTGTAGCGTATCGAGGGAAGCAGTTAGCTGCTGTTGCATATCAAGACCTGTGTGGAACCGACCAATGATCTCTGTTTGATGCTCGGGACAGGCAAGGATGGCGACTGCTCCGTCCTGTACCGGGAGTACAGGTTGATCTGGATTATGTGGTGCGAGGTGGCAGCTGGGACAGTTAATACCGCCGGCTGGCCAATGCTGTATGAGTTCAACTGTGTTTTCGGTAGTGAATCCGCAGACGGAGGCGAATTGCTCAAGGTGTTCATTACACCCAACGAGAGGGAGTGTGAGCTGATCTAGGAGAAGGAAGGACAAGGTGTGTCTTCTGTTAGAGTGGAGAGCAGACTCGCACGCATCACACTGGATAAACGGATGACTGTGGAAGTCGTCCGTCTGCTGTTGGGAGGAATCTGCTGGAGGCATACTGAGGTGTGTGGCTCTGAGTTTAGTTGCCACACGGGTAAGCACTCGTCTTTAGTTAAGCCTAGTAGTAATATTCTACCAGCGGGTTATATCCACGAGTATTTAGTAGCATGAATATCACGATCCGGCCGCTGTTACAATCGAATATAAGCGATAAGCATCTGATTCCATCTGTGTTCGGTTACCACTCCCAGTAATATTCTATACGGTCCAAGATTGCCTGAGTCGGGCGCACGCGGCGGGAGTGACCGACGCTCAAACCCCACAGAACTGCCGGCTAGGGCTTAACCGAACACCGATGCATCTGATTCAAACACGAACTTTCCACCGTGTGTGTCCGATCGAGCCGTCTGTCCTCGCCACTTCGAGATACCGGTCCATGACACCCGTCCCGAGACTGGGTTGGCCTAACGCTCGCACGACCTCGACGATGAGAGGGTAGTGGGCCTTCAGTTGTGATCTGCTAGATTCACCCTACAGACCGTCTATCAGTCGTTTCTAGCAGTCCAGCGTTGAAGCGGCACTAGTCTTTTGAGGAGTTTCTGTTCGGGATCTGCGTGGTCTCTTCAGCATACACTAGATTACCACCTCAGAGTAGCGCGAAACGCGAGATTTAGATACGTTGACTAGCTACAACCCGTGATACCTGATGATCGAGATTTCTGATTCGCTTCGCTCTGTGTTTAGTGCTCAAATCGAAGAACGTGATGGCTCATATATCGTGGATGTCCCCGCGAGTGAAATTGAACACGACGCGCTTGCTGCCGACGAAACGTATCGCGTCGCGATCTTGAAATCGGAATCCTCGACAA
>NZ_NEDJ01000121.1 GCF_002114285.1 Halorubrum ezzemoulense DSM 17463
GTCCGGCTGTCGCGCGGGATGAGCTGGCGCGCCGTCGGGGCGGTCGACGGGGCCGGCGGCGCGACGCGGGGGTGACGCGTTCGGTGCGAGGCGGTCCGATGGGGGAAGCTCGCCGCCCTCGCGGCGGGGAGGGCGGGCGGCGGCGCCGCGGCGTCGCGCGTCGGTGCCTCGTCGCTCGGCGCCTCGACGGCCGGGCTCGTGGGGTGGGCGACATCTACCTCGACGGGCGTCGGGGCGGGACCGGTGGGGATCGGACGCATCGTCGGTCCGGCAGCCGAGCGCGTCGCGGGACTCGACGACGCGCTGCTCGTCGCGGCCGCGGTCGGGGGGCTGGTCGCGGCGTTCGCGCTCGTCACGTGTTCGGTCGCATTCCGGCTCGCGTTCTACGACGCGCTCGCGACGACGGAAGTCGCGCTCTGGCGACCGTTTCGCACACGGTTTCGGCAGGCCCTCGGGCTGTCGGCCGTCGTGACGGCCGGCGCGGTCGTCGCCGCGATACCGGCGGCCGCGTTCGCGGTCGTTGTCGCAGACTCTGCTGTGTCGGGCGCGGCGGGCGTAAAGGTCGGCGGGGTGTCCGGTGCCTCCGAGGTCGCGGTCGTCGCGCTCGGAGTCACCGCTGGCGGCGTAGCGCTGATCGGGACCGTCGGCTCCCGGCTCACGCTGGAGCTCGTCGCGCCGGCGATGGTCGCCCGCGACGTCGGGGTGCTCGCCGGGTGGCGGACGGTTTGGGCTTCGCTCCGCGAGTCGCTGAGCGATGTCGCGGTCTACCTCGCGGTTCACGCCGTCGTCGCGGCGAGCGCCGGGATCGTCCGGGCCGTCGCAGTCGCCTCCGTCGGCGGGGTGGTCGCCGCGGTCGGCCTCGTCGTGCTGGTGCTCGCCGCGGTCCCGCTCGGCGGAGTGGCGGCGTTGGTCGAGACGACCGCGGGGGCGATCGTGCTCGCGACCGTCCTGCTGTGTGCGGTCGCCGCCGTCGCGGTGCTGACGCTCCCCGTCCTCATCGTGGCGCGGACGTACCTGACGGCGTACGAAGTCTCGACGCTCGCCGGGCTCGCTCCGGGGCTCGCTCCGCTGGCGCCGACGCTCGTCGCGAGCGACGACTCGGAGCCAGCCGACAGTGGACCGGTCTGAGGACGCGCTGACGGGGCTCCGCGGTCGACGGACATCCAAGTTGTCGACGAGCATCGAAACACCAACACACATCGAGATCTCGTTGAAGTACTTCGATGCCGTCGAAGAGCGCCGCAAGATCGTCGAACGTCGAATCACACACTCGACACCATCGCATACCTTTTTACTCCGTTCACGAATGGAGAAAGACATGGGACTAGACGACGACGCCCGGGAGTATCACCGGCAGGAGCCGCCCGGAAAGATCGAGATAGAGACGACGAAGCCGACGAACACCCAGCGAGACCTCTCGCTGGCGTACTCCCCCGGGGTCGCGGCGCCGTGCCGCGATATTGCGGCCGACCCGGAGTCCGTCTTCGAGTACACGGCGAAGGGGAACCTCGTCGCGGTCGTCTCGAACGGCTCGGCCGTCCTTGGGCTCGGTGACATCGGCGCGGCCGCCTCGAAGCCCGTGATGGAAGGGAAGGGGGTGCTGTTCAAGCGGTTCGCCGACATCGACGTGTTCGACATCGAGCTCGACATCGACGCCGTCGACCCGTTCTGCGAGGCCGTGAAGGCGATGGAGCCGACGTTCGGCGGCATCAACCTCGAGGACATCAAGGCCCCGGAGTGTTTCAAGATCGAGGAGCGGCTCCGCGAGGAGATGGAGATCCCGGTGTTCCACGACGACCAGCACGGCACCGCGATCATCTCCGGCGCGGCGCTGATGAACGCGGTCGACATCTCCGATAAGGACCTCTCGGAGCTCGACATCGTCTTCTCCGGCGCCGGCGCGTCGGCCATCGCGACGGCCCGGTTCTACGTCTCGCTGGGGGCGCGCGAAGAGAACATCACAATGTGCGACTCCTCCGGGATCATCACCGAAGAGCGGGTGGCGGCCGGCGACGTCAACGAGTACAAAAGCCAGTTCGCCACCCCCATCGAAGACGGCGATCTCGCGGACGCCATGGACGGCGCAGACGTGTTCGTCGGGCTCTCCGTCGGGGGTATCGTCTCGCAGGAGATGGTCCGCTCGATGGCCGCGGACCCGATCATCTTCGCGATGGCGAACCCCGACCCGGAGATCACCTACGAGGACGCCAAGGACGCCCGGGACGACACAGTGATCATGGCGACTGGTCGGTCCGACTACCCGAACATGGTGAACAACGTCCTCGGGTTCCCCTTCCTGTTCCGCGGGGCGCTCGACGTGCGTGCGACCGAGATCAACGAGGAGATGAAGGCGGCCGCCGCGGAGGCGCTAGCCGACCTCGCGCGCAAGGACGTTCCGGACGCGGTCGTGAAGGCATACGGCGACGATCCGCTCCAGTTCGGTCCCGACTACGTCATTCCGAAGCCGCTCGATCCGCGGGTGCTGTTCGAGGTGGCGCCGCGCGTCGCGGAGGCGGCGATGGAGTCCGGATCGGCCAGGACGGAGATCGATCTGAACCAGTACCGCGAGCGCCTCGAGGCTCGCCTGGGGAAGTCCCGCGAGATGATGCGGGTCGTGTTGAACAAGGCGAAAAGCGACCCGAAGCGGATCGCGCTCGCGGAGGGCACCGACGAGAAGATGATCCGCGCGGCCTACCAGCTCTCTGAGCAGGGGATCGCGGAGCCGGTGTTGCTCGGCGACGCCGACACCATCTCCCGGACCGCGTCCGAGCTCGGGCTCTCGTTCCGCCCCGAGGTGGTCGACCCGGACGAGCGGGACGTCTCCGGATACGGTGAGCGGCTGTACGAGCTCCGAAAGCGCAAGGGGATCACCAAACGCGAGGCCGACGATTTGGTCAAACGGGACACCAACTACCTCGGGAGCGTGATGGTAGAAACCGGCGACGTCGACGCGATGCTCACCGGGCTCACGCACCACTACCCGTCCGCGCTCCGGCCGCCCCTCCAGATAGTCGGTTCGGCGGCCGACACGGACACCGTCGCCGGCGTGTACATGCTCACCTTCAAGAACCGGGTGATCTTCTGTGCGGACACGACCGTCAATCAGGACCCCGACGCGGAGACGCTGGCGGAGGTCACGCGACACACGGCGGACCTCGCGCGACGGTTCAACGTCGAACCGCGCGCCGCGATGCTATCGTACTCGAACTTCGGGAGCGTCGACAACGAGGGGACGCGGAAGCCGCGCGACGCGGTCGACATTCTTCAGTCCGACGACGTGGTCGACTTCCCGGTCGACGGGGAGATGCAGGCCGACACCGCGGTCGTCGACGACATCCTCAACGGTACCTACGAGTTCTCCGAACTCGACGAGGCGGCCAACGTCCTCGTGTTCCCGAACCTCGAGGCCGGGAACATCGGATACAAACTCCTTCAGCGGCTCGGGGGCGCCGAGGCCATCGGACCGATGCTCGTCGGCATGGACGAGCCGGTCCACGTCCTCCAGCGTGGCGACGAGGTGAAGGATATCGTCAACCTTGCGAGCGTCGCCGTCGTGGACGCCCAAGAGTAGCTCGCCAGGTGTACCGCGGGCGCCGGGACACCAATTTTACTTGTTTCCGACTACAACATCGGTGGTATGGGAACGAGCGAGGATCCGGACGAGCCGGCCGGGCCGCGAGTGCTGGATAACAGGCGCGACGCGACTCGTTACCGGGTTCTCGTCGAGATCGCCGCGCGGCAGCCGGCGGTGAGCCAAGAAGAGATCGCGGACGTCATCGGTGTGACCTCGCAGGCGGTGAGCGACTACGTCCGCGACTTGGTCGACGGAGGGTTCGTGGAGAAACGCGGTCGAGGTCGGTACGAGGTGACCAAAGAGGGAGTCGACTGGATAATCACGCGAACCGACGCCCTCTCGGACTTCGTGTCTCGCGTGTCCGACGATGTTCTGGGAAGCGTCGACGTCGACGCCGCCGTGGCGACCGACGCGGTTGCGGAAGGTGACGACGTCGGGCTGGAGATGCGCGACGGCGTGCTACACGCCGTCCCGGAGGGGGGATCGGCGACAGCGGTCGTCGTCACCGGCGGTGAGGCCGGAGAGGCGGTCGGCGTCACCGACTTCGAGGGGGTCGTCGAGTACGATCCGGGCGTGGTGACGGTCGTGTCCGTCCCGGCGGTGACCGAAGGGAGTCCGCCGTCGCCCGAGGTCATCACGGATCGCGCCGCGGACGCGGATCTGATCGCGGTCGGTGGGACCGAAGCCTACGCGCTCGCGACGCGGACCGGGCTGCGGCCGGACATCCGATTCGGTTCGGCGACGGGCGTGTCTCAGGCCGCTCTCCGGGGCTTGGACGTGCTGTTGCTCGTGTCGACCGACGAGCTTTCTCGCCACACGACGCGACTCCGTGAAGACGGCGTTCGGTATGAGGTCCGCGACTCTCTCACACCGTAGGTCGGTACGTCGGTCGCTGTGGTTTCGTACGGTGAGACACACCGTGTTTCCGGTGAAATGGGGCTATCTTGGGTGGGAGCGACTTCGCTGTGGGCGGTTTAGTTATCTATCTGACCGATATAGAACAACAGGATTTATATCCTACATCAGAGTAAAGCTCGCCAAGCGAAATGAGCGACAGCTCGCCGAGCGATACATGCGTTTCACCGGAAACTACTATTCTGCTGAGAGCTCGCACTTTGACGGAAGCCCGCACTTTGACGGAAGCCCGTACTTCGTTGGAAGCCCGCACCCCATCTGAAGCCTGAGTTTCACCGGAAACACGGTCTCCCCCCTGTTGGTCGACCCGCCTGAGGCACTCAGCGAACACCTCGTTTCCGGTGAAACAGTCTCCTCAGACAGTGTCCGTTGACCTCTCCACACCCGTATATTCGGATTTTCCAACGGTCATCTCTTCTCCGCTCACTCCTCCCAGCCGAATTACTCTATGAGCCCGATCACTCCATGCGTTGGAGCGCGTCACATGCCGGCTCACTCCGTGAGTACTTCCCCTGCCCGCCACCCCACGGCCGACCAC
>NZ_NEDJ01000122.1 GCF_002114285.1 Halorubrum ezzemoulense DSM 17463
AAGCCCACAACGCCAGAATTGACGATGATGTCTACAACCAGCGGTCAATGAGTGAGACCGTGTTTGCGATGCTAAAAGACGACGGCGACGAGATCCGCTCCCGGAGCTGGCACGGCCAGTTCCGGGATCTCACACGGAAGTGTATCGTCCATAACCTCGAGCAGGCGGCGAGTTAGAGCTCGCCGCCTGCTCCCCTTCTCCGAATGTATCCGAGAGAGGCATCGCCATCGTCCACCTCATGGTTTATCTGGTATCTTGTGAAACTGATGCTTTGGTCGCCGCACAATTCTGCTCGAATCGAATCGCCCGATCTGAGAATCTACAGCTAAAGCGCCGCTACCGGTAGAAGATCGAATATCGAAAATCCGATGTTGCCGCCGTCTTGCGTTCAACACGGCATGATCTCTTGAATCGACTGGTTGACTTCTTTACTAGCACTCTGAGCCTCTTCGGCGTTGTCAGATGCTGCCTCGCTCGACGCAGACACCTCCTTGGCGAACGCTCGGACCTGAACGATAGTGTCCTCCAGATCAGCCACCATGGTGTTGAACACCTCTGCGATTTCGGCCATTGAGTCGTTCTGACTGTCCGTATCAACGCGAGCCGTGAGGTCACCGTTGGCAGCCCGCGTCATGGCTTGCTGGTACTCTTTGGCCTTAGTTTCAAGATGGGCGTTAAGCTCCGCGACTTCCTTCTGTTGCTGTTCTGCCTCGGACTTGAGCCGCTCAGCTTCGCGACGTTTTTCTTCAGCGGCCTTCCGCTGCTGTGCCCTGTCGTCGACGAGGGCCTGCATATCTTGAACAATCGCGAGAGTCGCTGTGCCGCCGATAGCGAATACCGCGACAGTTGTCGTCATCAACGCCCCGGTCACCGGGTTGAAAATCTCCGGAGCGATCCCGGCTTTTTCGAGCATGAGGCTAGCGGTCCAAGTGAATCAGAGCGTTGAAGCGAAGCTGAACGCCATCCAGAACGCCGACTCAGCGTCACTATCTCGCTGATTTTTGTACCCCAAGATAGCTGCGCCGATAAAGCCGAGTGCACCCAAGGCGTCGCCAGCAGGCGCGATAACGCTATCAATAAGCATCGTGAGCTCAGTCATTTATGCTCACCCCCTCGGTATCCTGAGCAACCTCACTACGCCGGTCGTAGGCCGCGAACAGAAACACTAGCCCTGCGAGACCGATCCCTACGACGTGTTCGGTGAAATTCAAAACCATCGGCAGGACAACCGCCTCTAGGTTAGTCGCGACCATTCCGGCGACCAACAGCAAGTATCCAACAGTGAACCATTTTGTGTCCGGTCTGTGCTGACGGAGTACTGGAAACAAGCCCAGTAGCGAAACGGTTAATCCAACCAGCTCTAGTACTGAAAACGGACCGATTCCTGCCATGTCCGACATCGTGAACCCAGCGATAATAACTGCTTTCCCAAGAAATTCAATTATAATAATCACACTGAGAAGTATTAAATTAATTATGATTCTACTAGACGCGGTGTTCAGATAAGGATTGAAACGTGAGGCGGTGAGGTTTCAAAGTGATCTATGACCGAAAACGACCGCCTCGGCGGCTGTTTAGACGAGATTGGCTCTGTCAAAATCTTATTCTTCAGACATATATCCACCTGAAACAGCCGGTCGCTGAAGAGCGCGTATTGAGCGTCGAGGAGTCCATCGGTTCAAAGAGACGTTCCGATGGTCGTGCGAGACACAACGCGCGAATGGGCCACGGGGCTGGTTGGGTGCCTCTTTCTGAAGGTCAACAGAACCCAAAGAAGTGGTGAAGGTTGCTGCGTGGGTTCAGTAGGTCAGTAAATCATGTATGCGCTCTTGTGTAGCACATTTTTGATTTCAGAGAGTCGCTTTGATGGCGTGTTTGAGTGTTTTTCGTCCAGGGTTGCGGTAGAGTTCTCGTCTGAGTTGAAACGCTCGGAGATACTGTGTGAGGCGGTCTTTTGAGATGCCTTGATGCGGCGAGAGCCACCGTCGCGCCAGCGACGCGTGGCTCTCGCAGGTGTTCACGTGGACCGTGTCGTCGGCGTATTCACCGTCTCCGTGAACGACGTATTCGCGGTCGAATTGCTCATCTTCTCCAAGCGGATCGTGCGCGTAGAATCCATCGGTGTAGACGGTGAGAGGCTCCTGCTGGCTGACCGCCAGCAGGAGCCGGATCGCCGATTCGTCTGCGGATTTCGCCGGCACAACGTACCGTTGTTCGGTACCACGATCCACGAGGACGAACACGGGCGGTTTGTCTTGATCATACGTTCCGGGTCCGCGTCAAGAGAGGCCGCGAGAGCGCGACAAACGGTCGCGCTCGCGGCCTTTCAAGCCGGCAGAGACGTAGAACTCGTCAATTTCAACCGGGCCACGGAGATCGAGTGACGGCGCGTCGAGCGCTTCAGCGAAGCGCTCGACACGCCTGTGAATCGTTTTGTAGGTGACCTCGATTTCGCACTGTAACTGCCTGAGGCTCGTGTTAAACCGCAAAAACGCGCAGATCGAAAACAGCCACTTGCGGAGTGCGATCTTCGAGTGAGCGAAGATCGTGCCGGTCTTATCGTTGAACGTGCGGCCGCAATCCTTACACAGATACCGCTGAAAGTGCCCGTAGCTGCCGTTTCTGACCGCTCGGTCAGAACGGCAGCGAGGACAAGAAACGCCGTCACACCAGCGAACCTGCTGTAACAGATCCGCTGCGACTGATCCCGACCCAAACACATCCAGCGGAATCACTCGTGTCGGACACCGCTGACGCGGTGTCAGTGTCCTCTTCGACTCCACAGCGACAGCTCACCAGTATCAACAATCCCCTACAGAAGAGCGCCCCATTCTAATTGTAACGCCGAAGTAATGAAACGACGTACCGGCCTCTCTGTTGGTGTCGGGGTCGCTTTGAGTGGGTGCCTTACAGGTATTAACGAGCCACAGACGCAGATTGACTGGATCCATCTCGTGAATAAGTGGTCGAGACGAATGATACGGGGCTTGACTCCGAGTCGATTCACTCAACGATGATCGCACCACGGTGGCCGAGATCATGGTGCGGTTTACAGGCGTATCTGAAGACGCCAGTTTCAGAGAACGTTTCCTCGAAATGGATGCCAGACTCGGCGTGAACAGACTCACTACCGAAGTTACCGTCTTCGAAGACGATATTATGTCCACCTCCTTTTCCAGTCCATGACCACCGGATTGTTGTTCCGGTCGAGACCTTCACCGCATGGGGGTTGAACGCCAAGTGGGAACCGTTTCCTTTCGCCCCGGTGGTAATCTCGATAAGGTCTGTATCCGTTTGATCTGTGATGGTTCCATCGTATTCATTTGTTCCGGCGAGCCACTTATCGACAGTCGGATACTCGCTCGACGGCGCAGTGTCGACCACAACGACACCTTTCATCCCTGCGTCAGCGTGCGGTTCGCTGACGTATTTGTACGTCCCTTCTGCGTCGAAGGTGTACTCGAATGTCGTTCCTGGCCCCGAGACCGGCTGACCACTGTCGAAGGTCCCATCGGTAGCCACGACGTTGTACTCGGCGCTATCTCCGATCCACTCCCACGTCACCGTCGTGTCGGGTGCCACCTTGATCGCGGGCAGGGAGAACGACTTCGTGTTTGACACGCCGAGATACACTGTCGGCGGATCATCATACCGGAGATCGAGGATCTGGTGCGTCTGTGGATCATTCGCAGCTGCAAGCCACGTATCCAGAGAGTTCTCGTCGTCGTTGTTGCCTGCTGTGCTGGTTACACTGGTGTCGTGTCCTTGGAATTTATTGAACCCGGTCAGCGAACCGAGCCCAACAGCTACACTTGCACCGAGGAATGTGCGGCGATTGTTGGAGGGCATCTCCGCGTAGCTATTGACCTAGGTATATAAACAAAGTTGTAGATGGTTTTCATTCAATTAGAATTGGTCCGTTGAGATTCGCTCCTGGAAGGGATTGACAGTCTCAAATCTCATTCTCCGCAAGACGATCACACCTAAGGTTCTGTTGACTCGACGGAAACGCTGCTATCCTAGCAGAGCGTGAAACAAGATATGGGGCGCAAGAGACCGACGGATTTCACTTGCCATCGAGCACGTTCTGTTGACTGGTCCGTGTGCGAAAGAAGCCGAGTCATGGGCGTTACAGTCCGGATGCCGCGCCCGCGGCATCCGGGAAAGACCGAATAGGTGAATCTCTGCTTCACGCACTGGCGTCCCGGGTGAACCAACCATGTACCTCGGAATCGACGTCCACAAACGGTACGCACAGGTGGCAGTAATGGATGAGGCTGGGAAGATCGTCGAAGAGGTTCGCGTCGAGAACGCGAACCTCGGCGAGCTCGCCCAGCGGTACGCCGGCGCACAAGCCGTGCTTGAGGCGACCTCCAACTACTACCACATCCACGACACGCTGTCGGAGCACTTGGATGTGACCGTTGCTCATCCCAAAAAGATCAACCAGATCGCAGACACCGACAAGAAAACCGACCGCGTTGACGCCAAAGAACTCGCGCGGATGCTCCGGTTAAATTCGGTGCCTGAAAGCTACGTTCCAACCGAGGAGGTCAGGGAAGCTCGCGCACTCGTGCGCGGGCGACAGACCTTGGTCGAAAACCGTACCAAGTACGCCAATAAGGTTCATGGACTCCTCTCCGATCACGGCATCACCGAAGACGTGAAACCGCTAACCGTGGAGGGACGAGAGTCCCTGCGGGGACTCTCGATCCCGACGCCATTCGACACGCTGCTCGAGTCGTACCTCAACCTGATCGAGTCGCTCACCGAAGAGATTCAGAAGCTTGATGAGACGATCGAAGAGCGCGCTGGGTCTCTGTAATGAGTATGAAAACTTTTGTTAGTTAAGCTTGATAGAAGAGTAATGGAGCGCTCACGTCGAAAAGAGATTGAGCATCACTTGACTGAGGAAGAAATCGATGAACTGCTACGTGAGGCCGAAGACG
>NZ_NEDJ01000123.1 GCF_002114285.1 Halorubrum ezzemoulense DSM 17463
GCCTACAACTCGACCACCAGCCACAGAACGCTATCGAGTGGTACGCCAAAGTCCCGCACCACGAGGATTACCACCTCTGGATACCAGCACGCGCCAATCCCGACCAGCGGGATTGGCTTGAAGCGTTGTACGCAGACGACGCCGAGATGGGTGAAAGTCGGCTGTTCGAGCGGGATGGAACGTGGTACCTCCACATCACCGCTACCCGCGACGTGGAGGACGAATCTGAGGCGTCCGCCGATAAGCGGACACCGGTTGGTGTGGACATCGGAGAAGCGAGCCTCGTCACGGTGTGTCACCGCGACGGCTCCGGTTCTCCGGTTCGCCCCCGCCTGTGGGCCGCCGACGGCAAAGCCGTTCGTCGGCTCCGAAAAACCTACTTCACCGCCACAAGACGGCTTCAGAAGCGTGGTAGTGAGCGAATCGCAGACTCGTTCGGTGACGCACTGTGGGACCAGATTGACGACGCTTTTCACCGTGTGACCAGCGAGGTCGTGGACTACGCCGAGTCCGTCGACCACCCAGTGTTAGTGCTGGAAGACCTGAGGTACATCCGCGAGAACATGGACTACGGTGAGTACATGAATCGGCGGTTACATGGGTGGGGCTTTGCCAAGCTCCACGCACAGATTCGCTACAAAGCTACCGAGAAGGGGATTCCCGTCGAGACGGTGAATCCCCGGAACACGTCGAAGGCGTGTCACGCCTGCGGTGAACACGGTTACCGGCCACGACAGGCGACGTTTAGATGCTCGAACGACGGCTGTTGGGTCGGTGAGTATCAAGCCGACGTGAACGGGGCGATAAACATTGCAGACCGCTACCGTAGTGGAGAGAGTCACCGCCAAAGCGACTGGGCTTCCCGGCAGAAGGTTGGTGCCGATGACTCGGCTACGGATGGGGCCTCTTTGACCGGGCCACAAGACAGCCAAGCCGATGCTGAAACCCAGCAGACGACGCTTGGAACGTATGCGTCTTGAAATCAACAGGCCGCTTCGCTCGGCCTGAAATCCCGTGGTGGGATTCCTCCGCGTTCACGCGGAGGAGGAGGTCAATTCAGCGAGGGTCGCAGTCACCGGTGGTTCAGGCGAGCCGGGATCGTGTGCTGGCAGCACAACCGTATCGTCTGGCCTGTTCAACAGGCGCTGAAGACTCTCGTAAAGCGTCGCAGCATTCTGTTCGACCTCGGCGTCTTCGATACCGGCTTCGACGCCGAGTTCGACACGTCCCACGCTCTCGTGGAAGAGCGTATCGCCCGTGATCAACGCTACACCGTCGACATCGAATGAGACACTTCCTTCGCTGTGTCCCGGTGTGTGGATGACTTCGATATCGAGACTGCCGACCGTCACGCTCTGTCCATCCTCAACCGGCGTTGCGTCGATGGCGAGCGCGTCTTCCGGGTGAAGGTAGTAAGGAACGCCGTGTCGGTCGGCGAGTTCTACAGCACCCGAGACGTGGTCAGCGTGGGCGTGCGTGTCGAAGACGCCGACGAGTTTGGCGTCGTATTCATCGAGAATTGCCTCGTACTCAGCGAGGTAATGTGATGGATCGAAGAGCGCGGCTTCACCGGCCGAGATGAGGACGTGTGAGAGGCAGCCCTTCCCTGGGCGCGCGACCTGAATGAGCGTGCCATCGAGATTCGCTGGTACTTCTGCGTGGCGGTGCACGCGGCTCCAGCCATTCATTCCATCGGTGAGCGTCACCGCATTGTAGTCCAATTCTTGGAGCACTTCCGTCGCTGTCTCCGAGACGACACCTACGGCACAGACTGTAACTATCTCCTCCTCACGAGGAAGGTCCGAAAGAGGCTCCTTGGCTTGTTCAGGGTTGTCAGTTAATTCGTCGTAGACATCGACGTTGATACTACCCGGTATATGCCACTCTTCGAAGTCTTCTCGGTGGCGAATATCGAGGACCAGTGGCTTGCCGTCGCCATTTCGCAACTGCTCGCTGATTTTTTCCGGCGAGATCTCTTGCATCGGTGCTTGTGGAGAGGAGGTATATTCGCATATGAGTACTGCCGGACATGACCGGCACTGTTAATTTTGACCGGTTCAAAATAATTAGTATGAGCTTGTACGAGGCCACGATTCGAGTTAAACACGAGTGCCCGTACCGGGAGATCTCGGAACGACACCCGGATTTGACCATCCGTGAGTGGCCGCTAAGCGACTGTCAAGTACTGGAAATCACGTCAGAGACGACGCCGACTGATGAGCTGCGTGACGATATTGACCAACTCGGGACCGTTCTACACGAATCGAAGGGTAACGAAGGGTATCACATCGTCACACAGTCGTGTCTCTGTTCACTCGAACAGTCGATTATCGACCGGTTTGAGAAACACAACTGCCTGTATCAGTCGCCAACGATCTACCGTCAAGGCTGGGAGCACTACACGGTAGTCGCGTTCGACGGCGAGGACATTCGAGAGCTGCTCGGTGATCTTCGCTCCGATAGAGAAATCGAACTGCTCTCGAAAACGTCGATTTCGGAAAAACAGATTCCACACAGTATGCTGGCTCCGGCGAACCAACTGTTCGAGAACATCACTGACCGACAGTTGGCAGCGCTCCAATTAGCACTGGAGAGTGGGTACTACGAGCAACCACGGAAGACCTCGCTTCGAGACCTGGCCGATCAGACGGCAGTCGCTCGCTCAACGTATGAAGAGCACCTTCGAAAAGCGGAGAATAAACTCCTCACGAACGCGGGACAGTTCCTCCGACTGGTTACCGCGACATCGGCAGCCGACCCGCTACAAGTAGAGGAGACCCGACGAACCGAACAAGCCGCCGACTAGTCTGTCATCAGTTTGCCAGACAATCATCTAGCTTATAACGCCATGTCACCGAATACTTACACACAAGAGCGCTACCGAACACAGTGACAGACGACCACGGCGGGTTTGAACACGCCCGAGAAAACGTTGACGGCCATCCGATGGTGAGTCTGCTCGGCTACGCCAAGCGCTACTGGCCGACCCTTACGCTCGGCGTGCTTGCGGCGTTTCTCACGAGGTTTGCCCGACTGGTCCCACCGATTGTCGTCGCGGCTGCGATCGATCGAGCGATCCGCGGATCGGCCGACGCGGGACTGCTGACCGACGTGGGTTTGCTGCCGCAGGGCGAAATCACCGGCGAAGCGGCTCGGCTCGCGGTGCTCGAACAGCTCGTGCTCATCGCAGTGCTCGCGTACCTGGTCCGGTCGGTTGCGCGGTTTATCTCCCGGTATCTGCTTCAAGCGACCGCACAGAAGGTTCAGCGTGATCTGCGAAACGACACGTACGACCATCTCCAGCGGCTCTCGATGGACTTCTTCGCCGATCATCAGACCGGCGGTATGATGTCGATCCTCAACAGCGATATCAATCGGCTTGAGCAGTTCCTGAACACGGAGTTCCGACAGCTCATCCGCGTGGTCGCGACGGTCGGCGGAATCGCGATCATCTTGTGGACGTACTCGCCGAAGCTGGCGCTCATCGCGCTCGCGCCGGTCCCGGTCATCGGACTGGCTAGTAGCCAGTTTCTCACCTGGATCGAACCTCGATATAAATCGATTCGCGAGACAGTCGCTCGACTGAACACGCGGCTCGAGAACAACCTCGGTGGCGCCGCGGTGATCAAGTCGTTCGACCGGTACAGCTTCGAGGAGAGCCGAGTCGCTACGCAGAGCGAGGCGTACCACGACGAGAAGGTCGCGGCGCTTCGGATCCGACGGGGGTTCTTCGCGGCCCTGCGACTGTTGACCGGCGTCGTATTCGTCCTCGTGCTCTACATCGGTGGCACCGATATCATCAGCGGCGTTCCCGGCGAGGCAGGGGCGCTGACCCTCGGCGGGTTCGCGCTCTTCTTCCTCCTGTTGCGGCGGCTGTACTCGCCGATGCGCCGGGTCGGGAAGTCGGCGAACAAGTACCAGCTCGCGAAGTCGAGCGCCGAGCGCGTGTTCGGGTTGCTCGGCCGCGAGCCCACGATCACCAGCCCCGACTCGCCGCATACCCCTGCGTCGATTGACGGAGAGGTCACGTTCGAAGACGTTACGTTCGCCTACGGGGACCGCGAGCCCGTCCTTCACGACGTCTCGCTCAACGTGCCGGCGGGGACGACGATCGGGCTCGCCGGGGCGACCGGGGCCGGGAAGTCGACGCTCCTGAAGCTTATTCCCCGGTTCCACGACGTCGACGATGGGGCCGTCCGGGTTGACGGGACCGATGTGCGGGAGTACGATCTACAGTCGTTGCGGGACGCCATCGCCATTGTCGAACAGAATCCGTACCTGTTCTCGGGGACCGTCGCGGAGAACATCGCGTACGGCGACCGCGAGACGCTTGAGGCCGAGTGGGCGGGAGAACCGGACGAAAGCGCCCGCGCTCGGGTCGAGCGGGCGGCCGAGGCCGCCGCGGCCGACGAGTTCATCGAAGATCTCCCAGATGGATACGACACGCAAGTCGGCGAGCGTGGCGTCAAACTTTCGGGCGGCCAGCGGCAGCGCCTCGCCATCGCCCGGGCACTGCTCAACGATCCCGAGATCATCGTTTTTGACGAGGCCACCTCAGACGTCGATACGGAGACCGAGGAACTGATTCAGGAAAGCCTCGAGCGGCTGGTCGAGGAGCGGACCGCGTTCATCATCGCCCACCGACTGTCGACGATCCAGAACGCGGACGAGATCGTTGTCATGGATCAGGGCCGGATCGTCGAGCAGGGAGGGCACGACGAGCTGGTTGCGGGCGAGGGAATATACGCGGATCTCTGGCAGGGGCAGGCTGACGCTGCTGCTGCCGACGACTGACGCTCGACCGGGGTGTCGGTATGTTCCCCGAATTATCCAAATATTGAGTAGCACTGAATTAGTGGGCGTGATATAAAATAT
>NZ_NEDJ01000124.1 GCF_002114285.1 Halorubrum ezzemoulense DSM 17463
GCTGTGTCGGCTTTTTATCTTCGACCTCCGCGAGAGCGTCGCGGAGGTCGTCAAGAGTGGCGGCGTCAAGCGTAGACATACTTGCTAATCACACTCTAACCTAAAGAATATTTAGCTGACAGTATTATTGTTTGATTTCGACGGCAATACCAGTTGGCTCGTGAGATTCATCTCTTCAAACACCTTGGCGCATAATCTGGTAGCATAATATTACTACTGGGCTTAACTAAAAAAGAATGAGCAGCAGGGTTTGGAGACAGTGTCTACAAGCTCCAAAGCCCTGTAAAACGAAGCTTCAGTCGGTTATATCGGGTCTTGAGTGAAAGTGTCTGCTTGGAAGACTGTGGAACTGGCGGCGCCCCCCTCGGCGGGGCGTCGCCTCTGGCAGTGGTCGTTCACTGGGTTCTGTGAGATGGTGTTGCGGGCCGCTTGGACAGCGCTTGGTGCACGAAGGTCCGTTCCAGCGAACCAGCCACTCAACAACCGGTTTCCCGGTAGCTGTCCACCAATTTGGACAGCGGTCATGAGTGACAATACTGTCGCGTCGGCGGCAGTAGTACGCCAGAGAAGCTATTGAAGAACTCCTATCTATACCACACCCATTTCCGCCGCTATCTTGCGAATTTTTACTATTGGCCACTGAATTTCTCAGAATCTTTCCCGGAATACTACTGCCGCCGACAGCGACGGTCCATCTCGAAGATCAGGCTCACCGGCGTTTCGAAGCCGCTCCACGGTCAGTTCAATCTGATTCACCGCCATCAGACGAGATTACGCGGCTGTCGATGTGATCGACTGAGACTACCGATTCGGCACCAGAATCAAATGCTACGACCGCGTCGGAAGACGGTATATGAATGTCGACAGGGATACCGTCCGGAATCGAAGCACCGATGCGGTGTTCGAGCGCGGAGTGAACTACCGTGACGAGGGACGCATTCAGCAACTGGATCGATTCGACGATCTTGTGACTGCGAGCGTCAGTGGATCGAAGTTGTACGACGTGACGATCGAGTTCGGCTCACGGAGCATCGACACACAGTGTACCTGTCCGTACGAGGAGCGCGGCGACTGTAAGCACGTCGTCGCGGTACTACTTGACATCGCCGCCGGTCCGCCACAAGACGAGAGCGGTCGCGTCGGATCAGTTTTGGACAACGTATCGGCCGACGATCTGCGTGGATTCGTCCGTGACGCTCTCGCCGAACACCCTGAGTTGCGCGAGCAGTTTCTCGCACGCTTTGGCGACGACCACGCATCGGTTGAGGAGTATCGAGAGGAAATCGCGCAACTGTTCAAGCAACATGCTGGCCCGGTCGTGTTCGAAGCCATCGACTTCTCCCGGTTTTTCGAGATCGCCGAGCAGTACCGTGACCGCGACCGGTATCTGGCCGCTGCGACCGTCTACCGAGCGGTGTTCGAAGAGATCGACGAGAAGTACAACTGGATCGACGGTGCTCACAACCACTACGCGAAGACTATCCAGACCGCACTCAACGGATACGCCGACTGTATCTTAGCGACCGATCCAACTTCCAAGGAGTTCGACACGTACGCTGGCGTGCTGGAGAAGCGGGCGACGACGGAGCCCCGGATCAACGACGAGCAGTTCTGGCGCGCACTCGACGATCTGGAGGATCGATACGAATCGTAACGCCGTCGAACTCTCGACACCCAAAAGCCTTGATACCGGCATGCAATACTGTCTCGTAATGAGCGACGTAGACCACTACAAGACCTATCGGGAGATCGGAACACAACTGAACAGCGACATCCTCGAAGCGTACTCTGACCGCGAGTTGATCGTAGAAACCGCATCGGAACTGGACATCGAATTCGACGAACCGAACCTAGCCTACGAATTCGAATCCCAGATGCCGGCCCACTTCGAGTTCGCGCTGTACGACTACCGGCGAGACGGGACCACCGCCGCGGAACGCTACCTCGAAGCGGAACGCTGGGAGAACGAAACCGAACGGGACATTCTCGAGTCCACCATCGACGCTGACCCCTCGCTGTTCGAGGTCGAATCCGTCAGCGAGTCAGGCCCCCGTCTGACGGTAACCGACTTGCTGAACGACGGAGAAGAACGCACGCTGTTAGATATCAATCTCAGCCGAACCGCAGAGCCGGGGGTCGCACTGTTTTTCAGACCCGTTCGCTATGGCGAGGTTACGACGACCTCTGGCGTCTCGTTTCCGTTCCCCAGCGAGGAGAAGATCAACCTGCTCGAAGAGTACGACCGTCGAGTAGGCCCGAACGAGGCGAAAGCGGTGTCCCGGCGGCGGTTCGTCACGTTCCACGACCTGTATCGCGACCATGGCATCTACATCCAGTACCGGTGATCAGCAATGAGCGAGCCAACAGACCGATTCATGATCGAGATCGGAAGCGGAACAGTAGTACATATCATCGATATGGATGCTGATCAAGGCGGGAGAAACTCTCGTTTCTCGTTCGGTATTGGTGGTCCTGGGGAGATGATGTGTAGTCACGGGAACCGGCATCCGCGCCCGCAACACGTCCCAGTATCGGAGTTTCTCGCCGACCTCGATATCGACAAAGATGGCTTCAAAGGTGATGCGCCCGACGAAATCTGCTCGTATTGTTGGTCGAACGCACGGGAAGCAGTCGGGACCGAGCGGGATCAAGCTGGCGACGACATATCTGAGCGGATAGGAACCGTCGGCTATCGACTCCGATGGAAGCAGAAAGGCCGTGCACGAGACGAGTGGTACGATATCGTCGTCGGACCGGAAACAACGATGGCGGAACTGGATAGACTCGTGTGTCGGTTCAGTACGCTCGATGATTTCCATCTCCGGATGTACGGGCTCGAAGACGAATACTTGGATTCCAGTCTCAACGTGATTCCCGACCACCAGTACGAGAAAGCAGGCGACCGGTCGTACACCAGAGCAAGTGAGATGACGATTGCAGATGTCGCTAAGCGTGCGACACTCTGGGATGGCGACAGACTCAGCATGATCTATGATTTCGGCACGCCATCGCACTACTACTGTATCGTCAAAGAGGTCTACGAGCCGGCGGAGGTTGATGAAGTTCTTGAGCGTGATGACGTGATTACATCGACTGATACGGCCGCGATTGTCCGAGAAAAGCGGCAATGACAGAGGAAACAGATGAAGAGCGAAACAAACGGATTCGGAGAGAGGTACTCACAGATGCCTACAATGCGCACGAGATGGCTATTAACTGGTGCTACCACCTCGAACGTGAGATGTCTTTCCCCTTCCAAGCGCGGTGTATCGAGGAACGAACAATCTCCCCGCTGCGAGCGGACGAAGCGGTACCGGTCGTTGGAATGACCGATGAAGTAGTCAGCAACCAGGAGATGTTCGTCCTCGTGGAGTGGAGGGACCGGGAGTTTGGTGTCCCTTTGTCACAGCTCGAAGTACTCGACGTTGACAGCGATACCAGACAAGCGGTCGACGACTGGCACTACTGGAACGGCAACAGTGATCGGTTGGGCTAAACGCACAGCGTGTGTCATGAAAAAAAAGTTCTCAGGCGAGGCGAAGTCAAGCAGATTGAAAGAGAGCCAGCACACTGTCTTGACCTCCTCCTCTGCGTGAACGCGGAGGAATCCCACCACGGGATTTCAGGCCGAGCGAAGCGGCCTGTTGATTTCAAGACGCATACGTTCCAAGCGTCGTCTGCTGGGTTTCAGCATCGGCTTGGCTGTCTTGTGGCCCGGTCAAAGAGGCCCCATCCGTAGCCGAGTCATCGGCACCAGCCTTCTGCCGGGAAGCCCAGTCGCTTTGGCGGTGACTCTCTCCACTACGGTAGCGGTCTGCAATGTTTATCGCCCCGTTCACGTCGGCTTGATACTCACCGACCCAACAGCCGTCGTTCGAGCATCTAAACGTCGCCTGTCGTGGCCGGTAGCCGTGTTCACCGCAGGCGTGACACGCCTTCGACGTGTTCCGGGGATTCACCGTCTCGACGGGAGTCCCCTTCTCGGTAGCTTTGTAGCGAATCTGTGCGTGGAGCTTGGCAAAGCCCCACCCGTGTAACCGCCGATTCATGTACTCACCGTAGTCCATGTTCTCGCGGATGTACCTCAGGTCTTCCAGCACCAACACTGGGTTGTCGACGGACTCGGCGTAGTCCACGACTTCGCTGGTCACACGGTGAAAAACGTCGTCAATCTGGTCCCACAGTGCGTCACCGAACGAGTCTGCGATTCGCTCACTTCCACGCTTCTGAAGCCGTCTTGTGGCGGTGAAGTAGGTTTTGCGGAGCCGACGAACGGCTTTGCCGTCGGCGGCCCACAGGCGGGGGCGAACCGGAGAACCGGAGCCGTCGCGGTGACACACCGTGACGAGACTCGCTTCACCGAGGTCCACACCAACCGGCGTCCGCTTATCGGCGGACGCCTCAGATTCGTCCTCCACGTCGCGGGTAACGGTGACGTGGAGATACCACGTTCCGTCCCGCTCAAACAGCCGACTTTCACCCATCTCGACGTCACCTGCGTTTAGCGCTTCAAGCCAATCCCGCTAGTCGGGATTGGCGCGTGCCGGTATCCAGAGGTGGTAATCCTCGTGGTGCGGGACTTTGTCGTACCACTCGATAGCATTCTGTGGCTGGTGGTCGAGTTGTAGGCCCTCGTTTGTGAACCGCACTGGGTGGTCGTCGTGGATCTCGTTGGCGTCGTAACTGTTCCCACAGAGTTGTGGGACGTACTTCTTGAGGGCATTTTTCGCGTAGCCGCTCAGGTCGTACTCGACAACCACATCGTTGGTTGCTGACT
>NZ_NEDJ01000125.1 GCF_002114285.1 Halorubrum ezzemoulense DSM 17463
CTTCTTTCGCACACGGACCAGTCAACAGAACGTGCTCTATGGCACGAAATCCAGGTCGGTCTCTTGCGCCCCATATCTTGTTTCACGCTCTGCTAGGGTAGCAGCGTTTCCATCGAGTCAACAGAGCCGCTAAACACTATTTTCGAGAGTGGTGTTAGAATCCATCATCGCCGAGCCACATCAACACAATTCCAGCCGCTAGCAAGAGCACTTCTACACTCGGGTCGAAAATGATAGCTGTAACAACCCCAAGCAAGTCAAGTGTAGGCGTGAATGGCCCGCCCACGCCGTACCTCGTCGCCCAACCGAGTATCGCACTAACCACGATCGCAGCGATCACCGCGTTCCCCGCAGCAACTGCTTTGTCTTCTGTGTTCATCGTGGATTCTGGGTTGTCCTGCTGCCAGACCTCGGAAGGATAGCCTTCAAGGAAAGCGTTGCCCCACCAACAAGCAGTACAGCAGCAATTCCGATGGTTTTCATCCACTGTATCATCGATTCCACCTCAATTATCGATACTCCTTGTGTTGCTGAAAGGTACATCTGTGCGCCGACGGCAGTGGCGGCAAAGCCGACGAGGGCGAGGAACGCACGAATTTCCCAGCGCATATATAATGATCTTGCTCAAGCAAGAAAAAACACGGAGAGATGTTCGTCGAAGAACAAGTCGATCGCTGTCGATATTACTGACCGGATAAACGTCACCACCACATCGCACCGCGGTAGTTCACCGGCTAGAATGTCCTACTGAAACTCTCTTTAATTGATGTCACCTGGCTACTACATACAGAGCGCGAATCTCGCAGTATGTTACCTCTCGGTTCCTGTTGTAGAATCCCGTAGAATAGGAGGAGTGGTTTCACTGGAATCACAGTAAGAAATTCTCGCGGTGGAGGGTAGCCAGTCGTTTGGCAACTGGCGCTACGAGCGATCATCTTGACCCACACTAAGAGATGGAACTTCATCTGTCCACCCTGGTTCGGCGTAGGCGTCGTCAGTCGGTTCCGTTTCAAAAAGCTGAACAACTGTATCTAGAGACCTGAGCCGTTGGCGTATCTCTTCAGCTTGGTCTGAATCGACATAGAACTCGATGGCTGCCTGCTGAACCAGCCTCCATTCGACGAGTTGTGCCACCGCGTTCGACACCTTCGTCTCAGAAATATCGGTGTGAGCTGCGATCTCGTCAGGCGAAAACCTCCTACCGCAGCGTGCGACGAGAAAACTCAGCGTCGTATACTCGCTGGAACCGGGAGTGACTGGAAACGAACCTTCCGACATTATTGTCTGACTCTTAATCGTGCGTCTATATGAATCTCAGTCCCTTGGATCTCTATTGAACTACTTTCACGCCACTACAACCCAACTCAACTGTCTCACTGAACACCCTGGCTCGGCCTCATTCGCACTCTCTATCGACGTCCAGTCACAAGTGTATCGGCTCTGAGCTTGGGACGATCAATCGCCTACTGTGGACACTCCAAGAGGGAACAGTTCGACCTGAGTTACGAGTGACGTGGATGATTTCCGGGGGTCGGTAATCGCCTCGAGGGATCTGTTTGTATCTCCCGATTTGAGTGGGGTGAGTAGAGATAGAGTAGCGTCGCGACTGGGAGGTATCTCCCATAAGGCCGTCTTGATTTACAACCAGCTTGCTGCTCGCGGTTCGGTGTAGACACACACTCGTTGAGGTCGGGTGACAGCCGACCAGCCACGCGAGCAGCTACACACCAACTCAATGCGACCAACACATCTTGAACAAGCAGTTTTCGACCGTTGGGGCCAGCAATGCGTGGTCTGCGGTCGAACCCCAGAGGAATGGCTTGAAACCGATATCGGATCGCGGAACCAGGATAAACTCTCCTTCCATCACGTCAACGGCGACGATACGGACCACCGTGTTGAGAACGAGATCCCGCTGTGTCAGAGCTGTCACGTCCACATCCACAAGGTGGATGAGCCGCCCTACCGGATATGGCATCGACAGCTCCCGATCGAGCATCGTCATGCGTGGAACGAGTACCACCACGAATACTACGAGGGACCACCCCTGACTCGTGAAGAAGCAGTGAACCAGTTCGGCGACGATGGGGGCGTCCCAGTGAGTGTGAAGTATCTCGTCCACGAACGCGAGGACTTCGATCCAGATGAGTTCGAGGCACCTGATGTCGAACTGATCCCCGATGATCACGCCGACGATGATTGTGACGAGTCCGCCCAAGACGATGATGGCGACGACTGTGACGACGACGGCACCGCCACGTCGTAGCGGCCGATATTAGCGGTTATTTTTCACGGTAGAGGGCCTCTACGCTCACTAGAGTCGATTTTTAGAAAACAGCTAAACTTCTTATACGGTTAGGGATAATCTCAAGCCAAGTATGCCCTGGTAGCGTGGAGAAGCCACCTGTCGCGTGCGGCAGGTGGAGGTGAATTAAAGGTTGCAACCCATGTAGGTCGCCTAAGAAGCGATCAGGCCGTCACCGTGGTTCGAGTCACTCACTCCAGCTGGGAAGTGAGTGGCCTGGGCGTCGGTCGGCTGACAACGGCATCTGAAGTACATGGTTCACTCGGCGCCGTCGGTTACGAGGCTCCGAGGCGGATATCGGCGGGGAGATCCCGTCGATAGTGAGCAACACTGTAGCTACCCCCCCCAGCCGATAGGCTGTCGATTGCGCTTCGCTGCCCCTTCTGGCTACGGGAGCAGCCCCGCCGGGGTTCCAGGTCCTGTGTTGAGATTTACTAGTTCGGAAGAATGGTGAGCACGCTCTCGTTCAGATCTGTTCAGTAGTCACAGTTGATGAGTGGATAACTGGTGAGGCGTAATCGGTTGAAGGGAGAAGGAGTTGGAGACTACTTGAGTTGGTCGCTGCGAGACGAGTCGTTTGTAGCTCCCGAGTGAGGTGAGGTGGGAAGAACATGGGTAAGTTGGCCACAGCCCAGCACACGATGGTGCTGGCGTGGTCGCCCGCCGTTCCCGCCTCGACCACATGAACGGACGTTACAACCCACTACTGTCAGGTCGTTTCGACGTTCAACTACCTCGCGCTGGCTCCCAGGGAGGCAGCAATGAGTAGCCCTCGCCGACGCACACGGGAACGGACAGCTCGCGAAGCACTCGAGATGCATCTCGCACAAGCGATCACGCGGTGTGAGTCGACCGTCGTCCGTGCGCACCTCGAAGCAGCCCGCGAGCAGTGTCAACGCCTCCCGCTGACACCGATTGTTGAGTGTCCCGTCTGCGGAGCGGCCGGCCTGCCAGAACGGATCGCCGAACACGACTGTCCGGTAAAACCTCGCGACCGCTGAAGCTATATCTCCTTTTTTGCGAGAGAGATTTTTTGCGCTCGATTATCGCCGTCGTCCCGACCGGCATCGCCGGCAATCCGTACTACTTCCAGAGCGAGGAGCAGTTCGTCGACGAGGTGATGGCCGAACTCCAGAGTCTCGCGTCCGTGACCGGGTCCATCAGCGAGGTCATCGTCCGTGGCAGCTACGAGCTCGCGGAGGTGCTCGACGAACACACCAGTGACGACCTCGAGGTCGACTCCTTCTCGATGGACTTCCGGATGTTCCTCGACGACGAGGGCAACGACGACCCGTCGGTCGAAGGCGTCATCGACGGCGGCGCTCCGATGGCCGAGATCGTGGCCGATGTTCACGACCTCTCCGAGGCAGAGCAGGCCGACTTCGACCTCTCCGATCGCGATGACCGGGACCTGGTCGACGTCGACGTGCTGAACGAGCTCGAAGACCGCGATGGCGGTGTGGCGCGTATCGGGAGCGCGAAGGCCAAGGCGAAGGCCCGTGCGACCGAGATGATCGTCGACGACTACTACGACTACACGGAGACGGCGGATCACACGCTCATCCTCGAGGATAGCACCGACGCCTACGAGGACGCCGCTCGCGACGTTCGTGGCCACCACAACTGGTCGAAGTACCCGTCCAGCTGTGACGGCAAGGTCCGCTCGGTCTCGCTCACCAGTGGCGAGGACGGCGCGCTCAACTGGACGCACGCGCTCCTCAACCGGAACCAGATCGAGGAAGACGAACTCAGCGACAGCCAGCTTCAGCGCCTCCGGGCCACACTCGACGAGGACACCTTCAACGCGCTCCTCGACGCCGACTACGAGACGGGCGCGGACGACGAGGCCAGCGAGCCGGCGGCGGAGCCGGAGCAGCGCGGTCGCCCCGCTGCCGAAGCGGCCGCGGTCGCCGGCAAGCCCGCTGACGACTAACTCGCCCCGGCCGACTCTTTTTTTGCTTCGTCCACCGCCCGGAGCGCAGCGAGCGCGCCCAGCACCCGCCACCACGACCGCGCAGCCACGGTCGCCGGAGGCGACCGGCGGGCACCCGCGCGTAAGTCGCGCGCAACAGCCGGAAGAGTCCAGCATCACCACATCTCCGCACCGCAACAGCCTCCCGCCGAGGCCGGAGTCCTCCCTTCGGTCGGCCTCC
>NZ_NEDJ01000126.1 GCF_002114285.1 Halorubrum ezzemoulense DSM 17463
GTCTCGACGTTCTGAGCCGGGCGCCGCCGGTCGCGGTCAGCGGGCGGTGGAGGGGAGAGATCGCGACCGGCGGCGCCCGGCTCAGAACGTCGAGACGTCGCCCTCGATGACACTGCGGGTCACGTCCGTCACGTCGGCCAGCTCGCGGTCGACGATGTCGACGACGTCGGCCTCGATGTCGCTCAGCGTGACGCCGTCCTCGGTGACGATCTGCGCGTCCGCGACGTGCGGCTCGTCGATCGGCCGGCCGATCTGCGAGAGGAGCCTGACCTGGAGGTCGCGGATCCCGTCGACCTCCTCGGTGACGGACTCGGCGACGCGGGTGGAGAGCAGGTTGTAGATCTTCCCGATGTGGTTGACGGGGTTCTTCCCGGAGGTCGCCTCCATCGACATCGGGCGGTTCGGGGTGATGAGGCCGTTGGCGCGGTTGCCGCGCCCGACGGAGCCGTCGTCGCCCTGCTCGGCGGAAGTGCCGGTGACAGTCAGGTAGACGGAGCCCTCGTCGTAGTCGTCGGCCGTGTTCACGTCGACGTTGACCTCGCGGTCGGTGTACTCGCGGGCGAGGTCGTCGACGTACTCGCGGACGGACGCGACCGCGTCGTCGTACTCGTCGAGCCCGTCGACGTAGGCGTCGACCATCGCGGCGGCGACGGTGATGTCGATCCGGTCGCCCTCGCGTTTACCCATGATCTTCACGTCGGGGCCGAGCTCGGGGTGGTCGTCGTGGTAGGTCGTGTTGAGCGCGCGCTCGGCCTCGCGGACGATCGTCTCCGTCTCGGTGAGCGGCGCGTGGCCGACGCCGAAGGAGGTGTCGTTGGCCATCGGAACCTCCTGCGTCTCCTCGCCGAACACGTCCTGGAGGTCACCGGAGCCCTCGCCGAGCTTCACGTCGACGACCACGTCGGTGCCGTACTCGAGCTCAGGGATCGCCTCGGCGAGGTAGTCGCGGGCGGCCGCGAGCGCGGTCGAGTCAACCGGGAGCTGCTCGCCGTCGTACTCCTTCGTGGCGCGGCCGACGATGAGGATGTAGACGGGCTCGACGACCTCGCCGCCGCCGAACGCGGGGGCCGCGCGGCCGGCGACCAGCTGCGTCTCGTCGGTGTTGTAGTGGAGCACCTTGCCGACGCGGTCCAAGTAGAGCTGCGAGAGCGCCCGCGAGACCGACTCCGCGACGCCGTCGCAGATCGAGTCTGGGTGACCGATCCCCTTTCGCTCGACGATTTCGACCTCCTGGTCCTCGACCGCCTGCCGGTCGAGGCGGCTGACCTGTATGTTCCGGTCCATTACGCACCGATACTGCGCCGTCGGCACTATAACTTGCGGAAACTCTCCACCGGTAGTGAATAACCTGTAGTTATTCATAGGCGGCTTCGGCGGCCCCGGCCCGGCCCGCGTCGCGCCGGGTGACACAAGCGGGCGCTTGAGTTTCGGCAAGGACTTTGCCGCGGCGAGTGCGACTGCCCCGTATGGACGAACTCGCGCCCTCCCGCCGTCGACTGCTCGCCGGTGCGCTCGCGGGCGGCATCGGCGCCGCCGCCGGCTGTCTCGGGACCGATAGCGACGACGAGTCAGACGACGGGCCGGAACTGCGGCTCTCGCTCTCGCGGGTCGAGGGCTCGCTGCGCGACCGGTACGTTCGCGACCCCGACGCCCCGCCCGAGCGGTGGGACGGGGCGGCGCTCGACGCCGCGCTGGCGGGGGAGCCGTACACGATCCGACACCGGAAGCCGTTCTTCGCGGAGCCGGACGACCCCGCGTACGCCCGCTTCGAGGGGACCTACTACCGGCTCGGGTCGGTGATCGTCGACGAGGTCGCCGAGACCTACCCGGTTCTCCGGCTCTTCGAGGCCGAGAGCGACGGAGCGTCAGCCGGCGACGGCGAGTCGCCGGTCGACGGCGGCGAAGACGGGGATCTCCCGGAGGCCGACCAGCGGGCCGTCCACATCGCGCACTTTGCCGCGCGGGCCCGCGGTGGCGTGGGCGGCTATCCCGTCGGACTGGTCGAGCGCGGCGGCTACGCGTATCGGGCCGAAGCTTCGCGCGCGGAGAGCGCGCTGCTCGACGACGACGGTCCCGACTACGTGACCTACCGAGACACCACCTACCGGGTCGAAATCGAACGGGAGCGGTTTCACGAGGCCGTCCACCGGCCGACCGCCGAGGCGGTCGCCGAGAGCCCCGAGCGAATGGAGTCGATCCTCCGGGCGGCGCTCGTCGGTCCGAGGGTCGAGCGGGACGAACTCTCCGCGGAGGCCGGACGGATCGTCGACCGGGCCGAGGCAGAGGAGTACGGCGAGACGCACCCGTACTCCGACGCGTACGCCGAACTGCTCCGCGCGATCGACGCGCGCCACTACCTCGACGGGAACGTTCGCAAGGACGCCGGCGTCCGCGAGACCGAAGAAGCGATGATCCGGTACGGCGACGAGTACTACGAGCGGTACCTCCGGATCGTGAACGACGGGAGAAACTGATCGGCCGAGGCGCTTCGCCGTCGCCTCAGCGGGCCGCCTCGTACGCTTCCGCCATCACGTCGAGCGCCTCGCGCAGGTCGCTCTCGTCGGTCGCGTACGAGACCCGCGCGTGACCGGCGCCGTTCTCCCCGAACGCCTCGCCGGGGACGACGACCACGCCGCGGTCGAGACACTCGTCGACGAATCCCTCGGGCACCCGCGGCATCGCGTAGAAGGCCCCCTTCGGGGTGGGACAGTCGAGGCCGATCTCCGCGAACCCCTCCAAGACGATGTCGCGGCGGCGCTCGAAGGACGCCGTCATCTCGTCGACCACGCCGCGGTCGCCCCGCAGCGCGGCCTCGGCGGCGTACTGCGCCGGCGCCGAGGCGCACGCCTGCGCGTACTGGTGGACGCGCAGCATGCGCTCGACGCGCCCCTCGGCGCCGTACACCCAGCCGAGCCGCCAGCCGGTCATCGAGAACAGCTTCGAGGCCGAGTTGACGACGACGACGTTGTCCGTCTCGGCGAACTCGATCGGCGAGTGATGTTCGCCGTCGAAGACGGTGTACTCGTACACCTCGTCGGAGAGACAGAGCACGTCGTGCTCGTCGGCGATGCGCGCGAACTCCCGGACGTCTTCCTCGGAGGAGACCGCCCCGGTCGGATTCCCTGGAGAGTTGACGACGAACGCCGCGGTGTCCTCGGTGATCGCCGCCTCGACCGCGGCCGGGTCGATCGTGAGGTCGTCGCGGAGCGGCACGGGGACGGGTTCGCCGCCGGCCAGCTTCGTCAGCGCGTCGTAGGAGACGAACCCGGGGTCCGGGATCAGCACCTCGTCGCCGGCGTCGACGTGCGCCTCCAAGGCGACGTGGAGCGCCTCGCTGCCGCCCGCGGTCGCGATGACGTTGTCGGGGTCGAGGTCGATCCCCTGATCGGCGCGGTGCTTCTCGGCGATCGCCTCCCGCAGCGCGGGGGTCCCCTTGTTCTCGGTGTACGCGTCCGCCTTTCCGGACTCGATCGCGTCGACGGCGGCTTGGCGGGCGTGGGGCGGCGTCGGGAAGTCGGGCTGTCCGAGCCCGAGGTTGATCGCGTCGTCGCCGGCCGCCTCGAACACCTCGCGGATCCCGCTTATCGAGATCCGTTCGACCCTGTCGGAGAACGTCGTCATACCGTTCTGAGGGCGCCGCCGCGAGTTAGTTCTTGTCACGTCGGATCGACAGGCCGCCTCCGACGGCGAGTCGCGGGCCCGCACTCACCGACGCTTCCGCTCCCAGACCGGCCGGCGTTCGCCGCGGCCGGCGTCGTGTCGGGTCCGCCCGTCCGCGTCGGTCGGCAGATCGAACCGCCCTTCGAGGACGCTCGGCACTTCCTCGGCGCGGGCGCGCAACAGCGCGTCGTCGACCGCGCGGAGGCGGAGCATCGGCCGCCCCGGTCCCGCCGGCACCTTGATCGACTCGATCAGCTCCCGCTCAACGAGGGCCTGCCGGTCGCCGGTGAACTCCTGTGCCGGGGCGATCCCGATGCCGTCGGCGCCGGCCCACGCCCGGAGGTCGCGGAAGAGGTGGTCGTGTCGGGCCGCGAGCGCGACGAGGAGCGACCGGTCCGACGGCTCCGTCGCGCGGCCGAACTCGCCCGGCGGAAGCGACTCCAGCACGGTCGCGAGGTCGTCGGCGAAGCGGTCGTCGAGGATCTCCCGCGCCACCGCGAGCAGTCGCCGCCGAGAAGGCATCTCGACCGGCTCGACCGTCGCGGCGTCGAACCGCGCCGCAGCGGTCGCGCGCGCGGCGCCGACCGCCTCCGGACGGGCACCGGCCGCCGTCGTCGCGAGCGAGCGGTCCCCGCGGGGACCGCTCGCT
>NZ_NEDJ01000127.1 GCF_002114285.1 Halorubrum ezzemoulense DSM 17463
CCGTCTCGGTAGCCGCTACATTCAAGAACTCGTCGACCGAAGCTTCGCTTTGTAGGGCTTTGGAGCTTGTAGACACTGTCTCCAAACCCTGCTGCTTCGCACGTGACGCTTTCTATGACAGGCTCCTTGATAGTAATACAATTCCCAAAAGTATGCTTGTCAGTATTAGATGTAGGAGAAGCCACAGATGAGACACCAGTACCGGCGAGATCGAGCGATAAGCAACCATCACAAACGGCGTTTTCTTGCCGTATCTGGTGTGGCTGGGCCGTATTTGAGCAAAAACCACAGCTATCGAGTATTACTGAAGATATTAACTAAAGACGAATGAGTGTTCACTTAAGATGGACCAAAATCGAAACACAGCAAGTCATCAACAATGTGCTACGCAGGAGCGTAGTGACTATCTCAGCTACTCACCGCCGTCACTTCTTGACCGGCTGATCGAAGGTGCCCAGAAGATCCACAAAGGACGGCTGATTACAAGCGACACTAACCCCCGCTACACAACCCAAGTGTGGGGCTTGACTGAAGACGGATGTAGGATTTCAATCACATACACCAGTAGCCTCAATTTGAACTGTAGCACCGTTCGGCAACTGCTTGACGCCAACGAAGGTCCGTGACGGTCGTTGACCCTCAAAGAATTCGTCATACGCCTGCGTAACTTCCTCTAATTGGCTCATGTCAGTCAGGTATACTGTGGTTCGCATTAGTTCGTGACGACTGACGCCAGCCTCAGCAGCGACAGTGCGAACACGTTCAAGCGCCTTGAGTGTCTGTTTTCGGACACCCTGATCTGATACTGTCTCTTTGCTAGGTACTTGGCCATCAAAACATACCAGTTGTATGCCACGATTTCGAACACTGTACGGAGTAGTTAACGAACTATCTCGTTCTTTTCGGGTTATGTTTTCGGACATGTTAGTCACTTAGCTTCGAATTTCCTGGTGGTTTGTTATTGGCTGCTCTATATTCGAGGAACTCATCGTACTGTTCAACGACAAGTGTTGAGTCCGCCCGCGGCTTCGCAGTACAGGTGAGTACGTAGCCTGCCTCTCGGTCTTCAGTATCGTACCGACGCGCGTTTGGATGGACAACGTCGCCGTCAACCAAACGAGCAGCACAGGTGATACACCAACCTTGTTGACAGTCAGCTGTGAGCCACACACCCGCCGAACGCGCGGCCGCCAGAATCGTCTCGTTCTCACTGACCTCAAGTTCGTGTGTTTCACCGGCTTCGTCCAGCGACGACTCTTCGGGAACAACGATCGTGATGGTCCACGTATCGTCCGACGACTGTGTCATAAATAAGGGGAGAGTGGAGACCGTTGTTACTCGCTCAGGCGGAGTCGTTGAACGGGTTGTTCTTCGTATATGGTGCGTCGCCCGGCTCGCCACGCGCGAAGTGCCCGGCCGGATTAATCTCGTCGTCCCGTTCCTTGCTCAGCAGCTCGATGAACCAGGCCTCGTGGTCCATCTCCTCGTTGAGGATCCGCTGGGCCATGTCGTAGGTTCGCGGATCGGCCCCACGAGTCATATCACAGATCTCGCTCCAAGTACGAATCGCACACCGTTCCGCTTCGAGCAGTACTTCCAGAATGTCTTCGACTTCTAGCTCGGATGTGTCGAACTCACCACTACCATCCATCGGCGTCGGTACCTCGGCGTCGGGACAGGAGGCCCGGTCGGCGAAGTCCCTGATGTCGTTCGGCAGCGACCCCTCGAGTTCGTACACCCGGGGGACGACAAGCTCGAAGTGGGCCCGGTCTTCAAGACGGGCGTCCTCGGTGATCTCCTTGTAGTCCTCCTCCCCGGCGAGGTGCATTCGGAGGTTCGTGTAGTAGTAGTAGGTCGTGAACTCGGCGCCGATCGCGTCGATCAGTTTCTCCCGGAGTTCCTCGGGATCGACGCCTCGTTCGCGGATGACCTCGGCACCGACTCGCTTGCTCGTGTCGCCCGGTTCCACGGAACCGCTGCCGTGTTCTTTCTCGTTTGCCATCGCATCTCTACATACCCCGGTAACAGTAATCAGAATTGTTTTAGCAATAGATGATATTATCTGCCAAAAGAATGAAACAGCACTAAGAACAATTCTTTTGTGTATCTACTATTTAGCAATAGATAAATGAACGGTAAGCCTGAACCCGCGCAAGAGACACGTGAGTTTGAGTTTGTCCTCCAGTTCGAGTCAGGAGCCGATGAGTTGATGGATGTGTTCCGACAGTACGAGAGCCTCTCGTTGTGGTCGTCCGCGATCTTCGTGAATGACAGCTATATGTGGCGGCTCGATTATGCGAAGGGGACGAGCGAAGCGCTGGACGCGTTCGATGAGGTATTTCTTGACAAAACCCGCTGTAACGAGTGCTTCGATGTCGTAGATTGTGATACGGACCGATCATATCGTGTCCTAGATCGTCAAGAGACTAGCCGAACTATCTATACACTTCGTCGTGAAATTAACAGTTGTCATTCACTTCCGCATATTGTACTCGATCATATTCAGACAGGAACTATATTCGAATCCCGCCGGGTCGGTGACGAGTACCGGTGGCGCATTCTCTTCCCTAGTGATTCTCCTATTGGAGACATCTACGATACAATGGAAGCACAGATTCGGGAGGGCGTGTCGGTTTCGGTGTCCCATATCACTACTGGCAGCGACTGGAAGGCGACCGAGCGCCTCGCGACAGACTTCTCGCCAGAACACTGGGAAGTGCTAAAGGCAGCGGTCAAGCACGGATACTATGAACGGCCGAGAGAAGTTTCTGTCTCCGATCTTGCGTCGATACTTGATGAACCTCGTTCTACGGTTCAATATCGACTACGAACCGCAGAGGATCGTATCGTGTCGGAATTTGTCAAGCAAACACTGTGAACGGTGGTAGCTACGAGTGGTAGAGATCACGATTGCTGATACTCACAGACATGAATACATAAAGATATCAGGAACTTCGATGCGGTCGAGTACAGAGAGAGCAGCATCACGGAGATCGTCAAGCGTCTCGAACAGACGGTTCCCAAGTTCTTGATCGAGTTGTCTCCAGCACTCTTCCGCGGGGTTCAGCTCTGGTGAACCCCGCGGAAGGTAACACAGCTCGATCGGTGTGTCTTCGACGAATTCCTACACCTTGTTCGCCGTGAAATACGAGGCGTTGTCCAAGACGACGCAGATTTTCTCGCCGAACTCTGTCTGGAGTGCGTCGAGTAACCGGATTGTTGTGTCGCTGTTGAAGTTCTCTGCACACGGCAGAAAGAACGTCTCACCGCCGTCGCTGACTACACCGAGCAACTTGATGCTATCCCACGCGCCCGTCACCGGGAGTGACGGGCGCTCTCCTTCCGGAAACCACGCATAGATTAGCGTCGAGAGAACCTGCCGCGTCTGATCGATCGTCAGGACTATGTATTCATCGTCCAAGTCGTTGCGCTTTTTTTGAAGCCTTCTTGCCAGGCTTCTTGGGCTCTCTCGTCGGATTTGTAGAACTCCGGCCGGGCTGTCTTCCAGGACAGCCCGGCCTCAGACATCAATCGTCGGACGTGCCGCTCACAGTACTCAACGTCAAACTCTTCGACGAGATAGTGACGAGCTAGTGGAACAGACCACGCGGGCGCGTCTAGTCCAACTTCTTCGGGTGAGTCGTGAAGTACCTCAACGAACTGGTCGTGCTGTTCATCAGAGAGTTCGGATGGTCTGCCTTCACGCGGATCGTCGTAGACGACTTGCTCGACCGGCTCATCAGCGAGCCGGTCAAGCCGGCCAACCCAACGAGACAGCCATGGACCGGTGTATCCGTACCGTTCAGCTACCTCTGCCATCGTCGCGTCGTCTTCTTCGAGGTAGTTAATCACCGCCATCAGCCGTTGTGTCGGCTTCTTGTCCTCGACCTCCGCGAGAGCGTCGCGGAGGTCGTCGAGGGTGGCGGCGTCAAGCGTGGCCATACCCTAGAATCACACTCTAGCCTAAAGAATATTCAGCCGACAGTATGAAGACCTCTCCCAGCGGCTGGGAGAGGTCTGGACAGATGGACTCCAAGCGTACCGCGAGATGGATCGGGATCACCGAACAGTCGTCCACAAAGAGAGGTACGTATCGCCTGACGGAGTCCACATCAATCAGGCAGAATGTCTGTTTTCGCTTGTTCAACCGTGGCTGCGGAAGTTCCTCGGCCTGTCCAAGCAAGGGTTGGAACAGG